>JASLJT010000300.1:0-3224 GCA_030747955.1 Verrucomicrobiales bacterium | reverse complement strand
TTCATTGCGGACGGCCCTGACATGATCCTCAAAGTCGTGCCAGTTCTTTTCCGCGAACGCATAGTCGCGTATTGGTTTCTTGGGGTTTATGAGAAGAGTGGAGAAATCGACTCCTTCAAAGGAAGGGACCGGATCCTTGATCCCACCGAGGCTCATGAAGGTTTTTGCGATGTCGACCGAACTGACGAGACGTTGGCAAGTCGAGCCTGCCTTGACAGTCTTCGGCCAGCGAACGATCCAAGGAGTCTTGATTCCGCTATCGTATAGAGTTGTCTTGTCGCGGGGAAACGGCCTTCCGTTGTCGCTGATGAAGAGGACCAGTGTATTCTCAGTGACACCTTGGGCCTCCAGTTCATCGAGAACCAAACCTACGTATTTATCGAGGCGGGTAATCTCGTCGTAATAGAGCTGATAATCAGCACGTACCGCTGGAGTGTCAGGGTGATAAGGGGCTACCTTAATCTCACCGGATCGAGAAGGCTCATCAATGATGCCTGGATGATAGGGGCGGTGAGGATCTAATGCTGCGAGCCAGAGAAAGAATGGTTTGCCTTTTGGGCGATCTTTCATCAGTGGAATCCAGTCGGCGCATCCGCTCTGAGCCTCACCTTCGAGGGTTTCGACAAACTTTCCGGCCTTAGCCGCTTCGCCGCTTGGGAGTTGAAATCCGGAAGTATCAACTTCGCGAATTTCATCGAATCTATCACGGATAGCTTCACCAAGGTGCCATTTTCCAGCAGCAGCGGTCCAGTAGCCTTTTTCTTTAAGTTTCTCAACGAAGGTGATCTGATCGGCTGGGACGGGCCAGTGCAGTTCTTCTGAATCGGTTTGATGAGGATAGCGGCCCGTCACGATACTGGAGCGGCTAGGGCTGCAGGAACTGATCGTCAGGATTGCATTATCAAAACGCATGCCTTCGTTGGCAAGACGTGTCAGGTTCGGTGTCTTGATGGATTTATTTCCGTAAGGAGCTGAATCGTCCCAGGCCATATCATCAGCAATGATGAGAACCAGATTGGGGTGGGCGACGGTGCTGCTGTTCGATGATTCCTGAGCTTGAATAACGGGAATGGACAAGAAGAGAGAGGCAAGAGCTCGAACCAATATGTGCATGATGAGAATTAAGCAGAATCTACGATTACTGCCAAGCCAGTTGGCCAAATTAATTCTGGATTTAATATAAGTGATGGCTCAGGATAAGCTGAAATTAAACTAGGCTAAGAATTATTTTGAGATTCGAAATCCGGGACCCGATTCTAAGAGAAAAATTTTCCAGCCATTAACCTGAAAGAATTACTGATGAATACTAACTCATTGAAGAAAATTGTTATTTTGGCTCTGGCTATTTTGATCCCTTCGATCATTGCTCCAGTCATTGCCAAAGAGAAATTGAAAATATTCATTCTGGCGGGGCAGTCCAATATGGTCGGACATGCGAATCCTCATACCATTGTCACCTTGTACAATTCAGATAATGCCAGAGACAAGAAGCTCACCCAACTGGTATTTAAGAAAGGCAGCGGCCTTTCTAAAAAAGCACTGGAAGGACAGCTCAATCAGGCAAGAAAGATCGATGAGCTGACTGGCGGAATTTCCAACGACAAGATTAAGGCGATGGCTGAAGGGGCCGAAAAGACGGCGCTCGAAGCACAGGTGAAAAAATTTAAAGATGTGCATGAGGCATTTAAGGAGAAGGTTAACTCGTCATGTGTCGTCTCTGACCGGGTCTATATCAATTCGATTGCGGATGGTAGTAAGAAGGCTGGTAAGCTTGGCGTTGGTTATGGTGGTGGAGGTAAAAAGTTAGGCCCCGAGTTCGGCTTTGGTCTCTCGATCGCTGAGAAAATTGATGGTCCGATTCTTTTAATTAAAACTTCATGGGGCGGTAAGTCTATAAACTACGATTTCCGGCCACCGTCAGTCGGTGAATACCAACTCGATGAAAAGCAGAAGTCCGGCGGAAAGGCAGAGCAGATCAAAAAAAATGCCAGCCTCAATTACCGTTTAATGAACGAATCGATCCGCAAAGTACTAGGAAATCTAAAGGAAAATCATCCTGACTATGACCCGGAAGCAGGTCACGAGATTGCCGGATTCGTTTGGTTCCAGGGATTCAATGATCAGTTCTCACCTGACTTTAGAAATAACTATAAAAACAATATGATCGCTTTCATTAAAGACATACGGAAAGAATACAAAGTTCCAAAAATGCCATTTGTTATTGGAGTTTTGGGGACCGGAGTCACTGCCGAGAAGGTAGGAGAGAATCAGGTTTCACTTGGTCAGAGGGAAGCTGCCAAGGCGCCAGAATTTAAAGGTAATGTTATGTCAGTCGAGAGTTACAAGGACTATTCGCTATTCTCTAATGAGGTCTATCAGAAAGGATGGGCCAAGCACTACCATGAGTGGGACACGGTCGGCAGTGATCGCCCTTATCACTACCTTGGAAGTGGCGGTTTCTTTGTCAGGCTCGGAGACTCATTCGCAAGCGCGATGGGTGAAATGATTGCAAAGCAAAACAAGTAAATTAGGGAACTCCTAGATTTATCACCTTTAATTATTTGGTAGAAACTTCTAACAAATAAAACGTTTGGCGTTCCTTTTGATTTCTTTTGTCAATGAACGTTAAGGGATCACCGGTCCCTTCGATGGTTCCTATTTCAGTGTAACTTCCTGATTTGAGGGTAGGGGATGAGAGGATCCTGTAATTTCTATTTTGAACAGAGTCCCAATGGATAGCTGGCCGCCCCATTTGATTCATAGATAGTCTGGTTATTTTAAATCTTGATTCTGGGTCATGAGGATCCGTTCCTGCCTGATATTCCTGCAATGAATTCATTCCGTCATGGTCCGGGTCCATGGCCGCGTCTGCATGTTGGTTCGGATCGAGTCCGTGCCTGCGCTCCCACGCGTCGTTCATACCATCATTATCTGCATCGAAATTGACCGGGAAACTGATGGGTGATTTTGAAAGGACAACGATTCCCATCCTAGGTAATTTAATGCAAGCTGAGGAAGGGAGCCTGTCCTGGGAATTTCCATTAGCGGTGACGGTCCCCTCATTGCCGAAATTATTACCGCCATAAATAGAACTGTCGGAATTAAATGTCTCGATCCATTTCCCGTCACGGGGCATGCCGATGCAGTAGTTATCAAAATGATTATTATTAAAGTTGGCAATGATAACAACATCATCACCGTTCCCTGTCCAACGGTGCCATGCA
>JASLJT010000299.1:0-12839 GCA_030747955.1 Verrucomicrobiales bacterium | reverse complement strand
ATCTTCTCGAAATGTGGGACTAACCATTTTTCATCAACCGAGTAGCGACAAAAACCACCCCCGAGTTGATCATACATACCGCCAGCTGCCATCTTCTTGCAGGTGAAAGAAACTTGTTGAATAGCTTCTGGATCGAGTCTCGATCCCAATTGCAATAAAAACATCGGTTGGCTAGGGCGTGGAAATTTAGGTGCCTTCCCCCATCCTCCATAGATAGGGTCATATCCACTTTTGAGCTCTATTAGGCCTTTGCTAAAATCGTCTTCCTCGATTACTCCTCCTTCTCCCTTACCCTCATTAGCAAATTCTCCCAATTTTTCGGAAATATTATTAGCATCCTTAATAACATCTTCACGTTTATCATTCCAAACCTTAGCAATGTTCTGTAATAAATCAGGCCAACTGGCCCTGCCAGGAGCGGCCTTTGGAGGAAAATAAGTTCCTCCAAAGAATGGCTTGAGGTCAGGAGTTAAAAATACATTAAGAGGCCATCCCCCGCTACCAACAAGTGCCTGAACAGCTGTCATATAAATCTTATCAACGTCTGGCCTTTCCTCTCTATCCAATTTAACACAAATGAAATTATCATTCATGATTTTTGCTATTTCCTCGTTCTCAAATGATTCTCGCTCCATCACATGACACCAATGGCAAGTAGAATATCCAACACTCAGAAGAATGGGCTTCTGCGCTTTCTTCGCTACGTTAAAAGCTTCTTCTCCCCAAGGATACCAATCCACTGGATTATGAGCATGCTGCAAAAGATACGGTGACTTTTCATTAATGAGCCGATTGGTAAATTTATGTTCTTTCTTTCCTTCGATCACTTTAGATTCATTAGTTTTGTCTTCAGCATGAATTTTTAAAGATAAAAGCGCATTTATAAAACCGAATGCAAATGCAATAACGAAGACCTGTTTCATAGCTTGAAACAATAACGCACCTTAAGAAACCATCAAGTGACCAAACTTATTACAAAAAAGCCTAATAAATAAGATTTCAATCCACTTGATTGACAGGATACACCCATTCAACCATGCTCACGTATGCGTTTCTGTAAAAAAATCTACTGCTTCTTAATAGCAATCTCATTAATTTTAACATTGCAATCAGAGACTCCAAAGGAAGGGGCCAATGTTACAAACGAACAAAAAGAAACTAAATCTGAAGGCAAAGATTTTATTCGTTTCATCGAAAGTGAGACTTCAGCTTCCCTTGAAACCGCTTCAGCAAAATACACTCATGAGGATGGTACAAAAGTTGAACTCATTGGGGTAGTTCATATTGCCGACAAAGCTTACTACGAACAATTTAACGAACAATTCAAGCAATACGACGCTTTACTCTACGAAATGGTAGGAGGAGATCCGGATAAACCACTAACTAAGGAAGATCTACAAGCAAACAAAAAAAATCCAATGAGATTCTTTCAGCTCCTCATTGGAGGGATGATGAAATTAGATTTTCAACTCGATCACGTTGATTATACTGCAAAAAATTTCGTCCACGCCGACATGACTCTTGAAACTTTTCAAGCTAGGCAGAAAGCAAAGGGAGAGAATCTCTTATCCTTACTAGAAAAATCAATCAAAGCTCAAGAAGAAGCAGCGAGCCAAAATAAGAATAATTTTAATTTTGCCTCCATGTTTAAATTACTCAACGATGAAGGAGGTCCTAATGGAATGAAACTCGCTCTCGGTAGACAATTCCACGACATCGAATCCATGATAGGTGGAATGGAAGGACCTGACGGTTCTGTACTGGTAGCAGAGCGAAACATCACTGCTTTAAAAGTAATGGATAGAGAAATTAAATCCGGGAAGAAAAATCTGGGTATATTCTATGGAGCCGCTCACTTGCCCGACTTTGATAAAAGACTAACAAAAGAATTAGGTTTCCAGAGAGCCGGGACTAGTTGGAATGCCGCATGGAAGATTCAAAAAGCGGCAGGCAAAAACTCTACAAAAAGTCCTAAAGAGTCTCAAAATAAAGGTTCATAATACACAATGACTAAATCAGTCATGCCCCGACCAAAGGATTGTATTCATCAACTATTATGAACAAGAAAACTATCTTTATACTTATTTGTTTTCTGAGCTCCGATCCATTGATGGGCGATGAGTTTAAGGAATATGGCCTTTTCGCAGACAAATCACCTAAACCTCAACAGATTGAGCCTGTAGAAACACTCTTACCGCTAAAGATTAATTCAAAATCACGGATAGCGTACGTTGGGAACACATTACTTGATCGCGCTCAGCACTTCGGACACTTCGAAGCTTTTCTTCAACAGAGATTTCCAAACAAAGAATTGGCTGTAAGAAACTTTGCCTGGTCCGCTGATGAGATAGACCTTATGCCAAGACCTGACAACTTCGCATCTGTTGATCAGCATTTATTACATCACCGAACAGATATAATTTTTGCTGCTTTTGGATTTAATGAATCTTTTGCAGGTGAAGAAAAAATTTCAGAATTCAAGTCGCGACTCCAAAACTATCTACAACATACAAAAAGCAAAGCTTATAACGGAAAGTCCGGCCCAAAAATCATCCTCATTTCTCCGAACCGGAATCAGAACATTGAAGGTGTCAAAGCAGCTGATTTGAACAATAAAAGGATAAGCTCTTATACTACCGCAATGCGAGAAGTGGCCAATTCTGAAAAGGTCGGTTTCGTTGACGTTTTTAATACAGAATATCCAGTCGGTTCAACTTTCAATGGTGTTCACCTTAATGAAAAAGGCTACAGAACATTCGCCAGAGCTCTTTTCAATGGCACCTTCGGAGAAAGTCCTAAAACATTAAACGAAAATGTAAGGGCAATGGTCATAGAAAAGAACCGGCAGTTCTTCAGACGTTACCGGCCACTGAATACTTTCTATTATACTGGAGGAAGAAAAGGCAGGTACGGCTATTTAGATTTCCTGCCGGCAATGAGAAATTTCGAGTTAATGGCTGAAAATAGAGACCGTTCGATCTGGGCAATTGCCAAAGGGGAAAGAAACGACACGTCAATTGATGATTCGACTGTTCCTGAAATGCCTGAAACCACTCAGAGCAGAGGAGGAAACAAATGGATGAAATCATCAGAAGAGCTGAAGTCATTTACGATAGACCCTAGATTTGAAGTCAATTGCTTTGCCTCTGAGGAAGATTTCCCTGACATTGCCTGCCCAATACAAATTCGATGGGACTCTAAGGGGCGACTATGGGTAGCCTGTTCAACGACTTATCCACACGTTTATCCGGGGCAAGAACCAAAGGATAAGATCGTCATACTGGAAGACACTGATGGAAACGGTAAGGCCGACAAATCAACCGTCTGGGCTGATGACTTACATATACCTCTCAGCTTCGAATTCGGTAACGGTGGCGTCTTCGTATCAGAAGAACCTGATTTCTCCTTTCTAAAAGACACTAACGGTGACGGTAAAGCCGATTTAAGATTACGAACGCTGACTGGATTCGGATGCGAAGACTCTCATCACGCTCTTCATGATTTTGTATGGACTCCTGATGGAGATTTAATTTTTAGGGACTCTATATTTTTAAATTCACAAATAGAGACTGCTTACGGACCCATAAGAGTCAAGAACTCTGGATGGTTCTCTTATCGACCAAAAACGCACCGCTTGAGAACCTTTGGAAGTTACCCAAACACAAATCCTTGGGGAGTAACTTTCGACAAGTGGGGACATCACGTTGCAAGCCATCCTGTTTTCGCTTCCACTTTCCATGCCACAAATCCCCCCTACCCAACCCAACATCCAAGACCAAGTGGTATTCAAGCCTATTCAGGAACCTGTGGCCAGGAATTCATTGACTGGGAAACATTCCCTCAAGATATGCAAGGAGGATTCATAAAGGTCAGGTACAAGCCCACGAACCGAGTCGAATATCACCGATGGATTGATGCTGGTGACCACATGGAAGAAAAGTACGTATCTGATATTATTTTTTCGAAGAACTTAAGTTTCATTCCAGTAGATATTAAGTTTGGACCAAGAGGTGCCTTATACGTATGCGATTGGTACAACCCCATTAAGGGACACGCACAATATTCCCTACGTGATGATCGTAGGGATAAACATTCTGGACGCATATGGAGGATCACCGCAAAAGAACATGAATTGACTGAACCAGTAAAAATAAGCGGGGAATCAATATCCCATCTCCTGAATAATTTAAAGCGACAAGAGTATCGGATTCGTTATTGGACAAAAAGAGAGTTACGCGAACGTGATTCAGACAAAGTAAAAGAAGAATTGGATAAATGGATTAAAGAATTAAAAAAGGATAATGTTAATTTTCGCCACCATCAGTTGGAAGCTTTATGGACTTACCGAAGCATTGGCAAAAAAAACACGAACCTGCTTACTGAACTCCTAAATTGTGAAGTTCCTCAAGCCAGAGCAGCGGCGACTCGTCAGCTAAGATATTTGAGTGAGACACTTGGTGAAAATGCTCCAACCCTGTTAAAGCAATCAGCAAATGATCTTAATGCAATGGTCCGACTCGAAGCAGCCATTGCTTGTTCATGGATAGGAACAGAATGGGCATTTAAAACTTTGATAAGTATTTCCAAAGGAGAAATGGGAAATCATCTAAGCTATGCCGTTCAAAGCGCATTAGGATCCAAATCAATGCGGAAACATTGGGACGATCAGAACCAAGAAGTTCAGTCCTTCTTAGCCAATTCCAAAAAAAGAAATCAGCTCAATGCAGGAAAAAATACTAAAAATGCAAAGGAAGCAAATTTCGATAAGCAGAAAGGTTTAAAGAAAATCCAAATCAAGTGCATACCTGAGCGAATGCTTTTCGATATAACTGAATTTACTGTCCGTGCCAAGCAACCGGTCAAATTAGTCTTAAGTAACCCCGATCTAACAATGCATAATCTTGTAATTGCAAAACCTAACTCATTAGAAAAAGTCGGAATAGCCAGTAATGAAATGGCAAAGGACACAAATGGACTTAAAAATAATTATGTCCCAGAACTAGATGAAGTCCTTTGGTCCACTCCACAATTAAAGCAAAATACAAGCTATACGCTTCGTTTTAGAGCCCCAAAAAAGCCCGGAAAATATCCATACCTTTGCACCTTTCCCGGGCATTGGGTCATCATGAAGGGAGTCATGATTGTTAAATAATAGTATGAGTTAAAGGTACCAATTTCCTCTTCTCTCTTTCTTTGTATTTGCATACTTGTGATTTTCGTATGGATCTGAAAGAATGAGGCATGAAAAAATGCCTTATCCTCTCCTCCCTCATATTTTTCTCATTATTTCATGTCAGCGTTAAAGCTGAACGACTTGTTTTAGTCGGGGCATCATATGGGAAAAACATATTAGCCATATGCGATACCAAAGGAGATACAATTTGGACATATGATACGGCAGGTCCAAAACGAGGTCACACCGGCCATCATGATGTTCACTTACTTCCAAACGGAAACATTCTATTTCATGACACATGGACAACTCTCAAAGAAATCACTCTGGATAAAAAAATCGTATGGGAATACGACAGCGCCAATAGTAACGGAAACAAAGGAAAAAGGGTAGATGTCCATGCTTTTGCCAGATTAGCTAACGGCAATACAGTAATTGTTGAAAGTGGCGTAGGCCGAATCATTGAAGTTGATAAGAACGGGAAGCTAGTTCATCAATTTCCACTCAAAAAAGGGGGCACTCAATCCACTCGTTGGGTTCGTCAAACTCCCAAAGGGAATTGGCTCGTTTGTTCAGAAAATCCAGGTGTCGTAACTGAATATGATAATCAAGGAAATATAGTCTGGGATTACCTTATTAAGACACGAGTTTACGGCGCCATCAGACTGAGCAACGGAAACACCCTAATCGCCTCAGGAAGTGGAAACAGTATCGTTGAAGTGAATCCAGAAAAAGAAGTGGTTTGGGAAGTAAAAGGTCAGGTTCCAGGAACGGACATACAATTAAAATGGATGACCTGCCTTCAAGAGCAGAAGAATGGAAATTACATTGCCGGAAACTGCCACGCTGGACCAAATAATCCACAAATCTTTGAAATAACAAAAGATAAGAAAGTGGTTTGGGAATTTGACGAGTATGAACTCGTTGGAAATGGACTCGCTTGCTGGCAAGTACTTAATGACAATCAGTCAAAATTAGTCCGAGAAAAAATCGCCTCACTCAAAAAATAACAAAGTAAATTAGACCTTTGCTTCATCCTTCATCGAGGGAGTTAATTTATTTATTTCTTCAAGCTGCTTTTCAAGCAACCTTGAAGCAGGCGTAATTGCCAGGCCTCCTAGTCCAGTGCAACACAATTCTCTGGGCATTAACTCCCCGACCTGCTTCATCGCTTCAATTACTTGATCGAGAGGAACTAGATGATCATAATCGGCCAAGGCCATGTTCGCGCTTGATAATGCATTTGAAGCAGCAGTGACATTTCTACCAAGACACGGAGCCTCTACTCGGTTAGCAAGTGTATCACAAGTCATTCCAAGAGAACTCTGCAAAGCCATTGAGGCGGCACTCATTTGTTTTTCAAAATTACCTCCTGCTAATGAAACAATACCAGCGGCAGCCATGCTAGCTCCTGAACCACATTCAGCCATACAGCCAGCCTCCTCAGCTGCGAACGTAGCCCCAGAAGCAATGAATACTCCAATAATTCCAGCGGCAAACATAGCTTCCACCCGTTCTTCTTTTGTCTTATTTAAAGCATCAGAGACACCCAAAATAGCGCCTGGAAGAGCACCGCATGACCCTGCAGTAGGGGCCGCCACAATGACCCCCATAGAACTCTTCATCTCCATCATTGCTGACACATAAAGAATGATCCGATTCAGAACATCACCCGGAACTAATTTTCCAGCATTCATCATTTGTTCAAAATTTGGAGACTGTGAATGAAGAATCCTATCCTTGTATTTAGTTCCCGTAAGACCAGTACGAATAGATTGTTCCATGATCTCAACTAAATTCAGCATTCTTTGATTCACCTCCTCAATACTAACTCCGGCACGTTCACTCTCATAAATAGCGCCAAGCTCTCCAAGACTCATTCCTTTACCTTTGTCTTTCCTGTATTCGAGCATTTGCTCCACATTAGAAAAAGGAACATTAATGTTCTTTCTAGCTAAGACAGGGAGCACTGGATTTAATATCCTCACGGAACTGACCAATTGGTGAGCCTTTAACTCATCAATTAAATCATTATCAGGGCAATCTCTGCTCTTTAAATTAATAATTGAAAGTCTCTCAATTTCAGCAACAACGACTTCATCAAAAGACCCTTCATCATTAAGCCAACCAAATAGGCCTTCATCTGAATTTTTTAAGAAAACCAATGTTTCATAGTAATCCCCTTTCATACTTACGGGAATCCCATCGATCTGCTGAACCTCAATCATGCCACCTCCCGTAGAGATAGCAGTCATTGTGTGTTTCTTATTATCACTACTAAGTGCTAAGCGATACGTATTTGGATGTTCAGCACCATAATCCAAATAACGAACTTCAATTTCAATCCCAGCTTTTACTACTTCATCTTTGTAATTAGGCAGCCTCTCATCATCAGTCTCCCAACCCATCAATCCACCACTAAGACCAAGATCAGAACCCTGAGATTTGTGGGTAGTAACAAGAGAACCATTCGGATCATAATCAACGGTAACGTGCGTTATTTCCGAGCCCATTAAATCACGCGCCATCCGACCAATCCTTAGAGAGGCCGCACTATGAGAACTTGAAGGGCCCCGCATAACAGGGCCAAGAACATCATTGAAAATACTAGGAAACGAACCCATGCAGCTTATTAGTCTAATCCATACATCATAACTTAGGCAAGTAACGTTCGGAAATCTTAAGTATCTGCTGACTTGTTGATTCTTAAATCATCTATAAAAATAACAAACCTATGAATTTAGATGTAAATAAAAGTCTTAATTTTGTCACTCACCTTGAATGCTCGAAGACAGGCAAGGAATATCCACCAAATGAAGTCATTGGTTTATCTGATGATCATGCTCCTCTCCTCGTCAGGTATGACCTAGATGCACTTTCTCAATCATTGGATAAAGGCACTCTAGACCAGAGACCCGAAAATCTTTGGAGATATAAAGAATTCTTACCTGTCCGCGAAGAAATTAATATTGTGAGTCTGGGAGAATCCTTCACTCCATTACTGCATGCTCCTAATTTACCTGGAAATCATGTTTACATAAAGGACGAAGGAAGGCTTCCCACTGGTTCATTCAAGGCTCGGGGCCTATGCATGGCTGTTTCCATGGCCAAGGAATTAGGAATTAATAAGCTCGCAATACCAACGAACGGGAATGCAGGCGCCGCCATGGCAGCTTATGCCAAGAGAGCAGGGATCGAAGCCTTTGTTTTCTGTCCTGATGATACCCCTGAAATCAATGTCAGAGAGATAGCATTGCAAGGAGCAAGCACTTGGACTGTTAATGGACTCATCACTGACTGTGGAAAAATTGTCCGTGAAGGAATCAACTCGTTGGACTGGTTCGATGTATCTACTCTTAAAGAGCCTTACAGAATTGAAGGAAAAAAAACCATGGGCCTTGAACTGGCCAATCAATTAAATTGGCAACTCCCTGATGTTATCATGTATCCTACGGGAGGAGGCACGGGCCTGATAGGAATGGTGAAGGCCTTCAATGAACTCGAATCCATAGGATGGATTGGAAAGAAAAGACCTCGAATGGTAGCTGTCCAGTCAACTGGTTGCGCTCCTATCGTCAAGGCATATGAGGAAGGATTAGAACACGCTGAATATTGGGAAAACTCTAAAACTGTTGCCTCCGGCATCAGAGTCCCGGTAGCAATCGGCGACTTTCTCATACTCAGAGGCATTAGAGAAACTGAAGGTTTTGCAACTGCAGTAGATGACGACGCCATAGTATCCGCACGAGAAAAAATTGCTAATCTGGAAGGCATACTTCTCTGTCCAGAAGGGGCTGCTACATATGCTGCCTATTTAAAAGAACTTAAATCGGGTAGAATCTCTTTAGACGACTCAGTAGTTCTATTTAATTGTGCAACAGGACTGAAATACCCCATGCCTAAAGTTGAAAATCATATAGATAAGAATCAACCCATAAACTACTCTGCTTTATAGAAGGTTAAGGTTTGCAAATTGACTCTTTCAGTTTCAATATTTAGTCATGCCACAAAAAGTCGATTGGCAGGGCGTTTTCCCTGCAGTTCCAACTCAATTCAATGAGGATTTTTCTCTTAACATTGAGGGAACACAGAAACACGTAGAAGCACTCTTAAGTGAAGGCGTCCACGGTCTAGTCATGCTAGGAACGATTGGAGAAAATTGCTCCCTCTCCCTCGAAGAAAAGATCCAAATATTGCATGCAACAAAAGAAGTCAGTCAGGACTCCGTACCTCTTATTAATGGAATTTCGGAATTCACTACTTCCAATGCATGCGAAACAGCCATCGCTGCTGAAAAGGTCGGCGTGGACGGCATCATGGTAATGCCTGCGATGGTATATAACTCGGACAGGAGAGAAACAGTAAATCATTTTCGAACAGTCGCAGGAGCAACTGATTTACCAATGATGTGCTACAACAACCCTCCAGTCTATAAAGTAGACATTACCCCGGAAATGTTCGAGGACCTTGCAGATGTTGAAAATATCGTAAGCATTAAAGAGGCTGGTGGTGATACCAGACGAATCACTGATCTCTTCAATAAATTTGATGACCGGTACATTATTTTCTCCGGACTCGATGACGTGGCACTCGAAAGCATTCTCCTAGGATGCACGGGTTGGATATCAGGTCTGGTTGATGCATTCCCAAGAGAAAACGGTCTCATGTGGGACGCAGCCATGAGCGGTGACTGGACAAGGGCACTTGAAATTTACCGGTGGTACATGCCGATGCTACACTTCGACAGTGTCCCTAAGCTCGTCCAATACATTAAGCTAGCCTCAGCAGAAATGGGATATGGAACAGAAACAGTGCGTGCCCCTAGGTTGCCACTGATCGGCAAAGAAAGAGAAGACGCTATAGCAATAATAAGAGAATCAGTAGCAACTAGACCTTCCTAAAAGAAATCAATATCAATTAATCCTTGATCACCTCATTATAAGCAAGGCCCGCACCTACTAGGTCACTCATTGCCATACCTATAGATTTAAATAAGGTTATCTCTTCTTCATTTTCACGTAAGACTGCATCTCCTCGACACATCTCATTGAGTTCAGCAACGACTCCATCCTCAGTGAAGACTCCTTCTTTAATAGGAACCAAAATTTCTCCAGCCTCTTTAAAGGCGTTAACTCTGCTATCAGCATACACCTTTGCCTTTATGATAAGGTCCGTATCACATTCACGCTTATCAGCATGATGATTGCCGATAAAATCGGTGTGCGTCCCGGGCATTATCCATTCACCAAGCACTACAGGTTCATGTGATCCTGTAGCCGCAACCACTATATCAGCCTGTGAACAAGCGACTTGCCTATCTTCGATTGCTGAAAACTCTACATCAGCGAACTCCTTTTGCATCTTCCCGACAACAGCTTCAGCCTTAGCTAAGTTCCTACCCCACACCATGACTTTCTTTAAGGGTCTAACACTCAGATTAGCACGAATAATATAAGGAGCTAAGTTTCCAGTACCCAAGAGAAGCATAGTCTCTGAATCTTCTCGTGAAAGGAGCCGAGTAGCCAAACCTGATATTCCTGCTGTCCTCCAGAACGTAACTGTGGTCCCATCGACTAAAGCTAGAGGCTCTCCGTGCTCTCTATTGAAAAGAAGAATCTTAGAATAAAGGGACTTGTAAGGCTCTTCTGCTTCAGGAAAATAAGTAAATGCCTTCACTCCAATGAATTGTTCACTCCATGAAGGAAGCACCGCAAATGCATCATTATTGGTATTTTCATCAAGGAGGAAAACCTGCCGAGGCGGCATTGAATATTTACCTCCATACGCTTCCTGCAAAGAATCTACTAATTCAGGATAACTGAGAGCGGAATGAACTTCTTCGGCACTAATTACTTTCATGAAATTATTTTTTTAACAGCCTTAATGCTCCAACATTTCAAAAAACTCCAGTAAAATAAATTATTAATTAATAGTTCCTATGAAAAAAATCATCCTCACCATCGTCCCTTGTCTCATAGCCCTCAATCTTTGTCAGGCTGAAGAAAAGCCATTTCACCTGTTCATTTTGTCAGGTCAATCAAATATGCAAGGCATGAAACCTGAAGCAGGGTTTGTCCCCGAAGCTGAAAAATTATTTAGCGGGAATGAAGTTGGATATATTAAAATTGCGAAAGGCGGCCGACCAATAAGGCTTTGGGTGAAGGAATGGAATTCAATCGCAGAAAAACACAAACTAAGCCCAAGGATTGAATTTACTGTTTTCTATCAACCAATCCTAGATCAATATGCAAAGGTAATTGAAAAACATCCAAAAATTGCCTCAGTCACATTCTGCTGGATGCAGGGAGAACGAGACGCAAAAGAAAATCTGAGCGCCGCCTATAGCGATGCCATGAAACAACTGATCAGCAATCTTCGTAGGGATTTAAAACAACCAAACATGTACTTTGTTATCGGTCGATTATCAGATCACCTGAAAGAATCCCATCAGTCTTGGACTGCAGTAAGAAAATCTCAAGTCGCTGTCTCTGAAGGTGATCCCTTAGGCGCCTGGGTTGACTGTGATGACCTGAATAACAAAATAGGAAAAAACGGCAAGCCCCATGATGATCTACATTACACAAAAGAAGGTTACTCCCTTTTGGGAAAGCGTTATGCGCGGCAAGCAAAACTTTTAATCGACGGAAAAAAACCATCCCTTAATGGTCGCCCAGAATAATAGAGGTTAACTAAATGCTAATCTTTGACGCACACCTTGATCTCAGCCTCAATGCCATTGAATGGAATAGAGATCTTCGAAAAAAAACTGAAACAGTAAGGGCCGCAGAATCTGGCAAGACTGATCTTCAGGGTCGAGGAAATGGCACAGTCACCTTTCCAGAAATGCGCAAAGGGGGAATTGGTATTTGTGTGGCCACTCAACTAGCTGGGTGCATGAAGCCCGCGGCTCCGGTCGGCTCATGGGAATCCCCTCACCAGGCATGGGCCATGACACAGGCCCAACTAGCTTGGTACAGGGCCATGGAAGATGAAGGGGAATTGCGTCAGATCCTAACCTCTGAATCCTTAAAAAAGCATTTAAAAGAGTGGAAAATAGATTCTCTTAATACACCTATAGGTTATATCCTCAGCCTCGAAGGAGCCGATTCTTTAATTGATATATCATATCTTGAAAGGGCTTATAATTATGGATTAAGAGCTCTAGGTCTCTCCCATTTCGGAGCAGGACGTTATGCATTAGGACACGATTGTAGTGGGCCCTTGTCAGAACCAGGTAAAGAACTGCTAAAAGAATTAAGCAAATTCAATATAATTCTTGATATCACTCACTTATCCGAACCTTCCTTTTGGCAAGTAATTGATACTTTTGATGGTCCCATATGGGCCAGTCATCACAATTGCCGTGCGTTAGTTAATGATCCAAGACAACTCTCCGACGAGCAAATTCAGGCTCTCATTCAAAGAGGAGCTGTTATCGGGAACGCATTCGACGCATGGATGCTATCGCCGGACTGGGTAAGAGGAAAATCAACACCCGAAAATACAAACGTAAGAATCTCCAATGTAGTAGATCATATTGACCACGTTTGTCAGATCGCTGGCAATTCAAAACATTCAGGAATAGGAACTGATCTTGATGGTGGTTTTGGAACAGAGCAATCCCCCGCTGACCTCAACAGTATCGCGGATATTTCTTCAATTGCTA
>JASLJT010000298.1:0-6630 GCA_030747955.1 Verrucomicrobiales bacterium | reverse complement strand
TCCAGGTTACGGGTAAATCCATCTAGGCCGCTGGCGCAGAACTTGCATCCATAAGCACAGCCGACCTGACTCGAGACGCAAAGAGTTTGTCTGGAGGACCGGTTGCCATTAACATTAGTAGAGGCAGGAATGATTACCGATTCGATGTATCGACCATCCTGTAATTGGTACAGATATTTCTTGGTAGTATCATTGGATCGGGAGTCTCGAACGGAAGTTAGAGATCTTATTTTATAGGATGTAGAGAGTTTTTCTCGTAATTCTTCAGGCAGATTGCTCATTTCTCTGAAGTTTGTGACTCTTTGATTATAGACCCATTCGATGACCTGGCTTGCTCTGTATTTTGGCTCTCCAAGTTCAAGAAGGTCATGTTCGAGTTCTTCTTTCGTGAGGCCGGTAATGATTTTCCCGGGGGTCATGGTGGCACACTTTAGCACATAAAAGGACATTTTGCTCTTATCGTTGCAAGATGAGAAAGGTTCCTGCACAGTACTGATATGCGATTTTTCCTCTTTTTATTATTTTTTCCGTTCTTTGTTAGCGGTTATTTAAGGGCTTCTGACAAGCCGAATCTTTTATTTATTATTGCTGATGATTGCACGTTCCGAGACATTGGATGTTATGGAGGTCAGGCCAAGACTCCAAACATTGACAGGCTTGCTACTCAAGGCATGCAATTCAGTCATTGTTTTCAGGCTGCTCCGATGTGTTCTCCAACGAGGCACAATTTATACACGGGCCTGTACCCAGTGAAGAGCGGAGCTTATCCTAATCATACATTTGTTGATCAAGGAACTAAGAGTATTGCGCATTATCTAAAAGAGATTGGGTATAGAGTTGCTTTGAGTGGGAAAACACACATTAAGCCTAGGGAGGCTTTTCCTTTTGAGTATTCATCAAAGGCAAATAATCCGGACCTTGAGAGTGTCAGTGCTCTATTTGAAGAATGCGCAGAAAGCAAAACTCCTTTTTGCCTTTTTGCATGTTCGAATGAGCCTCATTCCCCATGGAATAAGGGAGACTCTTCAAAGTATGATCCTAAAAAGCTGAAATTACCCCCTTACTTTGTTGATACACCTGAGACTAGAGATGCTTATTCTAGGTACCTTGCTGAGATAGGTTATTATGATTGGCAAGTGGGTCAAATCATGAAGAGACTTGATAAGAATGGTCTCACGAAAAACACACTAATCATGGTGGTCAGTGAGCAGGGGAGTGGTTTTCCATTTGCAAAATGGACATGCTATGAGAGTGGGTTGCAGAGCGCAATGATTGTTCGATGGGACGGTAAAGTGATTCCAGGATCGAAGGCTTCAGCGATGGTCGAGTATGTGGATGTGTTACCAACCTTCTTAGATGTTGCTGGCGGGAAAATAAGGAAGGACCTTGATGGTAGAAGTTTTCTTGATGTTCTTTTGGGAAAGAAAGATGAACATAAAGAATTTGTCTTTGGGGAGATGACAACTAGAGGGATTAATAATGGCTCCGAAACTTTTGGAATCAGATCCGTCAGAGGTGAGCGTTATAAGTATATATGGAATTTCACTCCAGAAATTGAATTTAAAAATGCTTGTACACATTCTAAGGAATTTCGGAGTTGGATAGTAAAGGCGGAATCAGGTGATAAGGATGCTGCCGATAAAGTGAGACGCTATCAATGGCGCCCAAAGGTTGAGGTCTACGATCTTCACAATGATCCCTATGAATGGAATAACCTTGCCGGGAAACCTGAAGTGAAAAATATCCAAACCAGACTTAATAAAGTTCTTAAGAACTGGATGAAATCTCAGGGAGACAAGGGCCAGGAAACGGAGCTCGCTGCTCTTGAGCGACAGGGCAGAGCAAAAAAAAGAAAAAAACCTAAAGGTTCAACAACAAAGAATAAGGGATTAGGTTCATGAACCGACTTTCTCTTTAATTGTTATTAAATTTATCGGGAACTCTTTAATCACTTCAGCAGAAACAAAGAAAAAGTCATCGCCTGTTTTCTAGGATTATCAATGATTAGGATTTGGACAGAGTTATGACTCTGCTCGTACCATCGAACTTATGATCGGTCACTTTTCCGTCAGGCCATCTGACTTTGAAGCTTTGTATTGTTTTCCCGTTCGCTCCAAAGAAAAGATGTGAAGTCGATTGTGAAAGGTATCCAGCGCCTGCTTTAACTTCTTTCAAATGTTTAGAAGAGTCGGAATAATTTGCGGTAACTTTTGCTCCTATCGCATGAATGTTCATTCGTTGCCCTTTCAGGATGACTCGGATTTTTTTCGTATTATTTACAGTAGCATTCGTTGTGTATGATGTCATCGGTCCGTCATTACTCGAAATTAAAATGTCAGGTAGAGAGTCTCCGTTAAGGTCCGCCTTACTAGCTGATTTGGCATCACTGGGAACTATTATGCCGCTCTTACCTGGCCACACAGTCGTGAATGTCCCGTCTCCAGCGCCTGCGAGCATTAAACTCATGCCGCCTGACATTCTTCCAGTTTCGACTTGTGGATGGTGGAAATTTTGAGCTAGGAGAAGGTCAGGGAAACTGTCCCCGTTCAGGTCTTCAATAACTATCCCAAAGCACGGGGCCACTTGAGCCATTTTTGGCAAATTTTGAAAACTGAACTGACCGTTCCCATCATTGAGGAGGACTCCGGAATTTAATTCCGTGATCGTAAACTTTTGAGAGTCGTTCATTTCCTGAGGTGTATAGACTTGGTTCAATTCTGCTAAGGCAAAGGAATGGAAAGTGTTAAATCGGTCTGCTAAGTGCGGTATGGCGCGAGTCGAACAACTCTTTCCTCTTACAGGGAAGAGTTGACCGTTTTCGTATTCTGCTTCAACGAGGCGCATCTCATCCGTTCCGAATTTACCATAGTATAACAAGACCGGGTGATCTTCAGAGGCATGGTACTTAGTATTGAGTCCAAAGTTACTTGCTACTATATCGATGTCTCCATCCAGATCCAGATCCGCTGCATTTACTCCATTCCACCATCCGGGGATTTTATCGAGGCCGGATTCTTTGGTCAGGTCAGTAAATTTTCCTTTATTATTTTGTAGGTAAGTGATGGGTCCCCATTCGCGAGCAATGATTAAATCCTGCCACCCATCATCATTAATGTCTGTGAAAGTGGCTCCAGTCACAAGACCCAGAGAGGAAAGTGATGGGGCCAGTTGCTCAGCAGATTCTTTGAACTTGCCATCAACATTGATGAGGAGTCTGCTTCTGGGAGCAGTGGGATATTTTTTTCCAATGACTCTTCCGCCAATAAAAATATCTAGATCACCGTCGTGATCAATGTCTGCCGCAGCTATGGGGCCACCCGAATCTGAATCTGTTGGAAAATAAGAGTCAGGTGCCAATACGAAATTTCCAGTTCCATCATTAATGTAGAGTCTGTCCTGCAGTAATTCTCCGGAAGACTCTATGCCACCGCTCACGGTGATGAGGTCCATATCACTATCACCGTCAGTGTCGACGAGTAATAGTCCCATGTCTTCATAATTAATTGAACCTTCGATTGGTTCAGGTTTTGAAAAGCTTCCATTACCTTTATTTTTGAGGATCTGAGTGAGCGAACCTTTTGCTCCACCAAGGATAAAGTCTTCATCACCATCACCATCAATGTCACCGACTGCTATGCCTGGTCCGAGCTGTGATAATTTATTTGGCAATAGAGGCTGATCCTTAAAATCATCGAAATTGAGCTCCTTATGTCTGACCCCAGAAAGGCTCGTATTGATTTTGAATAATGTGTTGTTTTTCTGGTTCTTTGATGAGGCTAATGAATGACTTTCTGATTCAGTTATTTCATAAAGGGTGCCTCCCTCTAGTTGTTTAAATTCTTGAGTCGTTCCGCTAGGCCAATCGACTGTGAGTCGATTGATTTTTGTATTATTAGTAATTCCAAAGTGAGCCATTGCTTCATCAGAGCTGAGGTATCCCCGGGCCAAGTTAATTTGTTTAACGAAGGTGCCTGAATCAGTTTCGATAGTGACTTTAGTGCCTATGCCGCTTCTGTTACTTTTCGTTCCATTCAGTTTGATGAGTGTTCCAGAATTTTTGCTTGTATTTTTGTATAGTATTGGAGGTTCGTCTCGATGCATTACGAACACGTCAATGTCACCATCACGATCAAAGTCACAATTAACGGCAGCCAGACTGAACCCGAAGTGATCTAGTCCCCATTCCTTACCCGATTCAGCAAATTTGTAGTTTCCTAGATTTTGAAATACCAAATTGTTTTCTTTTCTCAGATTTTGAGTTTCAGTTTCAGTTTTTTCTTTTCCTTCTTCAACTTCACGAATGTTTTGTTCCATTCCGTTAGTGAAGAACACATCTGAGTGACCATCATTATTCAGGTCATCAATCTTAACGGACCAAGTCCAATCCGAATTTGCCATGCCAACTAGATAGGCAGATTCTAGGACTCTTCTTGTCCCTGTGTTATAATAAACAACATTACGCATGTTTTGAGGAGGCCTTGCCTTGAGCATGAATTCCGTTGTGGAGGCTTCCATTGATCCCATGCTTATCTTTCGTTTGTAATGAGTTGTTCCTGACATATCAGCGAGGATGAAATCAACTTTTCCATCATTATTTAGATCTCCCGTGTCAGCTCCCATGCTAAACATTGTTGTATATGGTACCGCTTCCTCGATGGCATCTCTGAACGTTCCATCTCCATTGTTATGGTACAGGTAGTCTCTGTCTCCCCAGTCATTTCCCACGTAAAGATCGGGAAGTCCGTCATCATTATAATCCCACCAAGTTGCGGATAGTCCTCTGCCTTCTCCTGGGATTATTCCAGCCTTGGTGGTGACTTCTTCGAAGGTCCCATTTCCATTGTTACGATATAGGTAGTCGGGCCTTCCTATCTTATCCCATTTTATCATTGGGCCCTTAGGCGTTTGTTTTACCAACAATTTAAATACTTTATCATATGGAGGAATCAGTGCTGGTCGGCCATTAGGACCTTTTCCAATCATTTTCTTTGGATCCGGTGGAGTCAGGTTTGGAGGAAGACGATATTCGTTAGTGATAAGGTAAAGATCTAAATCACCATCTTTATCGTAATCACAAAATGATGGCATTAGGCTCGCATCAATCGTGTCTAATCCGGACTCTTTTGCTCTTTCTACGAATTTAACCGTGCCTCCTTCTTTGCCGCTATTGATGTAGAGACTATTTTCTTGTCCATAATTGGCAACGTAGATGTCGAGGTCACCATCATTGTCAATGTCTATGATGCTGGCTCCTCTGCCCCATGCGTCGTCCTTTTCTAGGCCTGAGCCTTGAGTAATGTCTTCAAATTTAAGAGGGGATACCTGACGATAGAGGCGATTTCCACCAGGGGAACTTGCAAGAAAGAGATCAGGAAGGCCATCATTGTCGATGTCTCCGACCGCAACGCCACTCGCTTCTAATCCTGAATTATAGAAAAACGAGTAAGGATGGTTTAGATTTTGTTTTACGTCAGATTGAATCCCTGATTCTTTAGGGTTTAATGCTACGAAGAGTGTCTTATTGGAATTTTCAGAACCATCGATTTTTGACAATGGCTTAGCAATGATCGTTTTTTCAGCATTGGGTGACGATGTTTTTTGTACTTCTTGCGTTGTACTTTCAGTCTCTTTTTTTTTGCAGGCGGAGAAAAGAACAAACGGGACCGCGAATGTCACAAGGATGATCAGTGACCTAAGTGTATAGGGAATAGGTGCATCGTTCATTGTTTACTCCGGTTGTTTGATTTCTATCATGGAGGATCCTTCTGAAATTTTGGTTACTGACTCTTTTCCATTTGGCCAGGTGACAGACACTTCAGTTACTTTGTCTGAGGCTTTTGTGGCAAAGGAAATAGTTGCAGGGTTTTGCGATAAGTATCCGGATCCTGAATAAACTTCTGCTACCCTGACGCTTCCGTCGCTGACCTTGGCAGTGACTAGGGATCCTACAGCAGTGGTGTTACCAGCTATGCCTTTAAGGTTAATGGACGTTATCCGATTTTGCGTGACGTTGTCATTGGTGAAGATCTTTAAGTTTCCATTATTGACTCCTACGATGTAGTCATCCCATCCGTCTCCATTCAGATCCTTTCGTGTCAGACTTTTCGTGTCCTCGAAAACCACGAGTCCACTCCTTTCTGGTGAGATTGGAGTGAATGAGCCTTTGCCGTCTCCCTTAAGGAGTTGGCTAAGGCCTCCAGCCATGTGCCCAGTTTCAGGTTCGGGTCCGTAAAAATTTTGGACCATGTATATGTCCAAGTTTCCGTCCCCATCAAAGTCGCTTAAGTCAATGCCAAATCCTGGTGCAATTTGTGCGATTTTTGGGAATGGATTGAATTCAAATTTACCTTTCCCGTCATTGATTAGTATTCCTGAGTTCAGTTCCGTAGCTTTATAGACTTTAGAATCATCTAATTTAGTTGGGGTGTAAATTTCCTGCAAAGAGGCTCGCGCAAAACTGTCAAAAGTTTTGAATTTATCCAGAAGGAAGGGCATGGCGTTTGATGAGCAGCTCCTTCCCCTGATCGGTAGGAGTACATCATTTTCATATTTTGCCTCAACGATGGTAGATTCTCCGGTCCCGTCGAAATCACCATAAAATAATCTGATCGGTTTTTTTTCTTTGGGATG
>JASLJT010000297.1:0-4513 GCA_030747955.1 Verrucomicrobiales bacterium | reverse complement strand
TAATATTTTCAACGATTCACCTCAATGCAGTGCTCGAAATCTCCGATTTCATGGCATCTAACGACTCTACGGTCCCAGACGAGGACGGTGAATTCTCAGACTGGATTGAGATAATAAATGAAGGGACTGAGCCAACGGACTTAGGTGGTTACCATTTAACAGACAATGAAGGTGATCTCACTCAATGGACATTCCCAAGAATCATCATAGCGCCAAACTCAAGGATCATTGTCTTCGCTTCTGGAAAGGATCGGACCGATCCTGAGTCTCCACTCCACACTGATTTCGAATTGAATGCGAAGGGGGAATACCTAGCATTAGTTTCACCCGACGGAACCACAAAAGTTACTGAATTTTCACCCACTTTCCCTGCCCAGAACGAAGACCAATCTTACGGCATCAGTAGCTTTGGGAATATTGTTCCAGAGCCATTAATCTCAACCAATTCAATTGCAAAATATTTCATCCCGAAATCCGAAGGAGAATTACCAGACAACTGGAACGGCCTAAACTCTCCATCGAATGAAGCTTCTTGGAATTCCGGGCCAGGAGGACTGGGATGGGAAAGCGCTAACGGAACTCTAAAAAGTCTCGTCACAACAGACCTTCGAGAGGAAATGCGAAGCAAGAACGCCTCAGGATTCTTTCGTTACTCTTTTAATTTCGATTCAACTGGACGCACATTACAAACATTAAAATTAAATACTCAGGTCGATGATGGGTACGTTGCCTATCTTAATGGCACTCAAATCGCTTCTTACAATTCCCCTTCCCCCACTAGCTGGGATTCCAAGTCCTCGAAATCTGGACGCCCGGACTCTGCTATTTTAAATGACCCATCGGAGCATGATCTTTCCGATTACGTGAACCTTTTAAATGAAGGTCAGAACCTATTAGCCGTTCAAGGAATGAACAGTTCGACTGGAGGATCTGACTTTTTAGTCCGGATAGAATTGATCGCCGGAATGAGTAAAGTAGGAGAACTGTACGAAGGTTACTTCTCTAATCCTACACCAGGTAAGGCAAATTCTGACGGGACAGCTTCTGGGCCAATCTTCTCTAACTACACCAAAAAACCGGAACGGCCCATTTCAGGAAATGACCTTGTAATTGAAGCGTCTCTATCAGAAGCCAATTCTGCCATTTCAAAAGTTAAGTTGTTTTACCGAGTAATGTTTGATGAAGAAAAGTCAGTACAAATGACTGAAAACCCTATTGGATCAGGAAATTATCAAGCCCCGATCCCAGGTTCATCTTTTGATGATGGGGAAATGATTAGGTGGCGATTCGAAGCCATTGACGAACTCGGACTCGAAAGTTCAGAACCTCAATTCCCTTCCAGCAAAGATTCTCACAAGTACGTAGGAACCGTATCCATCAACCCTTCCGTAGAATCAAAACTGAACGTAGTTGAAACTTTCATTAAAAATCCGAACTCTGCCGGTTCAACTAGTGGAACTAGAGGATCTATTTTCTATTTGGGAGAACTTTATGACAATATTCTCTTCTCTCGGCACGGACAATCGACTGGAGGGTTCATCAAGAAAAGCTACAACCTTGACTTCAATAAAACACAACGCTTCAAGTGGCACCCCGATGAGAAAAGAGTAAAGGACATTGATCTTCTAACTAACTGGGCAGACAAATCTAAAGTCAGGCATGTGCTTGCATGGGAAATCATGCGTGAGTCAGGCGTCCATGCTCACTTTGCTTTCACGGTCCGCGTCCAACAGAACGGTGATTTCTTTAGCACGGCTGATTTTGTAGAAGACGCTGATAACATTTACTTGGAAAGAGCAGGACTCAATCCTAACGGAGCACTTTACAAAGTTTACAGCAACACACTGTCTTCCGGAGACAATGGGAACAGCGGAGTCGAGAAAAAAAACAGAAAAGAAGAAAGGAACCAGGACCTCACAGACTTCATCAAGGGAATCAATACAGGAAACACGCAGGAACAATGGGACTTCATCTACGATAATGTAAACCTCCCAATGTGTGTCAATATGGCCGCAGCGAACTGTGTAATAAGAAACACCGACATGCACCGAAAGAACTGGTACATTTATCGTGACACTGGAAAGAGTGACGAATGGGCCTTATTGCCATGGGACCTTGACCTTTCGCAGGGCAGGAAATGGAACGGAACTGACACATACTTTGATAACAAACTCTTCAGCACTGACGTGATAAGAGTAGGCACTGCCGTGAGCCTAGTACAAAAAATGTGGTCCAGACCGGAAATCACTCAAATGCTCATGCGAAGGATCAGAACCTTAAGTGACAGGTTCTTAAATCCTCCTGACACGCCTTATGATCAACGATATTATGAACGCCGACTCGACGAACAATCAGCATTAATAGATCCACCAGACATTACCCCATCAGATGCCAGATTAGATTTCGTTAAATGGGGCTCATGGGTCCAGAGCAGAGGAAGTTCAGTGTCTTACACTTCTAATAATCGCGACGTGGAAGATATGTCAGAAGGAATTGCCCGTTGGAAGAATGAATATCTGCCAGGAAGAAGAAACTATATCTACGGAGCCTCTGCTAAATTGCCAGATCCACAGTCAGGACAATTGTCCTATGATTCTACACCTCTAATAATTACAGGAGCAGAATCTAAAACAAAAATTCCCATTGATGGATCAGAAGGTTCGGACTGGCTAGCAAAAGAATTTGATGACTCTTCCTGGATCTCAGGAACGACAGGGGTCGGATTCGACAGTAGCCCAAAATACAAGCCTCTCATTGGTACCGACACTAAGGAAATTATGCGCAGAATCAATGCAACGGCATACGTGCGGATCCCTTTCAGCATAAAAGATTCGAGCAATTACAAAAAACTAGAACTATTAATCAAACATGATGACGGGTTCATCGCTTACATTAATGGGAAAAAAGTTACAGAAAAGAATGCTCCTCCAAACCCTTCCTGGAATTCTGCCGCAACGACCAGCTCAGGCGAAGCTGATGTAAATGAATTTGAAGTCTATGATATTAGTGATCATATAGACCAATTAAGTGACGGATCCAACGTACTTGCGATACATGGAATGAATGGGTCCGTCAGTAGTAGCGATTTTCTTATTGTGCCTGAATTGTATGCAGGAGTACCCAATTCCAATGGCAGCAACGAGCCTAGGATCGATTTTGGCACCATCGAATTCAACCCTGAATCTCATGACCAGGACGAGGAGTTCATTGAGCTTAACAATCCAAATGATATTGCTGTAGATATCTCAGATTGGAGCCTCAAAGGAGCAGTGCAATTCAACATCCCACCCGGAACAGTAATCCCTTCAAATGGGACCATTTATGTGAGCCCTGACAGAAATAAATTCCGCGCCCGCACAGAAAGTCCTCATGGAGGAGAAGGGCACTTTGTTATCGGTAATTACAAAGGACACCTCTCTAATCGGGGAGAAACATTAGACCTATTGGATCATAATGGCCTATCAAACAATTCAATCTCTTATGAAGGATCCCCTAGCCAGGCCCAGCTACAACTCGTTATAACTAAATTACATTATCATCCCGAAGGAAATGGGCTGTCGGAATTTATTGAGGTTATGAACGTGAGCGACGACCAATCATTGGATCTGACTGGCATCCATTTCACTAGTGGCATATCTTTTAATTTCAGTAACGGATCCATTAAATCCTTAAGGCCAGGAGAACGTGCATTAATCATACGCGACACGAGCGCATTCGAAGAGTCTTTTGGCACTGGATTACCTATAGCAGGAACCTTCGAGGAAGGAACTGCTCTGAGTAATGGAGGCGAAACTATAAAACTAGAGGACCGCGAAAATGGCAGCATTAGTGAGTTTAAATATAATGACAAGAGTCCATGGCCAGAAAGCGCTGATGGGAAGGGAAAGGCCCTAGGCCTAATTGACCCCAAATCTCTTCCTGACCCTGATGAACCTAACAATTGGGTCGCCATTGACCCTTCACCAAATTCTACAAACGATGGGTTCACTGGGGACCCTAACACTGATAAAGATGCAGATGGAATGACAGCCTTTCTTGAATATGCAGTAGGAACTAGCGAAAATAAATTTAACGATCAAGGTTCTATCTTTTCCGTTTCCCTCAACTCAGAAAATATAGTTTTCAGTTACAAGAAAAACACCTCAGATGAGAACCTTAACTTCAATATAGAAACCAGCACTGATCTCAAAGAATGGAAAAATATTAGCGAACTAGGAGAACTCACTACTGAAGAAACAAAAGACAATGAGAGCTCTTCCACAGTGACTCTTACCTTACTTTCCAGTATCGATAGCGGACCGTCCCGTCATTTCAGATTAAAGGTAACCAGATAAAATACAGTTAATAAATGAAACTGATACGAGCACTGGTCTTTTTAATTGTGTGCCTAAGTCCATGTCTGGGCCAGAACAAATCCAAGCCCAATATATTACTGATAACAGTCGATGATATGAGCTGCGACTCGGTCAGTTCATTTGGATGCCTCATTAAAGATATTACTCCGAACATTGAC
>JASLJT010000296.1:0-14502 GCA_030747955.1 Verrucomicrobiales bacterium | reverse complement strand
GATTGAGTGAGAATATCTATCGTTTCCTGTGTGTCTATTTCATCAATGTTGTTACTACCCTCATTTTTTTCTGAGGTTCGTTGTTCGATGAGCATTTCTGCTGCTCTTTGTGATCTTCCCCCTGAGAATAGAGTTTCATCTTTAATTATAGGAAGAGCGTTCCCTGTTATTAGCGTTAGGATCCATAAGTGCACGGCAAAAGAGAAGTTCTTTCCTAGCAAATGGTTCGTTGGTTGTCGCCACTTGCGATATAGAATGGATAAGAAGATTACTATTAGGGAGCACTGAATGAGGAGAGAAAAGTTTAAAGTGTTTAGCTTCCATTCGAATAGTAATACTCCGCCAATTTTTTCTGGTGAGGGGAAGCCTCCAAAAATAGGTCCTCTGACACTTTCAAATTGTTCAATAATCACAGGTCGCATGGTCAGGTATTCAAAGAAAACAAATCCCAATTGACTAAAAGTGGGCAAAACGAAGTAAAGCAGGATTACCATGATTTGTGCAACGCGCCCAGCAAAGTGCCTTCGCTTGACTATTGTTCCAGCAACGCAGCCTGTCAGATGATAAAGGATAGCTGAGGTCAGAAGTGTTCCATACACTTCACTGATGACCCCTATTGGAATCTTTCCTTCATTTATACAATAAATAGTAAAGGGTAACGTGGCAGCAAAGAGAGCATATTCCCGGATCGGCAATCCAAACAGATAACCGATAATTTTTGCTAATGGAGTCATTGGAGTCAGCCGCTGATAGTCAATCATTCCGTCTGCTGATTCTCGGGAAATTCCCCCAGCAACACTTCCAGTTCCCATGAATAGAAGTATAACCATTTGAAAGAAAAGTATTGGATAGAAGGCATCTCGGGCAGCCGCTGAGGGGCTCGCTTTTAATCGATACAAAGATGAGTAATAGAAGAGGAAAAATATGCTCGTTGCTACCGTTAGTACGATTATTATCCATGTGATCAGAGGAGCGGGGCGGAGCCTAGATCGAGTGTATCGAAGGAATATTGGATTAACCCAAATTTGCCACCATGGAACTGGTCTAAGATTTTCAGTCATTGATTCTGCGCCAATTTTTGAGTGGGTGTGTTCGAATCAATTTCAAGAAGTATTTGCTCTATACTTTTCTTTCGTTCTTGGAGTCCCTTAATAAGGAATCCGGCTTCAATAATTTCAGTGATTAGTTGAGCTTGCTCATCATCTTTACCCTTAAATGTAAAGATGATATCTTCATTGGAGGTGATGATTTGATTGATCCCATGCTTATTATTAAGGAAATCATAAAGGGGCATTGGATTGCCTAGACAATTTACCACAAGGTTCCTTTCTTCTGAGCTGCCTCGGGAAATCACATCATTTATTTTTCCGGAGTCGACAAGGATTCCTTTAGACATCATTCCTACCATAGTGCACATGTCTTCGAGTTCGGATAGTATGTGAGAACTGAGCAATACGGCAGCGCCTCCGTCTGCTAATTCTCGCACTGTATTTCTCAGAGCCTGTCGGGATACTGGATCCATTCCGCTTGCAGGTTCATCAAGTAGAAATAAGGAGGGTCGGTGAATTAGAGTCTTAGCGAGAACGAGTCTCTGCATCATTCCTCGTGATAGGCTCTTACAGAACTCTTCTCTTTTATCATTGAGTGAAACTTTGTTAAGGCATTCTTCAATTCTCGATCGCCGATCAGTTCTGTTGAGTCCATGAGCGCTAGCGAATAGATCAAGGAATTCCCAAACTTTGAGATCCGTTGCAATTGGAGCTAAGTCAGGCATGTAACCGAGATGCTTGCGAGCTTCCTCAGGATGTAGAGAGATATCTACCCCGCCTATGAAGACGTCCCCGTAAGTGGGTTCCATGAGAGTGGCCAATACTTTGAAGCTACTGGTTTTGCCTGCCCCATTGGGGCCAATTAGACCATAAATTTCACCCCTAGGAACGTTCAGGCACAGTTCATTCACTGCGACAAATGTTCCGTAATCAACTCTCATGTCGATCGTTTGGACCGCATATGCTTGATCATTTGAGGAGTTTTTGGGCACTACACTCTATTATCTGCTTTATAGATCCCTTTGCAAGAATCGGAAGAAAAATATTATTGAGTGGTGAATGTCTTGATGAAAGTAGTCATTCAAGTTTCAATTCTTCAAGTATGAGTAAATCGCGTCGGAATTTCTTGCAAAAAGCTTCATTCGCATCAGTTCCACTTATTGTGAATTCTTCTGTTCTGGGTAAGGGCGGAGCCACTTCTCCTAATTCAAGAGTTCAATTAGCTTGCATTGGAGTCGGAGGCCAGGGAACGGGAAACATGAATAATTTCATGCAAGATGATCGAGTCAAAGTGCTCGCGATTTGTGATGTTGATCAGAATCACAGGAACCGTGCTTTAGGTATTGCAAAGTTGAATGATAAGGATGGATATAACGATTATCGGGAGTTAATGAATAGGAAGGACATTGATGCTGTAATGATAGCAACACCTGATCATTGGCATTCACTGATTACTGTTGCTGCAGCCAAGTCTGGTAAAGATATTTATTGTGAGAAGCCATTAACTGCGAGCATCGGAGAAGGTCGTTTCGTGACAGATGTTGTTAAAAATGAAAAGAGAGTATTGCAGTGCGGCACTTGGAGACGCTCAGGAATTCATTCACGTATGGCTTGTGAATGGGTCAGGAACGGTTACATCGGAGATTTAAATAAAGTTGAGATTGGAGTTCCGGGGACTTTTCAAATTCGTGGAGGATATAGTGGAATGGAACGACCTCAGAAGATACCAAAAGGGTTTGATTACAAAATGTGGTCAGGCACGACACCTGATGCTCCTTATACAGCGGCACGGTGCCATTTTAATTTCAGGTGGATTGATGATTATGCTCCGGGATATGTTACAGACTGGGGAGCTCATTTCATTGATGTTGCTCATTGGGGTATGAATACAGATGATACGGGGCCCGTTGAGATTTCTGCGAAGAATGTGAAAAGACGAGAAAAGGGAATCTATGATGCCGTTGAAAACTTTAATGTCCGTTACGTCTATAATACAGGTGTCGAGATGAAGCTTTTCAGTACTAACGATTCTTCATTGTGGGGAACTAAGTTCATCGGTACAGAGGGGTCTGTTTTTGTCGAAAATCAGAAACTAATAACAGATCCTCCTGAACTCTTAAGAAAAAAGCTGAATGGAAATGATGAGAGACTTTATGTTTCGAATCATCATCATCGTAATTTTATTGATTGTGTCTTTTCCAGGAAAAGAACTGCGTCTTCGGTCGAATCAGCTCATCGAGCAGCAAGCGCGTGCCATCTTGGATCCATTGCTGCACATATAGGCAAATCACTTAAGTTTAATCCTAAGAAGGAAAAGTTCCTTGGAAATTCAGCGGCAAATGATTTATTGATGCGGAAAATTCATGGGAAATGGAAGTTGTCTTGAGATGTTTTCCGCAGAGTCGATACCTGATTAGATGGACCGAGTATATCAAAAAAGTAGGAGATCGATCAAAAAATTGTCATTTTAAGGATACTTTTTATACAATAATTCAATATATCTGAGGAAAATTGTTGCAGTTTCTGTTCTAGGATATAAGTAACGCAATGGATATTTATGTAGGGAACCTCCCTTTTAATCTTGATGAGCAAACGGTGATTGATGCATTTTCCGAGTATGGAAGTGTGGCTAGATTTAAAATGATCACTGATAGAGAGACTGGCAGACCAAGAGGGTTTGGTTTTATCACTATGGATGACGATGCGCAGGCTGAGGCAGCAATTAATGCGATGGACGGCCAAGAAATTGGTGGGCGTGCAGTTCGAGTTAATGCAGCGCAGCAGAAGAGCGGCGGCGGCGGCGGCGGCGGCGGCGGCGGCGGCGGAAGAGATAGAGATAGGCGCTACTAAGACGTTCCTATATTCTATTTTTTTCTTTTAATCTCAGTTCGTATTTGAGGCGAATCCCATGAAAAGTAGACTTCTTGGGAATACTGGGATCGATGTATCTGAAATCGGTTTTGGGGCCTGGCAGATTGGAGCTGATTGGGGAACTGAAATACCCAAGGACTTGGCGATTTCATCCCTGCATGCTGCAGTAGATGCGGGTATCAATTTTATTGATACTGCTGACGTGTATGGAGCCGGACGCTCAGAGACGATCGTTGGTGAATTTCTCAAAGAGCGTAATGAGACTATTTATGTGGCAACTAAGATGGGCCGAGGATCTTCGGAATGGACTGATAGCTATGACCAGATCGCTAAGGCAGCTGAGGATTCCTGTAAAAGGTTAGGGGTGTCTGCAATCGATCTAATGCAATTGCACTGTATTCCGGAACAAACACTCATGTCGGGTAAGGCTTTTGAGAATCTTGAGAAAATCAAAGATGCGGGGCTCATTAAGAATTATGGTGCGAGCGTTGAGACTATTGAAGAGGCTTTGTTTTGTATTCGAAGTTCATCGGCATCAACTTTGCAGGTAATATTTAACATTTTTAGGCAGCGTGTGATTTCAGATTTGCTCCAAGCTGCCTCTCGTAATCGGGTAGGAATCATTGCTAGAGTTCCTTTGGCTAGTGGTTTATTGAGCGGTAAATTCACAAAGGATCATCATTTTGCCGAAAATGATCACAGAAAATTTAACTGTGATGGACAAATGTTTAATGTGGGAGAGACCTTTGCGGGAGTCCCCTTCGAATCAGGTGTGGATTTCGCAATTGAAGTGGAGCGTATTCTTGAAGGGCAACTTTCAAATGCAAGCCTAGCTCAAAAATCATTGAGATGGATTCTTGACCATGAAGAAGTGACTACCATAATACCTGGCGCAAAAGATCCGGAACAGGCCCGTCAAAATGCGACTGTATCAGCGTTAGATTCTCTCTCAACGGAGTCTCATTCGAGGCTGAACCAACTTTATAAAGAAAAGATAGATAAAAAGGTAAGGGGCAGATACTAGGGTCCGAATTAATGGTGGCTCTATTCAGGGCTTCCATGGATCAATGTTACTGCCTTTGGGTTGGAGAAATTTTGCATTAACTTGTTTGTACCATTTATGTAACTTAGTGCGCATTGAAAGAACTGTCTTTGGATGCATTTCCGCAATGTCGTTTCTTTCTCCCGGATCGTTATTCAGATCAAATAGATGGATCCTTCCATCTTCGTACCTTTCAATGAGTTTCATTTTACCTTCTCTTATTGCCCCTCCAGGAAATCCTCCCTGATTAGAGTAATGTGGATAATGCCAATACAGTGAGTCTCTTTTGGGATTTGATTTCGGATCCTTTAACACTGTAACTAAGCTGATCCCATCTAAATGCTGTTCGGGCCTCTGATCAATTTTAGCAAGTTCAAGTATGGTAGGATAAAAATCAGTGCTGATCACCGGAACATCAGATATCCCCGCGTTAATTATTGATGGATATTTGATGATGAATGGTTCCCTTATTCCTCCTTCATAGACCCAGCCCTTTCCTCCTCGCAACGGTAAGTTGGAAGTTGGTGACCCTTCGGATGTCGATAAACCTCCATTATCTGATGTGAAACAGATGATCGTTTCTTTTTCAATTCCAAGTTCTGTTAATTTCTTAAGAACCTTTCCAACGGCCTGATCCATTTTTTCAACCATCGCAGCATAAGTCGCATGTTTTTGGAGGATGCGAACTCTTCGTTTTTTTGCACCGGGCCATACTTGTTCTTCCGGCCCAAATTCAGCACCTTCTATTTTTTTTGCCTGTTCCTGATATTTTTGCACCATTTCTTTAGGGGCTTGGAGTGGTGTGTGAACGTTGTAAAAGGATAAGTAGATTAGAAAAGGATTCTCCTTTGCATGAAAAGTATCAATGGTTTCCAATGCTTCATCTGCAAGCCTGTCCGTCAGGTATTCTCCTTCTTTAAGATTTTTGAGGCGTGGATTTTTGTATGGTGAAAAGTAACCGCCAGGAGGGCTTCCCCGATTATGACCACCAATATTAATATCAAAGCCTTGATTCTCGGGCCAGAATTCAGGCGTTGGCCCAAGGTGCCATTTGCCCAGAAACGCAGTTCTGTAACCTGCTTCTTTAAGCGCTTCGGCTAATGTGAATTCCGAGAGAGGCATTTTGCTGGTCAATGGTGCAGGCTTGAATTTTCCCGACCGTGTTCCACTGAACCAATTTGTAGCACCGATCCTGCTCGGATACTTTCCAGTCATGATACTGTACCTTGTTGGGCTACATACCGGATTCGCAGCGTAACCGTTGGTGAATTTCACTCCGGTCGCCGCGAGTCGATCTATGTTAGGGGTTTTGTAGAAAGTTTTCGAGTTGTAAGCGCCGATATCCATGTAACCGAGGTCATCCACAAGAAAGAAGACGATATTTGGTCTTGCTGATAATTTTGCAATTGTGAGGACTAGAAAAGTAAAAGTTAGAAGTCGCATAGAATCAAAATTTGTAACTGTTATAGGATAAAGTAGCAATTAATGAAATGGATCCAGTTTATTTTAGTATTCTTAGATATAAATGTGATAATTTCCGAATATTGGTGAGTTCACCCTTAATGATCTATGCGGGATTCGATAGGGTTCCCTATTAATAAGTTTCGCTGATTGTCTTATGAAGAATTTTAGATTATTTGTTGTGAGATATTGAGCTGCAAATGAATTAACGATTTATGTTTTGCATAAAAAATTTGGAGCCTTGTAAAATTATAATTAATTAAGAGAACAATGATTGCTAAACACAAATTTATGAACCGAATTACAATTATTATTTTTCTTTTCTTAGGTATAGGGGTCACGGTATTGACTGATGCTTATGCCCAAAGGGAAGGATCCAAAGGTCCTGATAGGAATAATAACGGGCGTTCCAATCAGCAGCGAGGCGGTGAGCGCCGTGGTGCGGATATAGAGGCAATGCGTAAAGGCATTGCAGAACGTTTACGTGGTGGTGCCGATATGGAGTCGATTCGTAAAGGCATTGCAGAACGTGTGAGAAAAGGTGCTATTAAAAGGGAAGATGCAGGGAAGATACTAGAAGGGCTCCGTAAACGCGAGGAAGGAGCTAAACGCGCCCAAGGCAATGAGAGAAAAGGAAGGGAAGATAATTCGTTGGAGCATCAAATGAATGAATTGCGCCGAGATATTCGTAAGTCACAAGAAAATGGTGATCGCCGAAAGGCAGAAGAATTGATGCATAAATTGAAGGAATTAGAATCAAAGCATCATGAAAGAGGGAGGCATGAAGGTGAGAGGCATGTTTCAGAACGCCAATTAAATGAATGGGCTAAAGGAATGGAAAATCATATGAAGCAATTACATCGTCGCATTGATGAAATGAGCAATGTCATTGAAACTATGAAGAGAGAAATTGAACGCTTGCATAGGGAGAGAGATCAGGCTAGCCGCCGGCAGCACGATAACCGGCAGCACAATAACCGGCAGCACAATAACCGGCAGCACGATAACCGGCAGCACGATAACCGGCAGCACGATAACCGGCAGCACGATAACCGGCAGCATGACAAACGACGTCATGCTTAGGTTTGATATTTCAGAATTATCTCTTCAACTGACTAGCAATAGATTCAGCTACTAAAGTTGCTAATTGTTTTGACCCCTGAGGGGTGAAATGCACATTTGCTTTGCGGCCTACCTCATCCCAATTTTCTTTAGAAAAGTTGTACAGGTCATTGGTGGGTATTCCATATTTCACCATAATTTTCGTAGCCGCTTTATTGTATTTGTCTGAGTCTCCGACTACACGGCCTTTCGAGCCTTCTGGGACGGGAGTTGTGTTTCTCCATATTAATTGGGCTCCTGTTTTTTTCATTGTTTGAACCAGCTGATCCAGATTCTTACTGTACTCTTCAATAGGGACCTGTTGTTTATTTGATGGAATATTGGGATCCGCGAGATTTTCTCCTTTTGGCCCCATGTACTTCAAATCATGTAGTCCCCAATTAAAATGAATCACATCCCATTTTTTATTTCCTAACCATTTATTGATACTTTTTAGCCCGTGTTTAGTAGAAGCGCAGTTTGCCGGTGGGCGGTGAACATTGGCAAAATTTTCTAGAATCTCTCGGACAGGTATTGTGTAACCAATGGAAATTGAATCTCCAATGATTAAAACTCTAGGCAGGTCAGGCTCATCCTGAATTTGTTCTAATGGCCCTTTTGTGGCAGGCTTGCCCTTTAGCGGAAGAAGTTTCAAATTGAGCTGAGCATTCCCTTTAATAGGATAATCTGGTTCATATTCGCCGACACTGCCGCCAGGATCAGATCCGACAGCTAGCCCATCAATTGGCATAATCTTCAGGGGGGTAACTTTGCCTGATCCAGATAATTTATTATTAATGGATATAAAGACATCTCCCTCAGATGTCATTTTGGCTTTGAAGTTAAAGTTCAATGAAGAGAGAGGGTCTTTGGTCTGAACCCTGCTTATTTGTCCGTTAACACAAGTTATAAAGCGAAGATATCTGTTGTGTAATAATAACGCGAATCCTTGTGCATCACCTCCCTGAGCAATGATTACACCATTCGGTTCAGATGATTCTACTTTTCCTTCAAGAAGAATTCCGCGGTTTGCTATGTTAGGTGATTTTTCCTGAGATAGCTGATCACCTGATTTTAAACTAAATGATTCCTGATCATTTAGTTTTTTTTTACCCTTGGCTTACCTCTCCATGTTCCGACTGGTGAAACGTTGGCTCTATCAGCATATTCTTGATAGGCCTTTGATAGTTCTTTAACAATTTCCGTTTTCTCTTTTGAAAGGTCGTTAAGCTCTGTCCTATCTTTTGCTATGTCATAGAGTTCCCAGGGTCTGTTTTCCTTAGACACGAGCTTCCAATCTCCTTTCCGTATAGCTCGATTGCCTTCGTGTTCCCAATAAAGGGCATCTCGCTGAATCTTATTTCCCTTGAAAGCAGTGTTTAGACTTTTTCCTTCCAAAGGTTTTATTTTTTCCCCATTTCTTTCTTTTGGATAATTAACTTTTCCCAATTCTACGCAAGTCGCCATTATATCAATGAGATGTCCTGGTTGATGATCAATTTTGCCTTTGCGCTTAATGCCTTCTGGCCAGTGGGCAATTAATGGGGTGCTTATTCCTCCCTCATGAACCCAGTGCTTATATTCTCTGAACGGGGTATTTGAGACATTGGCCCATCCCAGACCATATCCTATGTATGTGTCTGCAGGGCCGGGCATGACGCCTGGGCCAGTGCGGACCGGGTAACCGTCTCGGGTCTGAATAGGTTGCATTCTTGGTTGTAACTGATCTTTTTTCATCGGAGGAAAACTTGGTTTTTCCGGCCGGGGGCCAGTTGATTTATTTTTCCCTCTTCCAAACGCTTCAGCGCATCCGCCATTATCTTCTAAGTACAAGATCAGCGTATTATCAATTTTTCCGGTACTCTTGAGAGTATCAACAATTTTACCAATTCCCTGATCCATTTCATCTACCATTGCAGCGTAGACTTCCATGCAGCGTATTTCCCATTCCTGCTCTTTGACTCTGCCCCATTCCCAAGGAGGAGGAGATAGTTTGGTGTTTTTCTTAATGATTCCTAGTTCCTTCATTTTTTGGAACCTTTTTTCACGGATGACTTTATAACCCGCATCGTATTTTCCTTTGTACTTAGCAATGGTTTTCTCACGAGCATGCATTGGCCAGTGCGCTGCAGTGAAAGAAACATAACAAAAGAAAGGATCATTTGGTTTTGATTCCACATGCTCCTTAATGTAGCGGGTTGTTTGATCGACAATAGCATCCGTGTAAAACCATGGATCCTTTGGATTATATTCGGGATCATTTTCCGGAGTGATTTGGGTGTTGCCTCTGGTTAATGTGTTTGGATCCCAAAGTGATCCTGCTCCATGAATTGTCCCGTAGAAACGGTCAAATCCTCTTTGCATTGGCCAGTTATTTTTTGGTCCATCAGGAGAGATGTGCTTAGTGACATGCCATTTTCCGGCCATATATGTCCCATATCCTGACGTTTTAAGAGCTTCCGCGATTGTCAGACATTTGCGGTTCAATTCGCCTCTGTAACCATCGTGACCACGGTCAACCATCATCCAGCCAATGCCTGCCTGATGAGGGTACAGGCCGCTCAGTAATGATGCCCTAGTGGGACAGCAGCGGGCAGTGTTGTAGAATTGAGTGAAGCGTAATCCATTTTCAGCAAGTTTGTTAAGCCTTGGAGTATCAATTTCGCTTCCGTAACAGCCAATATCTGATATGCCCATATCATCAGACATGATAACAATGATGTTAGGCCGTTCTGCAGCACATATGGCTACAGTCATGCTAATGCTAAGTAAGATTGAAGTGAGGATAGTATTCATGAAATATTTTTTTATGATTTATTGATCCATTGCGTATTAGACCAACGCCATTTTCTGGTTTGGTGAACTGTAGGAAATAGAATTGTTGAGTATTGAAAGAAATTTCTATTCTTCTTTTAGCATACCCAACTTTGCAAGTTTTGGCCAAATGACAGCTCTGCAGTAGCCGTAAGTTTTATTATTATCAAAGAAGTCCTGATGGTAATCCTCTGCCGGATAGTACTTACTGGCCTTTGTGATTTCTGTTACTATTGGGCTATCAAATTTTCCTGACTTATTTTTTTTGGCTCTGGAATTTTCTGCTGCTTTTTTTTGTTCTTCGGTATGATAGAATATGGCTGACCGGTATTGGGTTCCTTCATCTGCACCTTGTCTGTTTAGGGTAGTCGGGTCATGTAATTCCCAAAAAACTTCGAGTAATTTATCAAAGGGTAATTCTTTGGAGTTGAATTTCACTCTCACTATTTCTGCATGCCCTGTAGTGCCTGTGCATATTTCTTTATAGGTGGGATTTTTTGTTTGTCCTCCCATATAACCGGATTCTACGGTCATTACTCCCTTGACCCTTTCGAGGACAGCTTCAATGCACCAGAAACAGCCTGCTCCAAGGTCAATGGTCTCCAGCTTTGCTTGTTCTTCTTTTGATATTTCCTTTTGGGTAACTTTGTCTACTGGTTTCACTCTTTTTCCTCCGAGGATGGCCTGACCAGCGAAAGCAAAAGTTGCTGTCACGAGTACGGCAGCGATTAATTTAGTTAAATTTCGGATCATGGATTTTATTTTATATAATATCCCAGTGACGGGAGGTTAAGTCAATGCATCAGAGCTTTGATTGTGCTTCTTTCTTGCAAGAATCTTTATAATTTTTAAGTTTATAATTATGATAAAAGAACTTTCATTATTTTTCATTATTTTAAGTGGTTCGTCTATTTTTGCTGATCAAACTGCTCAGAAGATGAAAGAGCAGGTCAGCGGGCAAAAACTTTCTTATTTAATTCATGTTCCTGATGGAGCTGCTCCTGATGATGGGTGGCCGATGCTTCTTTTTCTGCATGGGGCCGGTGAGAGGGGCAAAAACCTAGAAAAAGTTAAAGTTCATGGGCCACCCAAATTGATTGATAAGTTTCCGGAATTAAAAAATTCTGTTGTCGTTTCTCCACAATGTCCACGTGATAGTTGGTGGGTTTCAAAGACTCTCATGGCTCTGGTCAAAGAGGTATTAGGTTCACATGGGAAGAAAATAAATGAACAGAGAATTTATGTGTCTGGTTTAAGTATGGGAGGTTACGGATCCTGGGACTTAATTTCAAAGAACCCTGATTTTTTTGCAGCGGCGGCTCCAATCTGTGGAGGAGGTGGTATTGAGCGATTGAAAAATGTGCTTAAAACGAAAGGGGCTAAGCCATTTGATATTAATGATCTGATCAAAGCGAAAGATATGCCGATCTGGGCCTTTCATGGATCAAATGATAGGGTCGTGCCACAAAAGGAAAGTGAGGTTTTAGTTGAGGCGTTAAAAAAGGCCGGCAATGAGAGTATCAAATTCACATCGTACAACGGTGTTGGTCATGACTCATGGACTCGGACCTACAGTAATCCCAAATTTTATAAATGGCTTTACTCACATGAGCGTTAGCAATGAGGGACAGAAGAAGTGAATTATTTTAGTTTTCTATCACTTTAAAGAACAGTGCCTTGGCTTCTGGTCCTTCCGGATTTTCAAAACGAAAAGTTGTCGATTCTCCGCCCGACTCGATACTGTCATCGATGTCTGCGTCCCAGTTCTCAAGTGATGTATTGTACAAGAGTAAATAGGTTCTTCCCGGTTTGGAATCCCATGTCAGCTCTATCTCACCGGATTGCAGGTCGTAGGTGATGGATTTGATTTGAAATGGTAAATTCGCTCCGATCGGACTGGATCCTAGTGCGAGTTCTTTAATTGCTTCCGGTTCAAGTACCATGTCCCACATGGCGATGTCGTCGGCTAATCCATAATAACCTTCTCCTCCGCCACTGCGTCCACCAATGATTAAATTGCCACTGCCGTTCGGAGCACGTTTATTGCCTTCCCAATCAAGGCTACCATCTAGGTAAATCTTGCCAGTGTCCGTTTCACTATCATAGGTCCAGGCGGCATGGATCCAGCCATCTTCGTCGGCCTCAAGATATCCATTGAGATTTGTAGAGCCATTTGTGTCCGCTCCCCAATGGGCCTGATGAAGGAATCCTCCGTTACGAATGCCGTTATGGATTCCCTGATTTGTCTGACCAAATAGGAACTTGTTCCCACCGAGGTTACTGGGTTTTAACCATGCACTCATAGTATAACTTCCTTCTCCGCTAATAATTTCAGCCATATCAACGCCAGGAACATTGAGAAGTCCATCACTGAATTCTATTGCAGTTCCCGGGCTAGATCCTTCTGGGGCTCCTCCTATAATCCCCAACTGAGTCTGAGCTGCTCGGGTCACGTCTGCATTGTTTCCTCGCTGTCCCTTGTCAGTCACAAGATCACCCTCATCACCTTCGAAATCATAAAAGAAAAGAGGCTCATCGATGGGCGGTGCTGGAGGTACGCTATTCGCATCTAGGGGATTACTGCCGACTTCTATCTCTTTTATATCCGAGTAACCGTCCTCGTCCGTATCATCCTTGGTCGGATCAGTGCCAGCGGCTTTTTCCTCACTGTCACTGAGTCCGTCATTATCTGTGTCCGGATTTATAGGGGAAGATTTTCCGGCGACCTCGGTACCGTCATCCAATCCATCTTCATCGGAGTCGGCTTTGTTTGGGTCCGTTTTATTTTCATATTCGTCCGCGTTTGTGAGGCCGTCCTGATCAGGATCTGCCTCAGGATCGTCGACCCCGTTCTTTTCTTCCCAAAAATCCGGCAAACCGTCATTATCATCATCAGTATTGTTCGCAGGGAAGGGGCTCGCTCCCTCAGCTAGGCTGGCAATAACGGCTTCATTCAGAACAACATTCCAGACTGCAACGTCATCAATGAGTCCAACATATCCATTTTCACCGCCATTTCGTCCACCAATGAGCAGGTTTCCGCTACCGTTTGGTGCACGCTTGGCGCCTTCCCAGTCAAGGGTACCGTCCAAATAAATCTGCCCAGTATCTGTTTCTCCATCATACGTCCAGGCCGCGTGGATCCAGCCGTCCAGGTCATTGTCCAGATAATCATTCAGGTTCGTGGCACCGTTGGTATCTGCTCCCCAGTGAGCCTGATGCAGGAATCCTCCGTTACGGATGCCATTGTGAATTCCCTGGGACGTCTGGCCAAAGAGGAACTTGTCGCCTCCAAGTTCGGTCGGTTTCAACCATGCAGTGTAAGTGTAACTACCATTATCGTTAATAATGTTACTTAAGTTGATTCCTGGAACGTTCAGTAAACCATTATTCATTTCTGCTCCAGTTTCTGGAGAGGATCCGCTCGGTGCTCCTCCAGGAACTCCTAACTTCGTTTGGCCGGGCCGGGTCACTTCTGCGTCATTACCTGAGCCGCTCTTATCTGTCACTGCATTGCCATTATCGCCTTCGAAATCGTAAAAAAGTATGGGCATGAGTGGATCTGGAAAGCTGTTTTCATCTAGAGGGTCTGTCTTTGCCAATATTTCTGCTTGATCTGAATAACTGTCGCCGTCCGTATCTTTTTCTGTTGGATTGGTTCCGATTTCGTTTTCTTGGCCATCCTCGAGCCCGTCCCCGTCAGTGTCTTTAAGGAAGGGGGATGTGCCTAAAGAAATTTCTTTTCCATCATTGAGTCCATCATCGTCCGTGTCTGCTTCTTCAGGGTCCGTCCCTTCCTCAAATTCATCAATATTAGTTAGCCCATCCTGATCGGGATCAGAATCAGGGTCATCTACACCGTACCTGTCTTCCCACCAGTCCGGTAATCCGTCCTCGTCAGCATCTACATCCTCCCTTGAGTTCGGATTAGCTCCATTGGCCAATGATTGGATGAATTCTTCACTCTGGACATCTTCCCAGATTGCGATTTCATCAATGAGTCCCTGATAACCGTTCCCCCCACCGTTGCGTCCACCAATGATCAGATTTCCGCTACCATTAGGTGCACGTTTGTTGCCTTCCCAGTCAAGTTCGCCATCTAAATACATTTTACCCGTGTCGGTTTCCCCGTCATAGGTCCAAGCAGCATGGATCCATCCGTCC
>JASLJT010000295.1:0-5492 GCA_030747955.1 Verrucomicrobiales bacterium | reverse complement strand
ATATCGGTAACTGGGAATCTCAGTAAGGAGTCGCCGAGGTTATAATAATTAGAATCAATGAAAGCACTGACCAGACCTTCAATGAGGGGATTTACCCTTATAGAGATATTGGTTGGGTTTTGTCTTTTGTTCTTAATTATTGGGGTGGGTGCTTATTCCTTGTCGGCGCAAAGCTCTAAGAAAAAGATCGTTGAACCTGCCAATGAATTGCAGTCATTGGCTAGGAGGGGCATGCAAATGGCTATCACAAATCGTCGTCCGTTTGTTCTTGCTATCAGTGAAAACTCCGTTGCCTTGCAAGAATCCAGAATCCGATCAGGTTCAATTGGATCCATCTTTGATGATGGGCCGGAACCGGGAGTCATTGATAGTTTCGAATTGCCTGAATTTATGAGGTTTCTTGTCCGTTCTTGGGAAGATAAATATTTCCGCTCACCTGAAGAGGTCCTGTCCGATGATGAGGAAGTTTATCGGTGGGTCTTTGAATCGAGTGGAATCTGTGAACCTCTCGGTATCAAGTTGATCTGTGAAGAAGAGGGATCAGAAGGAATGTTGACAATGGAATTCAATCCCTTGACTGCTCAAATCCAAGAGCCCTTAAATAAGACTATCGTTCTTGGTGCTGAGAACATTGATGAGTTGGAATGAAATTAAAATTTAAGACTAGACGCCTGCCTGGCGGTTTTGTTTTGCTGGAGGTGATCCTTGCTCTCGCAATTTTTGGTCTGGTGTCAGTTGGTATTACACGGGCACTTAAGCAGATCGGTGAGGTGGCGGTACGTTCTGGAGAAGAATTGAGAATACAGCGAAAACTTGAAAGTTGGCTGACCCGTTACAGTAAAGCGGACTTTAGGGATCAGGATTTTAGATCAGCTCTTCCCATTGAGGGAGAAATTGCGGGTCAAGTTTTTGATGAGGTTTCGGCTTACGCTGATGAAATGGGCGTTGATTACTATGCTTATGTGGAGCCGCTAGAAGAAATGTACACGCTGGTAGTTAGGGAGCCGGAAGGTGACGAGCAGGAAAGTCCCCTACAGAACATGTACCGAATAAGGATCGAAGCTATCTGGGGTGACTCGGATCAGGAAAGGATAAGGGTCGCGGAAACAATACGTTATGAATCACTCTACCAGAACCGCTAGACGCAAAGTATCAGAGGGAGCCTTTACCCTTCTCGAGCTGATCATCGGGATCGGTCTCATAGGTATTGTTCTGACCGGAGTTTATAAAATTGCATCTGCATCAATAATGTTGAGTGATAAGGTTCTTACCCGACAACATGACGACATGCATATGCATAGTTTTATGAGCGTCATGAAAAGGAACATTGAAGACATTCCGGGCAATGCGAAGATTAATATGGAGCCTTCTCAAGGATTAGGAGGAGTGGCTCGTTCTGAAATCGCATTTGAAGATTACCCTTTAGCTTTTTCATGGGCAGGCGTTGCTGCTGGATCGAAAATGATATGCATTGTGTCTGGTCCTGACAATGCACTGCAGGGTGCTACCAAAATAGAAATCCGGTATCTGAACCAAGAGGAAGCGGAAATCTATGTTGAGAATGGATCATTATCTGAGGATATGGGGATGAACATTGTTTTGATGAGTGGCCTTAAGAGTGTGACTTGGAATTTTTTCGATCAACGGGACAAAGAATGGAAAGAGGACTGGAGCAGGGAAGATCACCCCAATGATCGACCATCAATGGTTTATATGGAAATTGCATTCCTTGATGATTCGGAACCGATACGTAGTTATTATTGGGTCCCGACCGTTGAGGATCCGGCTGCCGTTGCTCGTGCAACTCAGTCCGGCAATAGCCGTACAAACGGGAGAACTTCAGGATCTCGTGGCAGTAATTCGGGTGACCGTCGGGGAGATTCTTCAGACCGTCGTGGAGGCAGTGACCGGGGAGACAGGGGGCGAAGTGATGACGGGCGCAGAGGGTCAGGAGGACGTGGACCTTCTAGGCCTCCCACTTCGACCGGAGGTAAGCGGCCGACAGGCTCATCAGGCCTGCCGGGTGGACCTAGTCGAGGCAATTAATGAGCTTTAATAATGAGTAGGTAATCTTTGCAGTAATAAGTAACAATAACATCATCCCCCAACATTAAACTGAACAGTCATTCACAGAACCAATCAGTTGATCACCGATCACCGATTGATGTCGATCAAAAGAGAACCTTGAGATCCCATGAATCTGGTTCTGTTCTGATTGCTGTTTTTTGGCTCATGGCAGCAATGGGGATCACTATATTTTCATCAATGGTAGTTCTTCGTTCTGACCTTCGCGTTGTCGATTCAGAAAAATCATCTTTCCGTGCCCTTCAACTCGCTGAGATGGGAGTCGCTATTGCTGCTCAGAGAGGTATAGAGGAGTATGACAATATTCTTAAACAGTTTCCGGTCAATGACATTGCCTTTGCTGAGTTTGAAGATTATTTGGAATTTGCTCCCGACGAGGGGTTCCGCGTGGAGATTAAGAAAGAAGCAGGGCGCATCAATCCTAACCATTATTTATTGAGACCGACTCCTGAGAATCTTAACGCAATGGCAGACGTTTTTCAGTCATGGGGAATTGAACTCTCAGAAGCGCAGGAAATCGTTAATTGTTTACTCGATTGGGTCGATGCGGATGAAGTGACTTCGGCTGCTCCTGACGGCGCTGAGGCAGATTGGTATGAGGCAAATGTAGGGAGCCTTAATTATCCTTTTAATCGAGCCTTCTATGATGTCGAAGAGATGCAGTTCGTGAAAGGCATGGACGTAGTTGCTGCGTACAAGCCGAACTGGCGAAACTATTTTACAGTCAGGAGCCAAGGCCCATTAGACATTAACGATGCTGATGCGAACCTGATTGCTGTGGCGGCAGGCTTAGAGGAAATGACCGAGATAGGAGGCAGCGAATTTTCAGAAGATGTGGATGAGATAGAGGATTTCTTAAATGGTGATAGTGAGTCTGGTTCTTATGGTAGGAACGGGCCTGACGGGGTAAAGGATACTAACGATGATACTCCTATAGACGTGAATCTTCTCATAGAAGAGCTTATTAGGCTAGGTGCGCCATCACCTGAGCAGCTTACCGGCAGGTTCACAGCTAGCGGGAATACGTTGCGAATCATTAGTACTGGTATTAAGGGTGATTATCAGCGAAAGCTTGAAGTTGTTCTTCGTAACCGGGGAACGAACCCCTCAATAATATCCCGTGAAGAAATTTTTGGAAAATAGCAGTATAGTGAGGATACATTATTAATATCAATGGCCAAGAAAAGCATAGATAAGACGATTTGTTTTCCAGGTGAAGACGGTTGGGAGCTGTGGAAACAGACCGAGGACAGCTTTGGTCAGGCCGAATATGAATTATTGGAGAAAAGAGAACTCGATGAATCGGGTTCCTGCGAGCCGTTCAAGGATGCGACTCATTACGCATTTCCAATCAATTCTGTTTTTGCCGTTCCGATCTGGGTGGGAATTGATGATTCAGCATTAATTAAGAACCTCGTCGAGATGCAGCTCGAGAAGATGGGCCTTAAGCCGACCTCAGGCACTGGACAACTCCTCGATTATCAGACCGTATGCGTTCTTGAGCCTGAGCCGAGCACCGAAAGTGAGGAAGCTCCGGTCAAACGTAGTCTGATCCTTGCGAGTGTACTTAATCCTGAATACAAGCACCCTTTGCCCAAGACGGGTTCCAAAGAATTTGATGTTAGTGCCAGATTCTTGCAGATGCCAGGTGAACACATTTTGGTTTGGAAAGAGCTTGGCCGATTAGTCATGGCTGTCACGCATGAAGGTCAGCTCGAATATTTTGAAGGGCTCACTAGTAATAAGTTCAACTCTGCGGCGGTCAATGAGATTAATTGTATTATACTTGGCTTGGACGGTGCGGGTCCGGTGAGCGGGGACTTTGAGGGCGGTATCGCTAATGAACTTTCCGGTGCTCATATTTGGCTGGATGAATTTGATCAGTCCGCAAAGAGCGAGCTCGGAGAGATTTTAGGGATTGAAGTGACTTCAGGTTCCAAGCCTGACCCGTTCTTACCAGCCTCAACATCGGACCTGATCCCCTCACAGGTAGTGGATCAGAGAGCTCAGCAAAAAAAATCACAACAAATCCGTTACGCTTTGTTAGGAGCTGCCGCCGTCTATTTCCTTCTTGTTGTGGCACTGTTAGGGTCTTACTTCAAAGAGAAATGGGCCGCCGACAAATTAGCTGACCAAGTTAAAGAGTTAGAACCTAGCGTTCAATGGATTCCTGAATTTAGAGAAAAGTGGAGAGAGCTTTCCTCTGCCCTCGATGCGGATTCATATCCCGCTGAACTGTTGCATCGCGCCACAGCCGCTGTCCCTCCTCAGGACGTTCGGTTCACGAGTTTCAAATATGATGATCGGATCGAAGTCGGCGGCAAGTTGAAAAGAATTATTGTAATTGATGGGCAAAGTAAGGACGCGAAGGCGGGCCGGGACTTTTATGCCTTACTCACAAAGAATAAAAATTTGGAATATTTTAAGTGGGCTTGGCTTAAGCAGCCTCAGGTCGATCCTCGGAAAAAAGATAGGACCGCAGTCTTTCAAATTAGAGGTGAAACAACTTTATAGAATTATAAATTAATGGCATTACAACAGAGCGAAAAACGATTAATGGCCTTGCTGCTCATTGCGCTGCTAGGTGTGGTTAACGTGATTGGTTATACTGTCCTCGAAGACAAAAAGAAGGAGATGCAGGATCTTCAGCTCGCACATGAGCAGAAATTGCAAAATTATAATTTTCTTAAAGGGACCAAAGTGGAATGGGAGCAGAAGAGGGATTTTCTTGGGACCAATGCTCAGCCAATGTTTGTGAGTGAAGAAGCTGCAAATGATGAGGTAGAAAGTCATCTTAATAATTGTGCAGGAACTGCCGACATTCCACAGACTAGCCTTGTAATTAAGCCTATGGGAATGATCGAAATGCCTCACTATAATCAGGTTGCATTGAACGTTGCTGTTTCTGGATCATCAATGTCTGTAATTAAGCTCATTTCTCTCCTGCAGGCATCAAATCACACTACGCAGTATGGATACTATGTCATACCTAACATTAAATTTGAAGCGGACCGTAAGGATCCAAGCATTCTTAAGTGTGCTTTTGTATTGGCTAGATGGTATAAAAATCAAAATTCTCTAACTAATATGGAAGGAAGCAAAGGACGCGACTTGGCAAGCAGCCATAAAAACATTAAACTTTTAGTTTCCAAATGATCGGTGTGAATATGAAAGAACGAATGAAATTTATTGTAGTGGGACTGGTTAGTCTTTTTCCTCTATCTTCGATGGCTCAGGGGCCAGAAGAAGCATTAACTAAAAAGCCTGCTCCTAAGGTGGTCCCAAAGAAAGCACCTGAAGCAGCACCTGAAGCAGCACCTGAAGCAGCACCTGAAGCAGCACCTGAAGCAGCACCTGAAGCAGCACCTGAAGCAGCACCTGAAGCAGCACCTGAAGCAGCACCTGAA
>JASLJT010000294.1:0-6743 GCA_030747955.1 Verrucomicrobiales bacterium | reverse complement strand
ACATGAGATTTTCTCAAAGGGAAATGGGAATTTTCTATAAGGTATCAAACATGAACCCGGCAGTCTAAAGTAGCGGTTATTCTTCGGGTTTCTGGGGAAACGGTTATTATTATATAGTGCAAAATAACCGTTTCCCCTTTTTAATTTTGTAGGGTGATCTGATTATTTTTCTGCTTCATAGGAAATAGAATTTAAATAACTATAATCTATTATAAAGTTCTTGGATTCGTTGAAGATGGATCCCTTCGGGCTTCCTGTTGAGTAACCATTCCAGGTCTGATTTTGCATTTTGCTCCTGCTTGTTTTGTATATTTAATATTGCTCTACTCAATCGTTCTTGAGGGTCATTCGGATCAATTTCAATTAGCAAATTTACATAATTTAAAGCATCCTCGTATTCTTTATTATCTATTGTAATTCCTTTGAGGTTATAAATCATTCGCTTAACAATAGATAAGCTGTCAGCGGGTTCGTATTCGCTCGCTTCTCCAGTCCCTAGTTGATCTTTTACGATCTGGTCAGCTTCTTCTGTGCTGATGTGTTTTCCGTTATTAAATGGATCAACAATTTTACGTTTTCCCTGTTCTTTGTAGAAAACCACAAAATGGCCAGGAAGACCAAGCCCATACAGACCAACATTAATTCTTGAAGCTAGTTCTATAAAAATCACGGAAAGTGTTATCGGAATCCCTTCTCTGTCGTCGATGACTTCGTTAAGGTAACTATTTGATCGGTTATAGTAATCTGTTCTGCTCCCATGGTAACCGTTATCTTCGAAGAGATATTTGCTAATGGCGTTGACTTTCATCTCTTTACTATCATTTGGATTTATGAGTGCCTTGATGTCGGTTGCCATACGATTTATTTCACTATGATAGGTCTTAATGTCGAGTTCTTGATTGTCATGTTGAGCAATCAGTAGAGCGCAGAGCGTAAGGTCTGATTTAATTCCTTTACCCAGTTCATTAATTAGTTTTTCTGTGATGTGTTCACGATGCACTTGGTCGTGAATTCTCTTTAATGAGTTGGCTGTTTTTTTTAATTCTTTTATTTTGTTTTTCAGTAGTGATTTACTGGCATCAACATCACTTTTTAATTGTGTCATTGCGTCACCATTTATTGGATTTTGTATCAACAGATCAATTTGCTGGGTCAATTCTTTAATTGTTTCGTTTGGCGTCATTTTAGGTGAAAGGTCCTTGCCAAGCTCAAAATGTTTAAATTCTGCCTCGGTCGACCGAAATTTTGCTAACCCTACTTTTCCTCCGCGCAATACTGTGTCGTTCAATTCACAAATCTTTTCTCCATTCAAGTAACCAATTATTTTTTTCTCTTCGACTCTTATTCTGATCCTATTCCATTCCCCAGGACGGTATGATTGGCTTGATATTTGATCTAATATTGACCAAGACAAAACGTCTGGTCCTTCAAAACGTGTCAACCGAATGTTCCCTTCGCTAGGGTAGAATCCATAGTGCTTGTTTTTCCCGTCTGATTCAAATATTAGACCAGCCGCACCGCTCTGATCATTTAGCTTAACTTCGACTTTTACCTCATAAGGAATTTCTGGAATCTCCTTCTGGAAAATACAAAGTGATCTTCCGCCGAATCCATTCCCGGGTTTGGTTACCAAAACTTTTCCTGCGCGTTGTTTCCAATTAGCACCCATAACTGGTTGCCAAATTGCTGGATTCAATTGGCCTATTGTTAGCCAATTTTTCATTGCTATCTTATTAGGCTTTTCAAGGAGTCGCATGAGGCCTTGAACGGGAATGGCAAATCCAAGATTTTCGGTAATTGCCGACTTCATATTCAGAATTCCATGAACATTCCCCTTCGTGTCCATCAGTGGTCCGCCGCTATTGCCTGGTTCAATTGGAATTGCAATTTGAATTAAGGATGATTCGTCGATTTCTCTTAGCCCGGATATAATTCCGCGAACTACACTAAATTCAAGTCCTTGCGGATTGCCCATAGCGATAACCTCAGCTCCTTGCTTGGCAGTGCCGGCCCTAGCAAGGTCCAATGCAATTAAATCCTTTTCTTCTATTTTAAGAATTGCCAGATCAAGTTTTCGATCCCAAGCAAAGATTTCATTAACTTCATATTCTTTTCCATCTGCGAAACGAACAGTGATTGGTCTGGATTCGCCAATGACATGTGCACACGTGGCAATTAATCCATCTTTGGAAATAACAAATCCTGTTCCTGTTCCTGAAATTTTTCCATCCCTTCCTTCTTGAGTAATGACAACGATGGATGGACGTTTGTCTTTTGCTAATAATTCTGCTGTTTTATCTTCGGCATTTATTGCGGGTAATTCGTTGATGCCAAAAGGGTCTGCAGCTTCGTTCTGTGCAAAGCAAATTAAAGGACATGTTAGAAATAGTATAACAATGATATGCTCTAAAGATCTAACCATGCATGAGTCTAGACCAAGGAGTCGTTAAGTGCTAGCACAGACACCGAGCAGCTAAGATTTTATAATTTAGAGGCCGCTTCTAAGATTATTTCCTCAGTAATTTCCCAGTCAATGCATTTGTCAGTGATCGATTGGCCATAAGTTAATGAATTTACTGGTTGAGGGAACTTTTGGCTGCCGCTGACAATGTTGGATTCCAACATTGCTCCGATGACATTGTTGTCTCCATCCGCTCGCTGAGAAATAATGTTTCTGAATACATCAGGTTGGTTTTCATGATTCTTTCCTGAATTGTCATGACTCGCATCGATCATTATTGCAGGTTGAAGCCCTTTATCTTCTAATTGATTTGCAACGGTCTTGACGTGTTCTGTTTCATAATTTGGCCCATCTTCTCCTCCTCGGAGTATTATGTGGCAATGTGGGTTTCCATTAGTGGAAACAGCAGATGCGATTCCTTCTTGGCTGATACCAAGAAAGGTTTGGGGGCTCGTTGCGGCTTTTATTGCATTCACTGCAGGTAAAATGGATCCATTAGTGGCATTCTTAAATCCAAGAGGCATAGATAAACCTGACGCCATTTGTCTGTGCGTTTGAGATTCTGTGGTGCGCGCACCAACGGCTGACCAACAAATTAAATCGGCAATGTATTGAGGCGTTATTGGGTCAAGAAGTTCAGTAGCGGTAGGCACTCCAGAATCAATTACTTGGCTAAGGAATGAGCGAGCAATTCGCAACCCTTCCGGGATATTATCGGTGCCATCAAGTTCTGGATCCATTATTAAACCTTTCCAACCAACGGTAGTTCTAGGTTTTTCGAAATAGACCCTCATCACCAAAAGTAGTTTGTCTGAAACTTTATCAGCTAAATTAGATAGTCTGTTTGCATATTCTTTTCCGGATTCGAGGCAATGAATTGAACAGGGCCCCAGAATAACTAGTAACCTTGGGTCCTCTCCAAAGATTATCTCTTTTATCTGTTCTCTTGATTTTGCAACGAACTGGGCCTGTTCCTCCGTCCTTCGAATTTCATGGCACAGTAACGCTGGCGCTGGTAGAGGAACGTTGGAGTCTACGTTCAGATCTGAAACTCGAGAAGTAGAAGAGGATTTCATAGAGATAGATTGTGACCTTAGATAATTAAACAGGCGTCAATTAATTGACAGTAGATCATTCAAAGGAGGAAGAAGCGACTGGTTGTCTGGTCGTTCCGTTCTTTTCAACAGGAATGGCCCTAGGTGCCGGTTCCTTTTTTTTTGTTTCTTCCTTATTTTTTGGAGAGTCACCAGTTGATTTCGAAGAATCTTGAGGGGCTTGTTCCTTGTTTTTTAGATTTTTGATTCCAGCAAAAGATTCTTTATCTGAGGGGTTTTCTGAAGCGAATTTTGCAGGTGCATAGAGCTCAGGATCAACTTTGTTAGTGTCTAGGCTATTATCAGCATTAATAAAAATAATTAAAGGAATGCCAATAAGGAGTAGAGTCAGTGCCGCGGCCAGGCTCATTGGCGAAGATGTTTCTATTTTCTCTTCTTCTAGTTCATTGAAGTCTTTGTTGGCTGCTGCCCCATTGAGGTAAATTGCTTTCTGATCATGAGGCGGCAAGAGGTCCTCTATCTCATGGATGTAGTTCTTGGGATCTATTTTTAAACTATTGCAATAAAGTTTAATGAAGCTCTTTGCATAGACATTATTTGGAAACAATGAATAATCATCGTTTTCCATTTGTTCAATGGTCTTGGCTGGGATGCGTGTAAGTGTAGCCATGTCCTCGATGGTAAGATCGAGACATTCACGAGCTTCGGTCAGTCTGCTGCCGATACTGGTTTTCATGGTTCCTTACAAACGAAGACACTAAATGCCACATTATTGTGGGGGGAATTAATAATCTCCGGGAAGGTGATTCTATACGATCTAATTTGCCAAATCGACTAAAATCTCTCTTGGCTTGGCTCCATCACCTGGGCCGATAATGCCCCTCATTTCAAGAATATCCATCATTCTTGCCGCTCGAGTATATCCGAGACGAAGTCGTCTCTGTAGTAAGGAAGTTGACGCTCGACGTTCAACCTGAATGACTTCTAGGCATTTCTCGATGATTTCCTCATCTTCCTCAGAAACTTCGTCATCTTCTTCGGATTTGCCATTTATACTATCTTCGATTTCCTGTGCAAATATGGGGCTAGCTTGCTCAGAACAGAAATCGACAACGGAAACACACTCTTGATCAGTGATGAGTGCACCTTGGGCTCTTTGTAGTTGGGCGCTCCCTGGTGGCAAGTAGAGCATATCGCCTTTACCGACAAGTTTTTCTGCACCTTTATTATCCAAAATGACACGACTATCTAAGGAAGATGACACTTGGAATGCTATTCTTGACGGAATGTTCGCTTTGATTATTCCAGTCACAACATCTGCTCGTGGAGTTTGTGTAGCTATTATCAGATGGATTCCCGCAGCTCTTGCCTTTTGCGCGATCCTTGCAATTGCCTGCTCAACATCCGCCGGGGCAGTTTGCATTAAGTCAGCTAGCTCGTCGATAATTACAACGATATAAGGAAGTCTTTCAGGTATTTTTTCTTCATCAGCACTATCAACAGAATCTACGATTTCCTTGCCCCTTAGATGTTCTTCTTTACTGGATCCTGTAGTATTTGCTGAGTGATTTCCAAGTATGTCTTCACTATGTGTTTGAGGCTTTGAGTCTTCTGATTGATTTATGGATGAGTCTTCACTGTCGATCTCGTTCCATTGTCCATCCTTTTCTCCTTCTTCGTATTCGACTTCAACTTCAACCTCTTCATATTCATATTCCCATTCACCATCCTCTTCTGAATCCGAATTCTTTGTTGCTTCTGAATCCGAATCGAAGTCCAATTTAGATTGACCACTAGAATCAAAGAACTCGTTCTGATCACTTTCAGTTCCATCATGTTGCTCTCTATTATTGAAAGCGTCAAAGTTGCGAAGATTAAGCTTAGCAAATAACTGATAGCGTCTTTCCATTTCATTAACGACCCAGCGCAATGCGAGTAACACCTTTTTTGAATCGGTTACTACCGGAACGATTTGATGTGGCAAATTGTTATAGACCTGCATTTCGACTACCTTAGGGTCAATCATTATGAATCGAAGTTCATCAGGGGTGAACCTATAGAGCATGCTCGCTATGATTCCGTTAATACAAACAGATTTTCCGGCACCAGTGGCTCCCGCTACTAGGAGGTGCGGCATTTTAGCAAGGTCACCTATGACGGTTTTGCCGTAAACATCTTTACCTAGCGCTATTGGAATTTTATGTTGAGGATCTGTGAATACCGGATCTTCGAAGAGTTCCCTCAAGGCAACCGTAACTTTTTCATTATTTGCTATTTCTATGCCCACAGTGTCTTTTCCTGGAATAGGAGCAAGGATATTGATTCTTTCCGCTTTTGTGGCACGTGCGATATCTGCTTCGAGTGCTGTAATTCTATTTACTCTTAACCCTTTGCTTGGATAGATCTCATAGCGTGTGACTGTTGGTCCTCGGGTAATGTCTCCTGCGCTTACATTGACATTAAAATTATCTAATGTTTCGACTATCGTTTTTTGGGTCTGAATTAAAAGGTTCTTGTCAGTAGGTTTTCGTTCTGATTGAGTTTCAAAATTAAGCAAATCTATATCGGGCAGTTTATATCCAGGGAACTGGACTTCTTTCGGCGCAGAAAACTCTGATCCGTTGACACGATTCACTGCTGATTTATTTGCGGCTAGGACTTCAGCGATCGAAGGTTTGCGCTCTTTGGCTTCTTCAGCAGACCTTACTGAAGCATCATATATTTTTGGCTCAGCTATTGCCACTTCTTCATCAGTTTCTATATCCGCATTTTCTTCCGGTAAGGAATCTTCTGAAGAGTCTTCTTGAATCGGAGGATCTACTTTCTTCTCTTTTTTAGGAACTTCTTTTGATTGTTCTTTTTGATCTAATTTGACCGTCTTACCTATCTTTTTTTCTATGCGTCTTTGTTCCTTTTCAAGTTTCTTTTTCTGAATCAGGAGCCGATCATTTTCATTGGCCTTGGAGTAGATCCTGTTCTCACGCCACTTTATCAAATATTTATATGAGGCGATGAAAGCTTGTAATATTTGGCCTGGATGGACCCTAGTTATTAATAATGCTGCTGCACAGTAGGCCGTTGACATGATTAAAAAGGAACCAACCTTTCCAGTCATCCCGACTAGCTTGTCTCCAACATATTCCCCAATGATTCCACCAGTTCCTGAAATATGAAATGGGCCGGATTGAAGGAACCATTTTTGGTAATGCATGAGGCAGCAACCGGAC
>JASLJT010000293.1:0-8379 GCA_030747955.1 Verrucomicrobiales bacterium | reverse complement strand
AGCCGAGGAACCAGCCGAGGAACCAGCCGAGGAACCAGCCGAGGAACCAGCCGAGGAACCAGCCGAGGAACCAGCCGAGGAACCAGCCGAGGAACCAGCCGAAGAACCAGCGAGTTCCGAAAATTAAGATACTTAGAAACTTTCTAGTGCAGAGGAATCCTCGGCTCTAAGAATTATCTGAACAGTCTAAGGATTGATTTTAACCATTAAACAACAATGAAGAACTTACTATTTTTATTAACTCTCATTTTTCTAATAGGATGTGGTGGAGACAAGGATTCCTCAAAGCAATCAGAAGAAAAGAAAGTTGCCGCTCCAAAGAAAACAGCTAATCAAGGACGAGTAGAGCTGATTGAACCTATTCCAACTGATCCGAATTATGTTTATGAAATTATTGGGAATAAAGCGGTTATTACAAAGTATAATGGTTCCGCTGAATCCTTCACTATTCCCGACACTATTGAGGATGTCCCGGTAACCGAGATCAGGGCCAAGGCATTTGCGGGCAGTACTACCTTAAAAAGTATTATTATTGGAGAGAATGTAACTGTTATCGGGCGTTGGGCATTTAGCGGATGCACTGGTCTCTATTCCATTGAGATTCCGAGCGGCGTTACATCTATTGGCGAATTGGCTTTTGATAATTGTACTAATCTGGACTCTATCAACGTTGGTGATGATAATCAGTACTATTCAAGTGAAGATGGGGTCCTTTATGATAATGGAAAGACAAAAATAATTCAATGCCCTCTGGGAAAGTCCGGTTCTCTGGCTGTGGCAAAAGGTGTGAGTTCTATTGATAACTACGCTTTCCGTTCTTGTGGTAAAATCACAAGTGTTGTGTTCGGAAATGAAATCAAATCGATAGGGGTCGGAGCATTTTATAATTGCGTAGGCTTGAATGCGGTCACGTTACCTGAATCCATAGGTTCAATAGGAGATATGGCTTTCTATAAATGCACTAACCTTTCGAGTATTACGATACCAGCTAATATTACAACGATAGGGGTACAGATGTTTGGTAACTGTTCAAGCCTCAGACAAGTGAATATTCCTGAGGGAGTCATTTCAATTTCCAAGGGGGCATTTTTTGAGTGTGCGGACCTTTCAAAAATCACAATCCCTTCAAGTGTTAGGTCCTTAGGGAGGGGTGCATTTAGCCGTTGTGAGAATCTAGAGAGTGTGACTTTTTTAGGTGATGCGCCTTCAGCGAGTCCGGATTCCTTTGGTGGGAGCGAACCAACTATCTATTTCAGTTCTGGGACTCAAGGCTGGGCAGATACATTTGCGGGGCTAGCTGCTGAAGCTGTTTCTTCTGAATAAGTTTAAAGAAGTTATTTTTTATTCAGGTTAAGGATGTGAATTTTACGGAACTTGACCCATCCTGAGTGGCCATCTGCTCCATAGGTCTGAATTCCTATGGTTCCAGATTCGAGTAAATCCTTACGCGGCGAAGGGTCCTTATATTCGACAATTAATTGATCATTCAGCCATGCTTTAATTGATGCTCCAACGGCGCGGATTCGGAGTTTATTCCATTCTAATGGCTTTCGGATAGAGTCATCCTCATCTCCCTTGTCCAACCAGTCGTCAAGGTGAAGTCCGACCGGTTCATCTGCGACTCCTCTCCCTATGTTTAATTGATAAGGACGACCAAGAGCCTTGGTCTTTGATCTTCTGAAATAGATACCGCTGTTATATTTTCCGTGTTCATCTATTTTAAATTCTAGACTCAAATCAAAATCTTTGAAGGTCCTTTCAGTTAATAGAATTCCACTGCGACTAGGGTCACCTTCTTGACCTCCAACGAGCTCTCCATTTTCTACTTTCCATCTAGCTGAACCAATGCTTTTCCATCCATTTAAATTTTTACCATTAAATAATTTAATGTGTTTACTTTTGATGTCCTCGGAAGATTGAGCGACTAAAGATATTGAAATGAGTAAAAGTAATGAGATTCGCATTTTAAAATCCTTTTATTTTTATACTTAATTAGAATGATTTGAGAACGTTCTTAATAATATTACGAGATAATTTACTGTAATTAGTGGGTTGTTTTAATATTAGAAGCGATTGATCCCAAAAAGGGGTTAGAGGAACCGGAAACTGGGCTGGAAATATTTAAGGACAAGCGCTACTCATGTATATTGTTGCGAGAAAATGGGTTTGTGCTTTAATTATTGATAGTTGATAGGCCCGCACTGACAGAGTTTAATTTAATATAATAATGAAACAGTACATTAATCTTTTTGCCGGTTTTGTAATGAGTGTAGGGCTCACTGCATTGCCTGCCAAGGCTGCGGATGCAGAGCATAGTCTGTCTGATTTTAAATTAGGAGATCATGTCTCAGGTGAAGAAAGAAAACTGAGTAAGCTCAAGGGGAAGGTCGTTGTCCTTGAATATTGGGGCACGCGGTGAGGACCCTGCATTGCAGGAATGCCTCATCTGGTTCAGATGGACAGGAAATATTCAAAAAAAGGGATGGTTCTTATTGGTGCCGAAGTGCAAGGAAGTGCTCCGGATGCTATTGAAAAGGCAGTTGATGATCATAAGTTAAAATTTACTGTTACCAAAGGTGTGAGTGGGCCAAGTCTAAGCAATGGTATTCCTCACATGGCTGTTTTTGGAGTTGATGGGAATCTAGTGTATCATGGGCACCCCAGTAACCCAGAAACAGAAAAAGCGATCAAGACAGCATTGAAGGATGTTAAGGAGGGGGACTTGTCTGGTTCAGGGGATTCGGGCACTGATCCGTTTTCGAGGCCCAAATATCTGGTCGATGAGAGGACTTGGACTAATGCTGATGGTCGAAAATTGGTGGCATCTTTAATTTCTCTACAAGGAGGAAAGGGCAAGTTCCGTTTCAAGAATGGCAGGGAATTTGAGTATGATATCTCGAAGCTTTCTGCGGATGATCAGAAGTTAATTCAGAGTCAATCAGGATCAGAAACGGAAGAGGAAGAGGAAGAGGAAGAGGAAAATAGATTCGATTTTTAGTTCCCTAGTATCTTAGCAGTTAATTTCCTGAGGTGACATATTGATCTCAGAGATTAATTAATTAGTTAAAAAGTTTGTCGCGATTTGCTTCAAATGAAGCAATGTCTCGAATGCCAGATCAAGAGAAGAAGGAACAACCCATATCAAAATTGTGGGATCCGAAGTTTCCTTTTAGGCCAGATAAGTTTCCCTTCTTTTATGGCTGGGTCATTGTTTTGGCTGGCACGTTAGCTGTTGTTTTTAGTATTCCTGGTCAAACGATGGGCTTTTCAGTGTTCACTGATACTCTGATAGAGGAGCTTGGTCTTAACCGTGTTCAGCTAAGTACGGCTTATTGCGTCGGTACCGTTGTCAGTGGATTGAGCCTTCCTTTCTTTGGCAGACTGTATGACCGGATAGGTGCTAGACGTATGATTGTCTATTCTGCAATGGCGACTGGTATTGTTTTACTTTATTTGAGTCAGGTTAGAAATATATTAGATGGCTTGAGTTCTTTAATGTCTGTGTCACGGGGCATTATTGCCTTTGTGATCATCACTTTCGGATTCTTCATGATACGTGCCTCTGCTCAGGGCGTCCTCACAATGACTGGAAGGAATGCTATAGGTAAGTGGTTCGATCATAATAGGGGGAAGGCCTTTGCTCTTAGTGGTGTATTCACTGCGTTTTCTTTTTCCTTTGCTCCGCGCGGACTTAAGTGGATGAGTGATAAATTTGGTTGGTCTGGAGCATGGTTGATTCTGGGCCTGGTGACGATTGTCATAATGGCAGGTCTTGGGTGGTTGCTGTTCCGTGATAATCCTGAAGAGTGCGGCTTGAGAATGGACGGCAATCGAGGTGCGAAAACGGAAAGTAAAATTCACGACGACGCTGTGGCTCATAGGGACTTTAAGCTTTACGAATCACTAAGGACATGGCCCTTTTGGGCTTTTAATTTATCATTTAGTTTTATTTCTCTTTATACTACGGCAGTTACTTTTCATATAATTTCAATCGGGAAAAGCTTAGGAAGAAATGAAGTTGAAGTGATTGGGTATTTTGTGCCTATGGCAGTCGTTAGTGTTTTATCTAATTTGTTTATGGGTTGGATCAGTTCTAGGACCAAGCTGAAATATCTTCTTGCAGTGGTAAATGCTGCCGGATTTGTTTCAGTATTAGGAGTCATTCACCTTGATACTAATTTGGGTGTTGTTTCATATATCATAGGTAATGGAATTGCTGGTGGTGGATTTGCTTGTCTGAGTGGCATTGTGTGGCCTCGATTTTATGGCCGACGCTGGCTAGGCTCTGTGAGTGGTGTGAGTATGTCTAGCATGGTGATTGCTAGTGGCATCGGCCCGTTATTTTTTGGAGCCTCTTTTGCACTATTTGATGCTTATATGCCTATACTATGGCTTTGTTCCTTGATGCCTGCTCTTTTACTAATTGGATCGTCCTGGGCAGATAATCCTCAAAGATATTCTGGACGCACCTGATCTGTATTTTCAGTTCTATTTATTCTCTTTTAGTGATGTCGAATGAGAGGTATGATCTTTGTGTATATAAAATGAGGAATAGAACAATACGGTTAGAGATTTTAGTAACGGTTTTTACTGTTGGTTTTCTTTTTAATGTGTGCGGTGAAGAGTCTAGGGTCTGGACTTCGTTGGATGGAAGAACTTTGGAGGCTGAGTTTGTGGCAGGAACAGATAGAAACGTGACCCTAAAACGTAAGACGGATGGCAGACGCTTTACGCTTCGTCTCGATAAGATTTCTGAAGAGGACAGAAAATGGGTTGAGGAAAAATTGGAGGAACTAAATGGCCCTGAAAAGAAGGAACCTAGCGGAATCTTTGTGGATCGCTTGAATGATACGTGGGAAAAAATGGAGTATGAGAGTTTAAAATTCAGGTTCTGGGGAGGCAAGAAATTAAAAACAAATAAAAGATATCCTTTTGTGGTTTTCCTTCATGGAAAAGGTTCGGGAGGAACCGATAATGAGAAACACTTATTTAGTGTTCCTAGGAAATTTACTTCGAAGAACTTTTACAAAGATAACCCTTCATTTATTGTTGCACCTCAATGCCCAAATGATGGACAAGGTTGGAGAGGTGAATATATAGATGACGTGATTGGTCTTGTTAAATCTGCAATCGAACATCTCCCGGTAGATAAGAATCGAATTTATATTACGGGTGTTTCTATGGGAGGTTTTGGGACATGGGAAGCCCTATCCAATTCTCCTGATTTGTTTGCTGCTGCTGTTCCTGTTTGTGGGGGAGCAAGTCCTCGGATCGCTAAGAAAATCAAGGATATTCCAATTTGGACTCATCATGGTGTCGCAGATAATGTTGTGAGAGTTGATTTTACTCGTCAGATAGTGGATGCGTTAAAAGACGTTAAAGGAAAGATTAAGTACACTGAGTACGATGAGGATTCAGGCATTAAACATGATGCCTGGAAGCCATGCTACGGTAATCCGGAAGTCTTTGAATGGATGTTCTCCCAGTCAAAGAAGAACCGATAGACGACACTTAATTGTGAAGACTAAGCGGATGGCTTCTTTATCTTTGTAATGCTGACGGGGCAGACTTTTAATTCGGCTGTATCAGTGACAGGATCATATCCACTTCCGGTAAGAATATTGACGGGTACACTAGCAAAGCTAAAGCTCGTAAACACTGTGCCTCTAGGTGAACAGTCAGTTAATCGGGCCTTTATTTGGATGCTTCCCCTTCGGCTCTTCATTTCTACGATTTCTCCTTCATTTATGCCCCAGTCATTAGCATCAGATGGATTAATTTCGAGACTCTCTTCATTGAGTAAGTAATCTATGCCAGCGCTCCGACCAGTCTGAGTTCGGCTATGATAGGCTTGGAGTCTGCGGCCAGTAGTGAGCCATACGGGGAAATCTTCATCAATGACTTCGGCAGGATCGCGGTATCCTATTAATTTAAATAAGCCTTTGCCGTTTTTGAATTCTTTTTCATGTAGTCGTGGCGTTCCAGGATGATCCTTTTCAGGTACTGGCCATTGGAATTCGCCGTCACCTATCTTGTCCCAGTCCAGTCCAGCGTAAATTGGACTGAGTGAACAGAGCTCATTGAAAACATCTTTAGCAGACTCAAAATGATTAAATTGGGTATTACCCATTCTTTTTGCAATCTCAGATACTATCCACCAATCAGGTTTTGCTTCTCCTGGGGGAGGGACCGCTGCTCGGAGGCGCTGGACTCTCCTTTCTGTATTAGTTTGAACTCCGTCAGTCTCAGCGAATGCCGTTGCGGGAAAAACAATGTCAGCGAGTTCAGCTGTCTCTGTCAAAAATAAATCAATGACGACAAGATGTTGAAGGCTTTTAAGAGCATTTTCACAATGGTTTTTATCTGGGTCAGTGACCACGGTGTTCTCACCGTCGATGAGCATGGCATGTATCCCTTCAGGTCCGTTGCTACCACACAAATTAAGAGCTGCTACCTTTGTTATTCCTTTTTCTGCGTCGATTTGAGTTCCGTAAGCCTTTGAAAATTTATCGGCACTGAGTTTATCGCCGCAAGGCTGAAAGCCTGGGAAGTTGCTTGGAACGGCTCCACAATCACCCGCGCCTTGGATGTTATTTTGCCCACGCATCGGATTTATCCCGCCACCTTTGATGCCGAGATTTCCTGTCATCAAGGATAAGTTGCAGAGTGACTGAACATTATCTACTCCGCAGATGTGTTCAGTGATACCTAAAGTATAATAAATAGCTGATGGAGTGCCTTCTCCGAACCATAATGCAGCTTTTTCTATTTGTTCTGCAGGAACTTCACAGATGCTAGATGCCCATTCAGGAGTGAAATCTTTTACATGTTTAAGAAATTCCTCAGATCCCGCTGTTCTAGATTCGATGAATTCTGTGTCGATGAGTTCTTCTCGGGCGATGACGTGAGCCATTGCGAGGAGCAGAGCAACATCTGATCCGACTCTGATTCTGAGGTGAAGATCAGCTATCTTTGCTAATCGAGTTTCTCGAGGATCAACAACGATCATCTTGGCTCCACGAGAAACCGCTTTTTTGAGTCGAGTAGCGGCCACTGGGTGACATTCGGTCATGTTCGTTCCAATGGCGAAGATGACATCAGGGTATTCCATATCAATGAGTGGGTTACTCATTGCTCCTCTTCCAATGGTGGCCGCCAGACCGGCGACAGTGGGAGCGTGTCAACTTCGACTACAGTTATCTATGTAATTAGTACCGAAATTGGATCGAATAAATTTCTGCATTGTGTAGGCGGCCTCGTGAGGGGCTCGGCCAGATGCGATGCCATAAATTGAATATCTACCATTTTCATTTAGTACTTTTTTGAATCCTTCTGCAGCTGCATCTAGAGCCTCATTCCAATCAGACTCTTTGAATGTTCCATCTTTTTGCCTTATCAAGGGCCTTTGTAGTCTGTCGGGATGATGTACAAAATCAAAAGCGTATTGTCCTTTAATGCATAGAGCGCCTTCATTGGCCGGGCCGTCCATGGCTGGCTGTATTCCCACAACGCGATCTCCTTTGCTGAGTATGTCTACGGTGCAACCTACGCCACAGTATGGACAAACTGATCTTGTCTTTTTAATTTCCTCAGGTAATTCCTTGGCCCGGAGTGCTTTCTTGTCTGAAAGAGCTCCGGTAGGGCAGGTCTGAACGCACTGCCCACAAAAAGTGCATTGAGAGTCGCGAAGATCATTTCCAAATTCAGTCGAAATTTGAGTTTCAAAACCTCGATTAATAATGTTGATGGCATGATCTCCTTCTTGTTCTGCGCAGACCCTCACGCAGCGATAACATGAAATACAGTTATCGTAATCACGTAATATGAAAGGGTTCTTATCATCCTGATTGGTTTTACCACTTGTTTTCCCACAGAACCTGTCAGTCCTAGCTTCATATCTTTCGATAAGATTACCAAGTTCTTGGCTTGAGTAACCGGATAATGGATCAATGTCTAGGTTGCGGTTCTCACTGGCAACCATTTCAAGAAGTGTTTTCCTGTATTGCTCAATGGCATCAGTCCTAGTCTTAATGACCATTCCGTCGGTGGCCTTTGTAGTACAAGACGCGACAGGATTTTTAATCCCTTCAACCTCGACTACGCATAGCCGACAAGAGCCAAACGCTTCGAGCCTTGGATCGTAACAGAGAGTAGGTACTTCTCGTCTGCAGCGATTAGTGACTTCGTAGATCGTTTCGCCGTCCCTCAATTCTACAAGTTCTCCATCAACAGATACGGTTAGTATCCGTGCATTCGCAGGAACATCTTTAGCGGAGATCATTTGAGAGGGACTAGTAATTAACCACGAAAAGCGGTAAAATGGTAACAAATTTTAAAAATTAATTAATAATTGTTAAAATTATTTTAAAATTAAATAAT
>JASLJT010000292.1:0-23926 GCA_030747955.1 Verrucomicrobiales bacterium | reverse complement strand
CACCCTTCGACTAATGCTTCGGGACCCAAATCAACTGCGGAATCTAGATCATAAGTTGAATAGTTCTCGAAGCGGACATTCCGTAATGTCACCCCTCGCCCCATCGCTTTCAAACCGTAACGGCACAATCCACTCAATTCCAATTCCAAACCAGAAGGATCAAAGCCAATATATATTTTATCTTCCTCGTAATCATAGAACCAATATTTACCTTCTAAGAGATACAAAGAGCGGCTCATCCTCTGTATCAGAGGAACATCACCACAAAAAAGATCATGCGGATAATTGGCTCTTTTCTCCCAGACCCTCGTCTCATCATCCAATGGCGGTATGACTTTGGAATGCGGACCCTCATGAACCCAATAAGGATCTTCATATTTCCAACCGGTCAGAAGTTCAGCACCCGAAAGAACCGCTCCCTCCTCCCCGACTAAAGTGTCACCAGCTTTCAAATCAAGCTCATGACCACGGTGAATTCCAGTTTCTAAAAGGAAACTAGTTCCCTTATCTTGCTCGTTTATAATCGACTGTAAGTCTTTACCAAGAGGGAGCCTAACAACGTCACTTAGAGCAACAGACTTGGTAAAGCATGAAATTAATACAAGCTGAAAATAAAATATAAATCCTTTATTAAGTTTCAATTTCACATCATTTCATCTTAAGAACTTGTTTAAAAAAGTTCACTCTTTCTGCCTCCCATCTTTCACTACTAATATATGGAAAAACTTCATTAGTTTGAACTCTAAGCCCTCTAATTCTTTCAACAAAATCCATTATTTTCTCTTTGTTGTTAACTAATGAACTAGGTTCGTTAGGTAACTCAAGAAACCACTCTGGTGACTTTTGATTAAGAAAAGCCGTGTCTTTATAAGGCACTATAACTGGTAAACCAGCTGATAAGTATTCCCTAAGCTTAAGAACGCATGCCTCATTCATGCCATTTTCATAAAGGCCTGCTGATCCGATTCCTGCTACTGCATTTTTAAAGATCTCCAAAAACTCGTCTTTCTCCAGAAAAGGATGAACTTTGATATTTTCAGGCAGCTCAAGATAACCCACATCAAACCCCGTAATTAAATCAAATTGAAGTTCGCCTACAGATTTTTCTGCTAATTCAATCAAATTATCTAGGCCATGCCATGGCTGTATACCTGAGCTTATGAAAACTAATCTAGGAATGGAAATCTCCTGAGCTGAATAATCAATTGGTTTTTGCTCTTTATCAAGTGGAATAGAATTTGGAATATAGCAATGAGGTTTATTCCATTTATCGTATTGGCCCAATTGAAGATATTCTTTACAAACTGAGACAAAACCTAAACAACATTTATTAAATTTTTTGTAAGTTAATAGATAATACCAGTATCTAATTTTCTCTATCCAGTTCTCTCTGGATCGCCTCCTAAACTCACCTTGGAAAAAAGTATTTATTTCAATAATAGTAGGAATCCTTTCCATCAATCGAGCCAAAGGTCTTTTGTGAAACTCCCAACGCAAATAAACTATATCCGGAGTATACTTTATAACCTGATCACAAAGGTTAGTATAAACTTTACGATTCTTAAAGGCAGCAAAAATAGAACTCCATACACGGTCTTTTTTAAAAAAGGTAACCCCATTGACAGCCTTGGTAATCTCCTCGGTAGCACAAAAAATTTCTACTTCATGGCCCAATTTTTTCCATTCGCGTACTTGCCTCAATACCTTTCTGGTGACTCCGTCATTATGACCAAGGTTCCATGTAATTATATAAGCTATCTTCATTCTCTAATGGAATAATGAACGAAATAAGATTTATTTCTGAAACAACTCATTGATAGCTGAAACGCAACGTGGCGCCGAATTACCGTCCCCATAAAGCGCAGGTCGGAACTTTGCATCATTGGATTTTTCAACTGCCTCAAGAATGAGTTGAGTATTTGCACCAACTAACTGATTTGCATTATCATTGAGCGTCTCAACCCATTCCGTTTCTTCACGTAAGGTAATACAAGGCTTCTTAGCCCAGTAAGCTTCCTTCTGCAAACCTCCTGAATCAGTAAAGACGCGCGAAGCTCTATTCATCAGAGCGGTCATCGATAAATAACTCAGAGGCTCACAAATAATAATGTTATCAGATAAAAAAACATTAGCCTTGGCGATCGCATCGCGTGTCCTAGGGTGAACAGAAAAAATCAAGGGAGTTTTTATTTCATTTAGAGCTCCAAATATTGAATCTATTCGTGATTTTTCATCAGTGTTCTCAGCGCGGTGCAAAGTCAAAAGGTCATAGCCCTGCTCCCAATCAAACCCCTCAATGCTAGGCAGGTAGTCTGGATCATCTTTAACTATATGATTTGCAAGCTGAGCAGCATCAGCCATCACATCACCCACCATCATCACTCCATCAACGATCCCTTCTTTTTGCAAATTCACCACAGCCGTATCGCTCGGACAAAGGAGAAGAGAAGAAACATGATCGGTTAAAATTCTATTAATTTCCTCCGGCATATTTTTATTATAACTACGGATTCCGGCTTCCATATGAGCAACAGGCACATGAAGCTTTGCAGCCGCAAGTGACCCAGAAAGGGTCGAATTTGTGTCTCCGTAAACTAAGACACAGTCCGGGCTTTCTTTATCAATCACAGCCTCCACAGCTTCTAGCATCCTACCAGTCATGCGGCCGTGCGATCCTCCAGAAATGGAAAGATTATGTTTTGGCTCTGGTATATTCAGCTCATCAAAAAAAACTTGAGACATTTCATAATCAAAATGCTGACCAGTATGGACCAAGACCTCATCTATTCCTGAATCAATCATCGCTGCACTGACAGGAGCAGCCTTAACAAATTGAGGACGGGCCCCGAGAACTGTAACACATTTCATTGCAATTATTTTACGACAAACGCTTCATCGAAGCCTCGACTTTAGTTGTTTATATATATGAAGACAATCTTCACGAAAGAAAATTGCCATCAAAATACTTACTCCAAAGACATAAATAAAACCTTTGAGTATACCGGCAGATAATGCTGTTCTAATCTCAAAAAGACCACTCAAATACCAAGCACCTAGTGCTGCTACTGCTGACACTGCTCCTACAGCCAAAATATAACGATAAGGCAGAAAAGCATTCCACCTAGATTCAACAAACTTACTGCATTGAATCACACAATATGGAACAACAAAAAACCAAACAACTGCCACAGTTCCCCAAGCCGCTCCAGACATCCCAAATTTTCTTACCAATAAATACGTAATCATCGTATTTAAAAAGAGCGTTATGACTGCCCTTAAAAGAACAAGGTGTGTCTTTCCGGCACCTTGAAATAACATACCAAAGTAAGCGACTCTAGCCGGAAGCATTAGCATATAAATCCTAAAAGGATCCGCGCTTTCTTTAAAAGTTTCCGAATAAAGCACCACCATCAATTCCTCAGAAACCAAGTAAAAGAGAAAGCCTGCGGGCAATAAAAATAAAGCCACTCTCTTCACCATCAGTTTCCACAATTCTAATGCCTTAGACCGATCATTGTTACTGAATGCCGTGACAATTTCAGGCAACATTACTGCTCCTGCAGCCACTGTTATCGCCGCTATTAAAGGAACTTCCATAGCTCCATTCACAAAAACTGCATACTCTTCAGTAGAACAAAATAAGGATACTATCACCTTATCAATGGCCAAAGCCATACCCTCCAGCATTGCTCCGAGACCAAGAGGAACTGCATACTTTAATTGCGTGCTGACACCACTCAATGAGGGCAATAGGGACGGACTTTTACTTTTTGACGTGGCTTGCCAAATGAGCCCTATGCCAAGAATTGCTCCTGCAAAACATACCATAGCTTGAACGCCCAAAGAAATATTTACCGAAGTATAAATAATGGCTGACAACACAACTGCGCAGGCCATGGACAGTCTGAAGATTGCTGTGAATAGAGCGCTGGTCTTAGGACGCCCTATCGCAACCAAAGCAGAAGAAATAAATATCAGAATCAGAGTCGCTGGCCCGTAAAGAGCCAACCACGGAATAGTCGACAGAAGATCTGAATTACCGAACCAATTAGGTATAAAAATGGGCCCTAAGGTAACGCAAAACAAAGCAAACAATGAAGCACTAGTTATTAATGCCGCTAGCCCATTGATCAAAACGCTCTTCTCTTTGCCTCGGTTCCTTGGAATAAAATAAAAGGTCGCCGCTGGTAACCCTAGGGCCAGTAAGGGCGCTATGAACGTGTATACTAGTAAGGTTTGTTGATAGGTTCCATACTCTGCCTTGGTCTCCAATACACGTGAAAGAGCCACCGCAACGGCAAGTGTAGACAAAGTCGTAATTACCTGTGATGCAGAAAGATAAGCCGTCTTCTGAATGCGAGACATAAATGTTTATTTTGTCAGGAAAACCGAGTAACAGGATTTCCTAATCGATCGGATCAGTGCCTTTAACGGGCCTCAACCTCAACTATCTGAAAGTTTTTATTCGCCGTGTTAAAGAGTCCAAGAATCTTTATTTTCTTTAAGCTAGTTGGAGCAAAATTATGTTTCTGCCAGCCACTGGAAGGCTTCTCCGAATGGTCAGATATCATCTCCCAATCACCTCCTTCGCGGCGTGAGACAAAAAGCTGATAGGCATACTTCCTTGATCGATCTTTGTCATAGAGAAGAAAATTTATTTCTCCTATCTTCCGATTCTTTGGAAAAGTAACAATGAACTCCGACGGATAAGAACCCCAAGCAAATCCCTCACTTCCACTGTGCCTCAAATCACCATCAATTAAAGATTCAGCGGATTGCTGTGCCTTTGCAGTCGCGCCTTCCGAGGCAAGCGCATAATCAACTTTACCTGATTTCTCACTCTTTGTGTCTCCTCCACCATTCCCATCGCGCAAAGCAATCTTGTCACGGAACGATTTTAATTCTTTTTTTACGAGTAACGCCTCATTTAATTTAGCTGATTTCGTGAGTCTAGTTTCAAGACTCATTAATGCTTTATCGTATTTACTTTCCCAAGTCCTGACTAAAGACAAAGACTCTCTTTGGAATCTGGATACGAGCGTCTTCAACTGCGATGGAGCATCAGGCAATCCCAATAGAACTGCCGTTCCCTTGGCCGAGGAAAGGCGCGTCCTCTCTTCTCTGACTAATAAGGCATCTTCAAGCTTCTGTCGCTGAGCAAGAGTTTTTTCCAAATTAAGTAACGATTGAAGATGCCTCTTAATGAGCGGGTTAAGAACCTCATCAATCTTATTATTAAATCCTGCCTTGAGCCGATCAAGATCTGATTCTTGTGCATAGCCTCGACTCTCAATCACGGACACTAGAAACAATGTCAGAAAAATTATATTCAAGGGCCTCATAATTAAAATATTATTACAACTAGCAAATCTCGCCAAGCATTTGATGAAATATTCCTAAATGTTTTATTGCTCAAAATTTCAAATTAATGATCATCAAGCACCTGCAAAGGATACTTGCGTAACTTAAAAAGCTGCAAAATTGCCCTCATTATAAATAATGGATTGTTCTTTAAGTATCGCTTCCAAAGTCGCCTAGGTTCTTTGCAAAGACGATAAAACCATTCCATTCCACACGACTGCAACCAGGATGGAGCCTGCGGAATCAGTCCGGCATGGAAATCAAAAGCCGCACCCACACCAAAGAATATTTTTGCACCTTCAAATGTGTCATCGCCTCCTTTGCCAAATTTCCCTAAAATATTGCTCATAAACTTTTCTTGCTTTGGTGTGCTAAGACCGACCCAAACACAGTGAGCACCAGAATCATTAATGAGATCGCGCACACTCATTTCTTCATCCTCAGTTAACGGTCTAAATGGCGGGGTATATGTTCCAACCACTTCCAATCCGGGAAACTTTTTTATTAATTCATCTCTTAGTTTTTCTGCAACACCTTCTCTACCACCATAGAAAAAATGACGGACACCGTTCGCAACAGACTCAGAGCATATGCGCAGCATAAGGTCCGGCCCATAAACTCTGGAAATGCCCTCATACCCGAGAATTTTCCCATACCAAACCATTGGCATACCATCCGGAGTATTTAAAAACGTATTATTCAAAATTCGCTTAAATGATAAATCAGATTGAGCTTCCGTGACACCATGCACCCCTGTCACTCCTACATAACCTTGTGATTCTGAGCGAATGGCTGCGTGTATAATTTCAGATGCCGTATCTAGATTAATCGGGCTAATACCCACACCTAGCACATTGACTCTTTCATCAAGGCTCTTTTGGTCGATTACAGTTTTCAATTCTCCGATAATTCAATTAATCAAGCTACCGCCCCCGGTCATTCATGCTCATTTCTGCAAGAAACCGATTCACTTTCTGATATAAGGAAATATTCAATACTTTCCTATTATTGGATATGCGTCAGTGAACGTTTAAAGCAATGACTGGATTCTTCTTTGCTTTCACATCAGCTATTGGGACTTGCACGTTATTCACCCGTCCAAGAAAATCTAAAAGTACCGATACTCGCTTATCTGCATGACATAGATCAGACACAGTCCCTCGCATTCCCTTGAATGGACCAAAACAAATCTCTGCCTCCTCGCCAAGCTCAGGGCAAATTTCAATGTTCTTCAGATCTGCCCCCCCCATAGTTTCACGCAATTGCGAAATTACCAAATTGGAAACAGATGCACATTGATTGCCAAATTTTAGAATATTCAAAACAGCATTAGAATAACTCACTGTTCTCAAATGTTGTTGTGCAGAAAAATAGGCAAAAATATATCCAGGGAAGAGCGCTTCAGTAAAAGTGACCTTTCCTCGGGAAGTCATTTTAAGAAACTTTAATCGCGGACAATAAACTTCGATTTCTGCGCGACAAGCAAGCCCCTTAGCCGCAATATGCTCCGATTTAGGCCTAGTCCTTACAACATACCACCGAGGTTCTGATACAATTTCGTTATTCATTATTACGCGTTCACTCAGAAATTATACCCGAGTTGTCCTCCCAAGAAACCTATTCACAATTTTCAATAACATACCGCCTCTGCGCCGCCAGTTTCCGATCCGCGTTATACGTTCTTGGAAAAAATCTGAATTTGGTGACTTATCATTTTTTGCCATGGTCTTCAGTTCATCCAATCTGAGAGTTGCACTTTCAAGATTAGGATTCAGTTCACCTCTTATAAATCCATTAGCAAGCTTCTTAAGCTCAGCCTCGGCTGTAAAATGATCCCTCCGGTCCCCGCTCACATATACAGGTTTCACCGCCCCTAAATTACGAAGAAACCGTAGACCCTGACTCACGGATCCCTTGGAAATTTCCAACTTGCTTACAATAACATCCAAGGCAAGAGGATCAGGCGAAATAAATAATAAACCGTAAATTTCCCCAACGGACTTAGGCAGTCCTAAAACTCGAACCCCGTTAACAAAAAGAGCTATCACTTCTTTTTGAATCGTTTCGAGTTGGTCTGAATTCGAATTCGTTGATTCCTGAGAGGATAGCTCAGGATCATAGATAGAAGTTTGTGGGCTTGAGCTCATATAGAAAAGGGGCCATTAAGATATGCCCTTAATCATTTTGTTCAATTTTTTTTGAACAAAACTCTAATCCCTAATCCAGCTTCCCAATTTTTCGCGTAATTCTACGGTATTTAAGACCGAAAACCGTGATCCCATATCCATTTTGACTTCATTCCCATCCTCCATCTCAATATGCAATTGGACTGACACTTCACCGGGATGCTGGCACAAAATAGAACGGATCTTTTGTATATCTTCTGAACCATGCTGTGAACTTTGAAGATATAAAGTTAATGTACCATTTGGGATATTCCCATTTTTTGCGGTGGATGCAATTGAACTTTTAGGATCGGGCCTGTTACCATCCTGATTTTTTGTTGAGACTTCATTAGGTTTGTCCAAAAGGCGAACCCTTTCCGCGGTTAGCCTCTTCGCATCAGATCTTGAATCAATTTCAACTTTGGCATGCAATTCAATAACGGCACCGACTTGAAGTAATTCATTTGATCTTTCGAAAACTTCTGGCCAAACCATAACCTCCGACTGCCCTGTAAAACCTTCAAATGTCAGAATCGCAAATGGCTTACCAGCTTTTTTTGTATATCTTCTGTCAACGCTGGCAATTCGCCCCATAAAATCATACTTGCGCCGTTCTTTGAGGTCCTGCAATTCTGAAAGTCTCTTATATTTATCTTTGTCAAAAATCTGTCTATAAGAATCTAGAGGATGACCCGTGACATAAAATCCCAGCAGTTCACGCTCTGAAGATAAAATTTCCTCTTCGGTCCAAGGCTCATATTCAATCGTATGATTGGAGGACAAATTGACAGGAGCAGAACCAAAATCCATGTCCTCTGCAAAGAGTGAAGTTTGGCCAGCGACTCGATCCTTTTGAGCAGTTGAAGCTGCAGCTATAATCAAATCAATCCTAGCAAATAGATGCGCGCGTTCTTCTCCAGAAAAGTCAAATGCTCCGGCCCTCGTAAGGGATTCCAATATCTTCTTATTGATGGCTCTTGATTCTAACCGTTTCGCAAAATCATCAGGTGAAACATATTCCTCATTCTTTGTTCTCTCTTCAATGGCTAAAGCCATGGCAGCACTACCAACATTTTTAATGGCTGCCAGTCCATATCTAATAGAAACCTCCTTACCGTCCTCTGCATGACCAGGTGAGAATTTAAGTTCGCTCTTATTGATGTCAGGAGGTAAGACCTTGATACCCATCGTTTTACACTCCTCAACAAAGACCGCAATCTTTTCAGTATTGTTAATTTCATTTGAGAGAAGTGCCGCCATGAACTCAACTGGATAATTTGCCTTCAAATATGCAGTCTGATAACTAATGAGCCCATAAGCTGCAGAGTGAGACTTATTAAATCCATATCCAGCAAACTTTTCGAGAAGATCAAATATTCCATTGGCCTGTCCTTCCGGTATCTCATTTACTTTCTTGCAACCCTCAACAAATACATGACGCTGCTTTGCCATCTCTTCGGGATCCTTCTTACCCATGGCTCGGCGCAAAAGATCAGCATCTCCAAGACTATAACCAGCCAAAAGATTGGCCGCCTTCTGTACTTGTTCCTGATAAATCAAGATGCCATGAGTTTCTTTCGACACTTCTTCGAGCAAAGGATGCAAATATTGAACTTTCTTTTTCCCTCTCTTACGGTCAATGAAGTCCGGAATCAGTTCCATTGGACCTGGGCGATAAAGTGCAATTAGCGCAATGATGTCCTCTATCCGGTTAACTCCGAACTGCTTACATAAGGAAACCATTCCTCCGGATTCCAATTGAAAAACTCCACAAGTTTCTCCTGCATTAAGTAGATCAAAGGTAGGCCCATCATCTAGTAAGATGTTAGCTATATCAAAATCTGAAACCTTGTTTCGGATTAATTCAACGGCGTCCTGTATAACAGTAAGCGTTTTCAATCCTAGAAAGTCCATCTTGAGCATACCAAGATCAGTGAGTGGCTTCATCGCATATTGAGTCACCACTTCGTCTTCATTGCCACGGGTCAGGGGAACATGAACATCCAGTTCACAATCGCCAATGACTATCCCTGCCGCGTGAATACCAACGCCACGAGTGAGGCCTTCCAAAAACGTAGCATATTCCCATAACTCCTCAGTTCGGGGTTCATTAATAATGGCTGCCTTAAGTTCAGGGTTCTTTTTGCGTGCCCCGGCAAGCGTAATACCCAATTCGGTGGGGATCATTTTAGCAACCCTGTCAGCATCACCATAACTCCAACCCAGCACGCGACCCACATCCCGAACCACACTCTTGGCCCCAAGAGTACCGAAAGTTATAATATGAGATACGCACCGTTCCCCATATTTTTGCCGAACATATTCAATGACTTCTGGCCTTCTTGTTTGACAAAAATCAACGTCCACGTCAGGAGGACTCACACGCTCTGGATTAAGAAAGCGCTCGAAAATTAAGCCAAATCGAATCGGATCCAAATCCGTAATCCCAAGCACATAAGCGACCAATGATCCTGCCGCTGAGCCCCTACCCGGGCCCACTGGAATACTATTATCTTTTGCCCACTTAATAAAGTCCCAGGTAATCAAAAAATAGGAAACAAAACCCATCCGCTCCATAATTCCAATCTCATAATCTAACCGCTGCTGAAGTTCTTTATCTGTTTCAGCCCTCTCTTTCCCATACCTATCCACTAGGCCTTCCTCACATAAATCACGAAAATAGCTTTCTCGAGAACCTTCCGTTTTAATTTCATATTCTGGATACCTCTCTGAACTGGTCGAATCCAGTTCCATCTTAAAATCAATCTTTTCGGCAATCTCCAGCGTATTATCACAAGCCACTGGAACCTCCTTAAATAACTGACGCATTTCCTTGGCCGTCTTAAAATAGACTTCCGGAGAATATCTCATTCGGTTCTCATCAAGCACCATCTTTCCGGTCCCAATGCAAATTAAAACATCATGTGCTTCATGGTCCTTGCGGCTCAGAAAGTGCACATCATTTGCAGCCACAGGTTTCAAACCAAATTCACCACAAAAAGATAAAAGCTGTCGATTGCACAGACGTTGTTGATCCATGCCATGGTCATGCATCTCGAGATAAAAATCATCTTTCCCGAAAATGTCTACAAACTCACCAAGCTTCTCTTTAGCGATGTCTATTTGTTCTTGTTGTATCCAGTAGTTAATCTCACCGTTAATGCATCCACTCAGACAAATAATTCCTTCCGAATATTTATCCAAAAGCTCCTTATCAAGTCGCGGCTTATAGTACTGCCCTTCCAAATGCGCCTGACTAACAAGCCTCACCAAATTCTCATAGCCACAAACATCCTTTGCCAGAAGTGTTAGGTGATGAGCATTAGGCAACCCTGGCACTTTTTTCTTTTCGTGCATAGAACCAGGAGCCAAATAAACCTCACACCCAATGATGGGTTTTATGCCTGCTTTCGTAGCCTGTTTATAAAAATCAATTGCCCCATAAAGATTTCCATGATCAGTCATAGCGACTGCGGGCATCTTACATCGAAGCGCCTTACTCATCAGATCGCCAATGCGCACGGCCCCATCGAGTAATGAATACTCTGTATGAAGATGCAGGTGAACGAAAGAATCAGGCATTATGTTTGTTTAAGCCTCAATAAAAAAGGCTCTCATTAGGTAGTAATAAAGGGAGGCCCTTCTAGCAAGCCTGTTCGTTCAGAACAAAAAAGATTTTCAAAATTCTGGCACCTAATACCCTTATTCACTCCTATTAATGAAATCAGGGAAATTAATTATCTCTATGATCTTATAATAAAATCTAATGAACTTTTTTCCTTCAGCAAAGAGCTATTCAATTGAAATGAGTGAATAGGACGAACTAGTTTTTGTGTCCATCTCAGCCCCAAGATCACCGCCAACCGACATTGTCATATCAACAGAACTATTACTCTGAACCACTGTTCCCAATTCAGGATCGAATAACATGGTGCCACTCATCTTTGAATCTTTAAACGACACTAGTCCACCATCCCCATCGCTATCGGCAATCCCCTGAAAAACTATTTCTGCAAGTTTTTTCCCTTCATGTTCCTTCGGACCTTTATAGGTATAATCAATCGTCATCTTCATTTTGCCCATTTGCTGCATACTCAACTCCTGCCCATGTTGCCATTTGGCATCAGGCTCAACGGCTGTGTCAGGAAAACCAAAGTCCCCCAATTGTTTTAACATGTTTCCAATTTCTTCGTTCCCTAGACCACCAATTCCTGCTGCTGCTGGCGCGGCACCTTTTGCATTTCCATCGACACTAAGAAAATTATCATCCTTATCAAATTCAGCTTCAAATTTCTGATTCGCAAAATCTCCAAAAGCATTTTTTAGCAGAGCACTCTGTTTTTCGGGATCCTCAGAATCATAAACCATGTTCTGGCCTGCCATGGACATTTCCATTTTCACTTTACTGAATCGAACACTCATTTTTTTATTCTCCGATTTCTTCTGGTCAGACACATCCACATTAAAATCCATGGACATTTTGGTTTTTGAGCCTTCAGGCCCAGCGATAGGAAGCTCCATTTCCATATTGGTCGTCTGCCGAAAAACATAAGACTTTCCTCTAATCCATTTAGCTTTGAGCAAAACGCTTTGCCCATCTGCACTCCAAGGCCCCTTAGAATTTTCGGAAGTTAGGTTTTTTTCATTATCATTCGATTCAATTTTTTGGGAATTGGCCGAACCTTGATCATTGGATTTTGAGCATCCAGCAAGGATAACTAAACCAAACAGAATGGAAGAAATAATATAAAGTTTCATTTATATGAGTGAAATGAGCGGTCTAAATTAAAATTAATAGAAATGACTATAAAACCTTTAAAAGCAAAACGACACCTTTTTACTAATTCAAATAATGCATCTATAGCGTATTAATTAGTGAAGAATGCAATATTTTATCTGACTTTTGATGGGTAATTGATAATAAGATATCTAAAATAAAAAATTAATGGTTTAGCATCTTATTTTTCAAGTTGGCACAAGATCAGCTTTATAGTTAATTCCAATATAGAATTCCCAAAAAAGTTTTATCAAGTTCTTGGTATCTTTGCTGGGACCAACCTTACACGACTAATAAAATGAAAAAAGTTGAAGCGATAGTTAAACCATTCAAACTCGAAGACATTAAGGAAGCTCTATCCGAAATAGGCATACAGGGCATGACCGTAACTGAAGTTAAAGGGTTCGGTCGCCAAAAAGGTCACACGGAAATATACCGTGGAAGCGAATACACAGTAGATTTTTTACCAAAGGTCAAACTTGAGATCGTTGTGGATGATGAACAAGTAGAGGGAGTCATTGATAAAATAGTTTCAACTGCGAATACAGGAAAGATAGGAGACGGGAAAGTCTTTGTGTCACCTATTGAGGAGGCTGTTCGCATCAGGACAGGAGAAAAAGGACCAGAGGCCGTTGCCGTAAGTTAATTACAATTAAATAGTAAAGACTCTCTCCGTCACCGGAGAGAGTCTTTTTTTGTGATTTAAAAACTAAATAATTCGAATTTTTTTTATTCTTCGTATAAAATTTATCCTTTAATGATTAATGAGCGAAGATACCGACTTTCCTGAAATCCCAAGAAGAGAAGTTCTAGTTCAGTATCTGGGAAAAATGCTATTGGCCCGAGGAATTGGACTGCCGAAACATGGGGAACCATGGCAATTAGTTCAGTTAACCGAACCCACTGAAACAGGAACTGTCAACGAAGTGCCCATCATGGCATTTGAAGTTTTATTCTTAACCCCTGAAGCAAGAGAATCTGGAACCTATGTATTTACCAACGAATCTAATGAACTCATCGGTGCAATGTATTGCACTACATTCATTAGCCCGACAAAAGCCACATGCATGCAGTCACTCTTCTCTAGCACTCTTGAAGATTCTGGATCCGCCGAAACAGATCCTAACAAAGAAGAACTCTGAATTTGATCTGCAAACTCATGCTTCTGTTCAATTCAAGCAATGATTAATATTTGATTTGATTAAAGTTAAATCATCAGACTCTTCGGAAAATTGCTTTCGAAATGAATACAATAATACCAATCTTTAGCATCAGGTCATGCATTGCCTTATGGGTATTTGTGATAGACGCATTTGGACAAATCAACGAAAATAAATCACAGGATCCGCCAGAACCGATTCTTCATGTTTCTGTAGTTTCGCACTTCGATCAGCCTTGGGCCATGGGAATTGACGACCTGAATGCATTTCGAACCCTTACAAAGAACCACCCAAAGATGCGATGGACTCACCTGTATAATCCTGTCGCATATACTCAATTAACACCCCATTATAAAAAAATGGAATCCTTCGTGAAAAAATGTAGAGATGATCACGGGGCAGAAATTGGAGTGCACCTTCACATGTATGAAAGTTTACTTAAAAGGGCAGGTGTTAAATTCCGAAACTCACCAAGTATGAACGCTAAATCTGTAGATACTAGCCAAGATGATACCGGATACAGCGTACCAATGACTATTTATTCGCGCAAAGAAATCGATAAAATTTTGAACTTTACTTTAAATATATTTAGCAAAAAAGATCTCGGAAGGCCCAGATCATTTTGTGCCGGTTTCTATGCTACTAGCATTGAACTGCAAAAAGCGATCGCAACTAACGGGTACTATATAAGTGCGGCAGCTTTTCCTCCAGGCAATGAATTTGGAGCCCAATATGCCCCTTCGTGGCATCATCTTTCCGGATGGGACAAGACAGTCACTGTGCGTAGCCAACCTTATAAAATTTCAGAAGAGTCCATCTTACCCATTGGGACTGCCCCTTACATCAAAGCTAAGGACGGCAAACCCCTCATCGAATTTCCTCAAACATGTAAAATCGACTGGATGGTTTCAGGTGAGCATATGAAAACAATATTTAGAGAACATCTAAAATTTTGTAAGCAAGGTCAGATGAGTGCGGTGTGCCTTGCCATTCATGAAAATAACGCAGCACAACACTTAGACAAATATGACAAAGTATTAAATTTCATTGATGAACAAATTCTATCCAATTCCAAAAAAGGTATACGAATCAAATATTCGACTCTTTCCGTTATACGAAACAGTTTCTTGGAAAATAAAATGAATCAACCGAGAAAGAGAAAATAATAGAGTCAGAATTAATGCAACTGATGGGTTACGGGTTGCAGTATTCTTTAAAATCTCTTTATGATAAGAAAATGAAAGCGCGAAAAATATTATCCGCAGTATCAACAATTATTATTTCTCTCACGACCAGTAATCAGCATGCGAAAGGAAATGATTGGGCACAGTGGCGTGGCCTAAAGCATGACGGGATTGCTGATTCGAATCAAGACCCTCCCATTAAGTTCAGCTCTGAGGAAAATGTTCTCTGGTCAACTAAGGTCCCAGGAAGAGGGCATGGATCACCTACCATTTATGGTGATCGGATATTTCTTGCAACGGCAGATGAAAAGATAAAAACACAGACTCTAATTTGCTTCAATAGACTGAACGGAAAAGAGATATGGAGCAAAGAAGTGCATCGAGGGGGGTTCCCTCAAAAATCCAACAAGAAAGCAAGCCAAGCATCTTCGACCCCTGCCACTGATGGTAAATTAGTCTATATCAATTTTTTAAATAAAGGGGCAGTTTACACAACTGCCTTCGATTATGATGGTAATAAGATCTGGCAACAAAAGATCAGTAATTACATCCTTCATCAGGGCTTTTCCACATCACCTGCAATATATAAATCTCTTGTCATAGTATCTGCTGACAACAAGAGCGGTGGCGCCATTTGTGGTTTGAACCGTAGTAATGGAAAGGTCGTATGGAAAGTGGACCGTCCAAAAGAACCCAATTACACATCACCTGTAATTTACAAACTCAATGGCAGAGATGAGCTGGTATTCCAGGGATGTAATCTAGTGACTAGCCTTGATCCTAATACGGGCAAGAAATTCTGGGAAGTGTCCGGATCAACTACTGAGTGTGTGAGTTCGATTGTAACGGATGGAAAACGCGTCTTTACGAGCGGTGGATATCCCAAAAACCATGTCTCAGCGATCAGCGCTGATGGTTCAGGAAAAGTGGTCTGGGAAAACATCAGTCGTGTCTACGTTCCTTCGATGATAGTGAAAGAAGGTTATCTTTACGCGGTCATGGATAATGGAAATGCAATGTGCTGGAACTCTGAAACCGGTAAAAACATGTGGAAAGAACGACTCAATAGAACCACTAGTGCTTCACCGGTAATGGTCGGCAAAAGAATCTATGCAGTTGACGAAAATGGAAACTTCTCAGTTTTTGCTGCTGATCCTAAGAAGTTCAAAGTCATTGCTAAAAACAAGCTTGGGGATCAGGTATTTGCAACGCCTGTCATATGTGATAGCAAAATTTTTGCGAGGGTTGCCGTAAATGTTGGTGATGTCCGGCAAGAAGTTCTCTATTGCATTGGCAAGAAATAATGGGCCTTAGGCAATGATCTCTTGCACAACTTTGCCATGCACATCAGTGAGTCGATACTGACGACCCTGATACTTAAAAGTTAAAGATTCATGATTAATGCCCATTAATTTAAGAATAGTGGCATTAAGGTCATGGACGTGGACCGGGTCATCCAGAACATTATAACAATGATCATCTGTGGCACCATGAACGTGGCCGCCCCTGACTCCTCCACCAGCGAGCATCGTCGTAAAGCACCTAGGATGATGATCTCGGCCACCATTCTTTTCGGGTGCCTGAGCATAAACAGTTCGCCCAAACTCCCCCCCCCAAACGACAAGAGTATCATCAAGTAAACCTCTCTGCTTTAAATCAATAATCAATCCTGCAGTTGCCCGGTCAGTGTCCCTACATTGTCGCGGCAGATCCTGTGAAAGCTTAGAATGATGATCCCAGCCCATATGAAAGAGTTGAATAAAATTGACACCTCTCTCAGCAAGGCGCCTAGCTAATAAACAGTTCGCTGCATAAGTGCCTGGCCTTTGCACATCAGGTCCATAAAGATCCAAAGTACTTTGAGTCTCATCCGATAAGTTCACTAATTCTGGAACACTAGACTGCATCCTGAAAGCCATCTCATACTGTGAAATTCTTGAATCTATCTCAGGATCACCAATTAACTGTGAACGCTCTTCATTCAACGATTTTAAATCATGTAATATATCACGTCTCACTGAAGAATTAATTCCGGGAGGATTCGATAAATAATATACCGGGTCTCCAGAATTTCTTAACTTCACACCAGAATGTTCGGTCGGAAGAAAGCCTGATGACCAGAGCCTACTATATAATGGCTGAGCATCCGAAGAGCTTCCTCGAGAAGTGAGAACTACATACTTTGGCAAATTCTTGTTCACTGATCCTAAACCATATGACATCCAAGAACCTATGCTCGGCCTCCCCGCTAACTGAGAACCTGTCTGGAAAAATGTAATCGCAGGGTCATGATTAATCGCCTCCGTATACATAGAGCGAATCAAGCAAATGTCATCAGCTAGAGCCCCAATATTTGGTAATAATTCACTGAAGGAAATACCGCTCTTCCCACACTTATGAAAACTGTAATTACTTGGCGCTATGGGCAATGACTTCTGCTTTGAAGTCATTGTCGTAATGCGCTGGCCCCCTCTCACCGAATCTGGCAGTTCCTTTCCACGACTCTTTTCGAGATTAGGCTTGGGGTCAAACAAATCAATCTGCGATGGTCCCCCCGATTGAAAAAGATATATTACGCGTTTGGCCCTTGGAATAGTATTTTTATACTCGGCATAATAACCTGATCCCTGAACCTCTTCCTTTAGTAAACCTGCAAGCGCTATGGATCCAATGCCATGAGCAGAACCACGTAGAAAAGCTCGTCGATTTAATTGATCTTGTTCCCTGATTATATTTCTCAAAATACGCATTTATATATCCCTGATCACTTGTTAATTATCTCGTCAAGATTCAGAATCAAATTTGCAGACGTGGTCATGGCAGCAACACGAATCACATTCAGCTCATCTGAAATCTTTGACTCACCCACTAATAACAGGTCCTTGGCTTGATCAGGGTTCTGTTCATAATGCATTAATCGACGCTCGTAACCCTTTAGCAGAATTGTCATTTCTGATTTGGTAGGATGCCTCGAAGTAGCGGTCCTAAATCCCCAACGCAACTGATCTTTTATGTCCTTTCCATTAAGTATCATTCTTTCAGCAAATTTTTTTGCCGCTTCCACATATGTGACATTATTAAGCAATGATAAAGCTTGGAGAGGAGTATTGGATCGAGCGCGCAGCACACTGCATACTTCACGGCTAGGCATATCAAACAGGACCATGCTAGGATGCGGAACTGTCCTTCGGATTCTTGTGTACAAGGTCCTTCTGTACAACTTCTCTCCATGGTCTTGGACAAATTTTCCTCTCTTCTCTATCTCTTCCCACAAACCTTTTGGCTGGTAAGTCCATACGCTAGGCCCCCCTTGCTTCTCAACTAATAAGCCGGAAATTGCCAGCGCCTGATCACGTATCATTTCCGCCTGAAGTCTTTGCCTCGGTCCACGACTCAGAAGCCTATTCATGGGATCCTTTTCTAGTTTATTTTTATCAACAGAATGAGTCTGAGAATATGTGGAACTCAGAACCATCTTTTTAATTATTCTTTTGATATCCCATCCATGCTGAACAAAATCAATAGCCAGCCAGTCCAGTAATTCACGATGACTAGGACGTTCTGACTGAGTGCCTAAGTCTTCAGTCGTCAAAACGATTCCATGACCAAAGAATTGAGCCCATAACCGATTTATTATTACCCGTGAAGTAAGAGGGTTCCGTCCATTCACGAGCCAACGAGCAAGACCAAGCCTGTTCATATTTTCCCCTTCCTGAAGAGGAGGCAATGATTTCGGCAGGCCTGGGAAAACCTCTTCGGTCGGAGAATCATATTGTCCTCCATCTAAAACGAATGCTTTTCTAGGGTCAGGCATTTCCTTCATGATCATGACCGTAGGAAATAGTTGTTCGAGTTTAGCAATTTCTTTTTCCTGAGATCCTTTATCTTTTATTTCGGATCGAATTTTTTCCAAATTCAATTCAAATTCCTGAGCCTTGTACCGGACTCTAGGTTCGGCACTCCCACGTAAATTGTTAATAAATCCCTTCTCATCTAAATTATTAAACAAGGCAAAGAACTGGTAAAACTCCTTCTGGGTGATCGGATCATACTTGTGATCATGGCACCGCGCACAGCTAAGAGTGAGTCCAAGCCAAACCGTTCCCATAGTTTCCACACGATCAATTACATATTCTGTCCGCCACTCTTCATCGATGGCACCGCCCTCTGTTTGAATTCGATGGTTCCTATTGAAACCAGTAGCAATGATTTGATCATTCGTTGGGTTCGGCAATAAGTCCCCAGCTAACTGCTCAATGGTAAAGACATCAAATGGCTTATTGGAATTAAATGATTCAATGACCCAATTCCTCCAGGGCCATTGACTATTTTCAAGATCATTATCATATCCATGGCTGTCACCGTAGCGAGCACCATCTAGCCACCAAGAAGCCATACGTTCACCGTAACGAAATGAAGCTAGTAACCTCTCAACGACTCTTTCAAAAGCTTGATCGGAACGGTCAGATATGAATGCATCTATTTCATCTGTCGTGGCCGGCAATCCCGTCAGATCCAAACTAACTCGACGAATCCATTCTTCCTTTGAAGCTGGCCTTTGTGGCAACAAATCCTCCACCTTCAAACGCTCAAAAATAAAAGAGTCAATCTCATTGACCCCCCAAGTGCTAGTCTGAGACAAGGTTTGCTTTACAGGCTCATTAAAAGACCAGAAAATATTTTCCTTGGAAATCTCCTCATCGGTGTCCGCCCTGAGTACCAAATCTGTAATGCTTAACAGCAACAAGACCGGCAAAACCGAATAGAAAGCGGTAAATTTCATTATTAATTAATCTAGCAGATTAAAGGAAAGGCTTAAGCCTTTTTTCATTCATTGAAATGCTAACACCAAAAACATTCGACAAAAAATCAGATAGAAGCTGCAATGGGCCAATAGAATATTATCCCTTATATTAAGACTATTTCGTGATACTGTAGTTAAGTTTTTGATTTTAATGTATAAAGGACTGCTTAAGAGAAGTGATCATCAGTAATTACATAAAGTTACGTATCACAAAGGCACTTGGAACGCCCGTCACTGTGACAGTGATTTTTCTATGTATATTAGGTTGCTCAAAAAACGATCCTTCAGACTCAAGTCAACGAGAGCAAATCTCTAATCCAACAAAAAATTCTCCAAAAGAAGAAAATATAAATCGAGATGAACTGGGCATCATATCCAAAACTAAGACCGCCGGATGGAAAAAAATAGACGATCCCTCTGAAGATGGGTGGGAAACTGAATTTCTAGCAAACCAAGCAAATAACCAGCTAAAGAAACTTGGAAACCTTTTCTTTAATGAAGGATCCTTAAATGATCTTGTAACGTCTGAAATCGCAACAGATCCTCTAACGCCTGAGAGTCTTGAGTTAATATTTAAAGACAAAAACATCACAGTTCATAAGGGAAATAGGAATGTGAATCAGCCAAATGAAGGAGCTCAACACCTTAAGAAAGAACTTAACAGTGTCAGACAGAAACGGACCGGTTCCGATAATGATAACCATGCGAAATTTAAAATCATTGGCATCAAAAAAGAAAATGGATCAGCGCAGAAAAAATTTACTACCGACGTTCTCTTTTCGCTAAATTTTAGAACAGAAAAAAACGTCACCGAAAAACACGCCAGATGGTCAGTGCAGTGGAATGGAGAACAGGAAAAACCTAAAATCGATAAGATACGTATTCTCTCATTCAATCAAACAAGCAGTTCAAAATCAAAAAAAATATTCACTGATGTTACGGGTTCCGCTCTGGATTCTAACGACTCCTATAAGACACAGCTTTCATATGGAATGAACCACTGGCTCACACGGCTCCCTGTCAGGGCCATGCTGAACCGGTTCGGAACTCCAGGTATTTCTATCGGTGATATTAATGGAGACGGGCTCGAAGACATTTATCTTTGTCAGGAACCAGGACTGCCGAATCGGTTATTCATCCAAAGAAAAAATGGAACGTTAACGGATGTCTCAGCCGAGTGGGGCGTGGACTGGCTAGAGGATTCACGCTCTTCAATAATAGCTGACTTTGACAATGACGGTGATCAGGATCTAGCCGTGGCTGTTTACGGAATGATTTTAATAGCTGAAAATGACCAGCAAAAACGTTTTGTCCCGGCAATGACACTTAAAACGAGCTGGTCAACAGCATCATTAGCTGCCGCTGATTATGATAAGGACGGGCTCCTTGATCTTTATGTTTGTGCTTACGTGCAGGAAGACAATGGCGAATCGATAGGAGCAGCTAATAATCAGTTCGTATATCATGATGCCGAAAACGGTGCCCCAAATCTATTATTCAAGAATGAAACGACGAAATCTGGAAAGCTTTCTTTCACAAATACAACTGAAGAAGTTGGTCTAAACATCAATAACCAACGATGGAGCTTTGCCGCTTCATGGGAAGATTTTGATAATGATGGTGATCAGGACCTCTATGTAGCTAATGACTACGGCAGAAATAATCTATATCGAAATGATGCCGGAAAATTCACAGACATTGCCGCAAATACAAACACTGAGGACAGTGCTTCTGGGATGTCAGTGACATGGGCAGACTATGACAGGGACGGAAGAATGGACCTCTACGTTTCCAATATGTTTTCAGCAGCAGGAAATAGAATCACTGGACAGCAACAATTTAAATCCAAAACTAACGATAAGATCCGCGACCGTTTCCGCCGCTTTGCTAGAGGTAATACTTTGCTACGAAATATTGAATCCTCATTCGAAGATAAGAGTATCAGCGCGGGCGTTAACATGGGCCGTTGGGCATGGGGATCTAATTTCATTGACTTAAACAATGATTCATTAGCAGACCTGGTCGTTGCCAATGGTTATTTGACCTCAAAGGAAGAGACTGGAGACTTGTGAAGTTTCTTTTGGCGACAGGTCGTGTCGCAAACCATTGATTCGGAAGGAGCTGATTCCACGCAAAATAATAATAGCCAAAGTCAATTGTCCGAGATGATGGATGCTGGACGGTCATTCAGTGGAAACGAAAGGAACTGCTGTTTCTTGAATATCGGCAATGGAACCTTTGCAGATATTTCCGGGATCAGCGGTCTGGATTATCCTGACGATGGAAGGGCCATCGCCACAACTGACTGGGACAATGATGGAGACCTAGACCTATGGATATCAAATCGGAACGGCCCACGTCTCAGGCTCATGCGTAATGACAATGATAATAAGAACCATTTCATTTCATTCCTATTAAAAGGTAACGGAGTTTCATCTAACAGAGACGCGATCGGTGCAAGGATTGAAATAAATCCAATCGGGAAAAAAGGAAATCCAATACTCATTCAAACAGTCAGAGCGGGTCAAGGGTTCCTATCCCAGTCCAGCAAATGTATACACTTTGGTCTGGGCACTTCAACAGATCCAATTGACATCCAAATTCGCTGGCCCGACGGATCAACTGATAGTTTTCAGAAAATTTCAACGAACAAACGTTATCTGATCGAACAGAAAAACCCTAAACCAAAAGAACTGCGTTCAAGGAATGAAGCAATCAAGCTATCCCCATCAGCAGCCCAAAGAAACGAACCACAAAGCACCGCTAGGACTCCCGCAATCACGCTATTCAAAGCCCCTAACTTCACTTTCAGGACAAAAGATGGGAAAAGAAAAATTTTACCTCAAGGAAAACCTCTACTCATCAATCTATGGGCAACTTGGTGCGCCCCATGCATAAAAGAACTCGCAGATTTGAGTCATCACGAATCACTGATACGCGAATCGGGAATCGATGTAATCGCTCTTAACGTGGATCAATTGAGCGCTGATATAGATCCTGAAAAAATTTCTGATATTCTTAAAAAAATAAAATTCCCTTTCCTTGCACGCAATGCCACAGAGCCCATGATCAATCTCTTGCAAAGACTTCATGACCAGCTCATCGGTCTTAACGAACCTTTGCCTATACCTTCAAGTTTCCTAATTGACCCTAACGGAAACCTATCTGTAATCTACAAGGGTCCGTTAGAGGTGAACCAATTAATTGCAGACAAGGACCATTCCGCAGGAACTCTCGATGAAAGAATCATCCGTTCAGCCCAGATCAAAGGAACGACCATCAAACACCCTAAGTCCATGCAACGTTCAATGGCTCACGAAGCATCCATTCATTCACGACATGGTCGTAATTGGTTAATGGCAGGAAACATGGAAGGGTCCATTTACCATTATAATATAGCTCATGAACTCAATCCCCAATCTCAAAGTATCTCTTCAAATCTGGCCCTCAGTCATTTCAATATGGCAGCTCAACTCAAATCAAAAACCAATCAAAGTGCCGCCCTCTTTCATTATCGTTCAGGATTAAAATTCCAACCCAAAAATCAAGCAGCCAGAAACAATCTGGCTTGGATCCTTGCGACTTCCCCACAAGAACAAATCCGAAATCCAAAGGAAGCTCTGGAAATTGCCAACAAGTTGAACCAAGAGACAGGCAACAAAATACCTCAGGTTCTCGATACTTTGGCCGCAGCACAGGCAGGGAATGGAGAATTTGAAATGGCGGTAAATACTATAAAAAATGCTATTTCTTTCTTAAAAGAAAATCCTGATGCCAATCTGCTAAAGTCCCTACAATATCGTATGAGCCTATATAATAATCAGAAAATATATACTGATAACGGTTCCAAAGGCTAAAAATACAGTCATTATTGGTTGTTCTTGAGTACGATTCACTCTCATTACAATATTGTCCTTTATCGGCTCAGATATTGACTCTTTACCTGTTTTTACAGATATTCTGTAATATAAAATATTAAAAATTATCTCCACCCATGATTTGGATATTTTAATTTAAATCATAATTCCCACCACTAATCCTCACTCCATTATGTTTAAGAAAAAACTATGGCAATTCATTTCAATGATTGCTGCCACATTAATCCTATCTATTTCTGCTCAGTCAGAAGAAGTTTACAATCAGAACTTTGATGATTTCGACGATGGCGAAATTGAATTAGGTGATGGCAGCATTATCGCTGGTACAGCAGCTTCCATTCAGGGTGGCCGTTTGCAACTCACCATTGATGGTCAGGGCCTCGGCTTTTCAAGCTTTTCCGTCCCCCCGTTAGAAGGTTCAGCTCAGGGCTTCAAAATCACTTTCGACTATGAAATGTTTGATAGTGTCGGAGCAAATGATCCGGCTGACGGTTTTTCGATAAACTACGGAGGCGCAGCCATGGGAGAACTTGGAAGCGCTGAAGAAGGCATGGTCGGCAAAGGGGTCCAGGATAATCTTTCTTTTGAAGTCGATAC
>JASLJT010000291.1:0-11765 GCA_030747955.1 Verrucomicrobiales bacterium | reverse complement strand
GGAATCAGGAACTATTAATTTTCAAGGCAATGGTAATTTCACTTATGTTCCTATTCCTGAATTTTCAGGTCAGGTCAGTTTCACTTATCGTGTCACTGATGGAGAAATCTTATCTGATCCGGCAACAGTTACTATAGATATTAATGCTTCGCCAGTGGCTAAAGTGAACCGTTATGTGGTTTATGAGGATGGTGTACTTTCTAGAACAGCAGAATTTGGTGTCATTGCAAGAAGCTCTGATCCTGAAGGGGATCCTCTTTCTGCTAATGTGGTTCAGGCACCAATTCATGGTTCCTTGTCTCTAATGTCTGATGGTAGTTTCACTTATACTCCTGATGTGGATTTTAGCGGACTCGATTTTTTTACATATTCGGTAAGTGATGGTTATCAGGAATCTTCTCCTGTGCAAACTCAGATATACGTCATTCAAGTAGACGATGCTCCAATCGCAAAGGACGATGAGTATTTTGTTCTGATCGGCCAGTCAGTGAATGTATCTGCTGATAATGGTGTTCTTGTTAATGATAAGGACGCTGAAGGAAATCCGGCTCAGGCAGTTTTAGTGGATTATTCCGGAGAGGGAAATTTAGTTTTAAATGAGGACGGTTCTTTTGAATACACGCCAATCGAGACATTTGCGGGTAAAGAATATTTTACTTACCAGTCTTTAGCGAATGGCAAGAAATCAAATGTGGCAACTGTCGAATTAAAGGTTGGCGGACCGGATAATACCGTTCTTATCACGGAAATAATGTATCATCCGGTCTCAGGTAACCCGGCCGAGGAATATATTGAAATTCACAATATAGGCTCTGGTCCTGTTCCGCTTCAGGGATGGCAAATAACTAGCGGGATCGGCTATGAATTTCCTGCGATTAATATTTTACCTGGAGAGTATTTGGTTGTAGCCGCTGATCCGCAGATTTTTTCCGATACCTGGGATCAAGAAGTTAACGTGATTGGTCCATGGTCCGGTCAGTTGAGTGATCGGGGTGAGAGAATTCGGATCAAAGATGCTTTAGGTGAGGAAGTTGACGATGTTACTTATTCTGATCAAGGAGACTGGGCATCTCGTCGTGCTGAAGATGATGATCAGATTCTTAATGGTGAAAGTGGTTGGAAGTGGACTAGTCGGGCAGACGGAGGAGGAGCATCTTTGGAACTGGTTAATCTGGACGTTTCCAACAAGCATGGACAGAACTGGGAACCTAGCCAATCACCTACTCCTGGAAAACAAAATTCGGTTTTTTCCACTGACGCTGCACCACTGATCCTTAACGTTAAACATGCTCCAGCCATTCCTCGAAGCGGGGAAACGGTAACCATAAGTGCCGATATTAAAGATAACGGAAATGAGAATATTACAACCATATTGAATTGGCGGGTATCGGCCCTTGATCCTGATGAGTTTATTCAGGCTCGGATGAGGGATGATGGTAAGAATGGTGATGAAGAATCTGGGGACGGCACCTTTACTGCTCAGGTTCCTGCGCAGGATGACGGTACCGTAGTTGAATTTTATATAAGGGCCAATGATGATCGATCCGAACGTGGATGGCCTCAAGCTAGTGGAGAAGAAGGACAGCAGCAGGCAAACGCCTTATTTCAGTTTGATGATGAGCGCTATGATGGTAATCAGCCCATCTACAGACTCGTTATGACAGTGAGGGAGGAACGGGATTTTAGGTTTCGAAACTTTAACAGTGGCAGTGATGCTCAGAAGAATGCAACGCTAATTGCTAAGCAGGGTCAGGACTATGACATTAGATATCAGTGCGGAGTAAGAGTCCGAGGAGCTGGTAGTAGAACCAGAAATCCACGCAATAACCGGCTAAATATACCACGCGATAACCCATGGAATGGCGTGACTAAGATTAATCTCAATAGTCAGTTCATTTACCTTCAATTCCTTGGTTCCAGATTAGCCAGTCTTTCCGGGATCGAAGCTGCTGATGCAAAACCTGTCCAATTTCGTTATAATGGAGTTAATCGTGCAACAGATAATGATAATAACCGGCGTTACGGATCTTACCTCCACATAGAGGCAATAGACGGTGATTGGGCCGACATTCATTATCCTCTAGACTCGGCAGGTAATTTGTATTCGAAGGGACGTCCTGATGTGAAATGGGATATCCGATCAACAAGTGATGGTTTAGCAGACAGGGGAGCTTACATTAGAGACGGATGGTCGAAGGGTTCCAATGAATCAACCGATGACTGGGAAGATCTGCACCAGTTTATGATTACCATGAACGGCGCATCTGGTTCTGGATATCTTGAGCAGATTTCGGGAATGGTGGACGTTAAACAGTGGTCGCGTTGGTTTGCCTTTATGACTATCATTTTGAGTCGTGAAACGAATTTGTCTAATGGCACTGATGATGATTACAAGCTTTACAGAGGAGTAAAAGATCCACGTATCAAACTCGTTCCGCATGACTTTGATACAATTTTCGGGCTAGGAGACACCGATACGGATGCAGATGATTCAATATTCCCGGCGATCACTAATTTTGCTGGTCAAACAATACCGCAACTGAATCGTTTCTTTAGTGATCCTGTAATTTTGCGTCAATACTATTCTGATCTTAAAGATCTTCTTAATACTGTATTTGAGAAGAGCAGATTTGATGCGCTAGTATCCAATTCGCTTGATTGGCTTCCCTCTGATTCAGATGTGTCCGATGACGTGATTGGTTTTATGGACGAGCGCCGTGCTTACATACTTAATCAAATTCCAAGTGAATTTACAGTTAGTAGTAACCTCCCCAGTTCTGATGGTTTTTCTAGAACTGAAGAGGCCGGCATCACTGGTCTTGAGGGTGCTTTTGATTCGTCACAAATTGCTGAAATTAAAGTCAACGGTATGTCTGTTCCTTTGAATGTGAGGAATGGAACTTGGGACGGGGATCAGGCGGAATCTGAGGTAATATTTTCTGCAGGTTCGGAATGGTCCTATCTTGATGATGGTTCAGACCAAGGAGTTTTATGGCGCGAACAAGATTTTGATGATTCATTGTGGGCACTGGGACAGGGTGAATTTGGATACGGTGATCGTGGAGAGGATACGGTAGTCAGTTATGGGGGTGATGATGAGAATAAGCACATAACAACTTATTTCAGAAAGGACTTTGAAGTAACTAACGCTGATGCCTTTTCAAGTTTAAATCTTAGACTTGTTTACGACGATGGCGCGGCGGTGTATCTAAATGGAATCGAGATTGTCCGACAGAACCTCGAACCTGATGCTTTATACACTTCTCTGGCAACCGACACCGTGCCAAATGCGGGGTTTGAAAGTTACAATGTCCCAGTCGGAGCATTAAAAAGTGGTTCAAATACAATTGCTGTTGAAATTCATCAGAGGAGTCCCAGTAGTCGAGACATTAGTTTTAATGCGGAATTATTGGGTCTTGGTGCTGTTCCTCTAATGGTGCCTGGAATTAATCTGGTTAAGATAGAGTCATTTGATGCTGATGGATCTATTATTGATTCGAGTCAGGTCAATATATGGTATGACGATGGCAGTGTTACTGAAGTTGCTTCAATAGATAAAGATACTATCTGGACATTGGAAGGTGGTCCTTATTTGATTAATGAGGATCTGGAAGTTCCGGTCAATGTAACATTGCAGATAGATCCGGGAGTCACTGTTTATTTTGCTGAGGGAAGAAGAATGACAATCAAGGGAAGGTTAGTCGCGGAAGGTAATGATAAAATGCCGATTGTATTTACTAATGATCCCGGATCAGATGGTGGTTGGGATGGTATTTATTTTGAGAGTACCAAGGAGGAGAGCAGAATGATATACATACTTCAGGACGGTGCTGATAGCGGGGATCAGTCCATCAGTATTTCAGAATCTAGAGTCCACCTTGAAAATGTTGAATGGGCAGGGACCGACAAAACTATTCTAGAATTAAGTAATCCTCAGATTGATGTGTTGCGTTGTGATTTCCCTTCAACTTCAGGGCAAGAAGTCATACATGGAGAGGGCCTTGGGAGTGAGGGTTATTTCAATCTCAAAGAAAATATTTTCCGAACTTCTTCTGGGTATAATGATATTATTGATTTTTCGGGCGGGAGGAGACCAGGACCGATCATTTATGTTGTTGATAATGTTTTCTTAGGTAGCGCGGATGATTGCCTGGATCTGGATGGGGTTGATGCTCATATTGAAGGGAATCATTTTTTCAATGTACACAAAGATGACCCTGATCGTCAGAGCAGTGCGAATGCGATTGCTGCTGACAATGATTCTCACCTGACTGTCGTACGTAATTTATTTTATGATGTTGATCATGCTATTCTTCTCAAGAATGCAAGTGATGCTGTCTTTGAAAATAATACGGTAGTGGATGCGGTTGTCGCAGCCATTAGTTTTGATGAGCCTTTAGTTGGTGAGGGTGTTCCTGGGGATTTTATTTCCATCAAGGGTAATATTTTTTATAATAACGGTACTCTCTTTGCATACCAGTTCTCCTCTGAGGACGGCGAAGAGGATCCTCGAATCGAAGCCGACATGAACCTGCTTCCTGAAGAGTTCCTTGAGCTCGGCATTGGTAATATTTCAGGTGACCCGATGTTTATTGATCAAAGCGCTAGTGATTTTTCCATTAGCCGTGGTTCACCGGTGACCGGCAAAGGAATTAATGGATCTGATATGGGACATAATGTGTTTGCAGGTGCAATCGTTGCCGGGGAACCGCCTTCACTGACTAGAAAGACAGAAGCTACCCTAAGGATCCATGTTCCGGGCATTTCTGGCATTGAAGGGGAAAGTATCTTTAGTGGCGAATATCGGTGGAGGATTGATGGTAATGAATGGTCAGATCCTACTTCTGTTTCTGAACCCATTCAACTCTCAGACCTTTCAGATGGAACCCATTATGTGGAAGTTGTAGGTAGGGACTCGGCAGGGAATTGGCAGGCCGAACCGACCCGCTCACGGTCATGGACTGTTGATAAAAAATTATCTAGGCTTCTTATTAGTGAGGTCCTTGCTGACAATGGTGATGCATTTAATCATGAAGAAACTTTTCCTGATTATATTGAGCTTTGGAATGATAGTGGCACCCCCCGTTTCGTTTCTGGAATGGTGATTTCTGAGAGCAAGGACATCAGTGATGGTTGGAAAATTCCTACGGGGACAGTGATTCCACCTGGAGAGTTCCTGTTAATTTATGCCAATGATGCTGACGGTACGAGTGGACTTCATACTGGTTTTGCTCTGGACCGTGACGGTGATTCTTTATATCTCTTTGAATCGACGGAGAACGGAGGAAAAATAGTCGATAATGTACGGTTTGGATCTCAGTTGAGGGGAAGATCCATTTCACGTACTGGCCCAGATCAGCAATTTGCTTTGACTTTACCTACTCCAGGCGCAAATAACGATGGCCCTTTGCCGGTCAGAGAACAGAAAGATCTGGTCATTAACGAATGGTTGGCGAGTAATGGTGTGGTTTTTGATAATGATTTTATAGAGATATATAATCCAAGTAATTTTCCGGTTTCCATTGGTGGTATGACTATCACTGATGATCCTAATAATATTCCTGATCTATACAGGGTCAGTGATCTTAGTTTTATAGATTCACAAGGTTATGTTAAGTTCATTGCTGATAGTGATTCTGATCAGGGCCCTTCTCACTTAAACTTCGGCCTTTCCAAACTGAATGATCAAATTGGTTTGTTTGATGATCAAGGAAATGAAATTGATCGGATTGGTTTTGTTAATGCTGAGGATGATGTTTCAATTGGTCGGTCCGTAGAGGGTGAAAGATTATTATCTTCGTTTTCTTTGCCGACTCCCGGATATTCGAATGATACAGACCTTACCGAAGAGATCCTAATCATTGAGGGTCTGAGAGTAACTGAGATAATGTATAATCCATTGTCAGGACCAGAAGGTGAGTACATTAAACTTCAGAACATTGGAGAAGTTACTCTGCGTCTTAATGATGTGAGGTTCGAGGAAGGTGTGAGATTTGCATTTCCTGATGCTCTTCTTGAACCAGGGCAATCAGCATATGTAGTCAGTAACATTGAAACTTTTACTTCTGAACGTGGAGAAAACCTCAATGTCTTGGGCGAATATGAAGGCAAGCTAGACAATGGTGGTGAAAGATTACGGTTGGAGATTGACTCCATTTCAGCAGGCATTCTCGATTTTGAATACGAGGATGAGTGGTATCCAGAAACGGATGGTACTGGTTCTTCATTGGTTATGATCGATGATTCAGTTTCCCCGTTGGAATGGGGTCTGAAGGAGAATTGGAACGCCTCGGTTGTGGCTCCTTCCGGAAGTTATTCAGAATGGGTTAAGTCTTCATTTGGGCAGGAATTCACGGGTCAGACAGGTAAGGATGATGATCCAGACAAGGATGGAATAGCCAACTTGTTGGAATTTGTCTTCGTCTTGGATCCTACAAAAGCTGATCCAGACTTCTCAATGCCGAAACTTTCAAGAGAATCTGGTGATTTGCTTCTTACATACACAGTGACCAAATTTCTTGATGATATTGAAATAAAAGTTCAGGTGTCATATGATCTAATTGAATGGAATGACGCTGGAGAAAGCGTGTCTGTTGATATGATTGCTGAGGATGAAACGATTCGCACATACGAGGCAAAGTTAGATGGCGCCATTACTGATGGTTCTCTGAAACGGTTTATGCGTCTTCATGTTGAATAACATCAATTTTGTAAATCAATTAAATAAAATGGTAATTAAAAACATATTAGTACTTTTTATTTTTGTGGCTGAACTTTCTTTAGCTGATCAATCTAATGTCAATAAATCTGAGCCGAAGTTTCGTTCTATCATTGGCAATTTTAGCTTTGAAGAAGGGCAAGGTGAAACTGCAGATGATTGGACTTTTACTAGTAGACAACCTCCGATAAGGTCAGGTTCTGAAGCGCATACAGGTTCTCATAGTGCGTACATTAATCTTCAGAATGAAGGGAAAATCCCAAGCGAAGCTCATATAATTAAGACAATAGATGGGAAACTAGTGAGCGGACTCAACTACGAACTTTCCTTTTTCGTAAAACAAATTAAACCGGGAACAGGCGGTTACATCCAACAGTATTTTGTGGAGTGGTGGAATGAAGATCAGCAAGCGATTAAGGGCACTGGATTTAAGCAATTTAGTAGCAAGATAGGTGAGTGGGAAAAAATCATAGTGCCTGATCTTGATATTCCAGAAAATGTGCGCTCGGTAAAATTACTCTTTCGTTTTGTGACTGGTGCCATTGAGGGGGGCAGTGGTGAAGTATTTATCGATGACATTAAATTTAGTGCTGATGACAGTAGTGAAGCATTGGTTTCCGCGATTGAAGGTAAAGTTGATCAGGCTCAATTTGATGTGGCCTTGAGTCTGATTAATAGTTTTCTGAAAAAGTATCCAGCTGATCCTAAAGTTGAGGAGATAAAGGCTCTTAAGGGTAGAGTAAATAAATTTCAGCAAGCAGATGCAATCTCGGAGTGAAAAATTTCCCCAAATTTTTTTGAGAGAATTTCTTTTCTATAATTGAAGATCCTCTGTAATTTTTTCTCCACGTATAAAGCGTGCGTAAGGCTGCCTAACAATCCAAAAGGCATTGCGTAATTTACTTCGTCCTTGATCAATGTTCCACCTTCCATTGGCTCAAATTGATGGAGGTGGCGCCAGAACTTGTAAGGCCCACTTATCTGCTCATCAACGAACTGCGTCATTGGTGTGACATCTTGTATTTCTGTTACCCATGTGTTCCAGATCATCGGAGCAATCTTGATCTTGTAGGTGATAATCTGACCCTCGTGCATTGGAGCAGGTGTTCCGGACGTGATGCGAAATTCAAGATCCGGAGGCGTGATCAGATTGAGGTTCTCTGGATTTGAAAAAAATTCCCATGCCTTCTCAATAGGTAATTGAATTTCCTGCGATTGGCATAATTTATGGATTTTCAATTTTAATTATAGAGGCTTGCAGTTCAATAAAAGTAGACGATTAAGAGTTAGAAACCTTCTTTACCACTAAAGATTTCATTGCTGAGAGTATTAGTGTTATTGGAAGCTTTAGTTTTTTATAGGAAAAAATAAAAGGATTTGAGCAAATAGATCTCTCTTCACATCGAATCTTATCTCTGCTATCCTTAATCATAATGAAAAGACTCATCATAACTTTTACTACTTTCATTTTTATTCCTTTTACTGCAATTGCCAAAGAATATTACGAACTTCGTACTTACAAGCTGAATTCACCAGAGAAGGCTGCGGCTTTTGATAAGATGATGGCAGCTGCGGTTCCATTATTGGCTACTACTGAATTGAAATCTATTGGTGTATTTAAGGCGAGGGGTGATAAATCAGGGGATAAGAATTGGAGATATGTTCTAAAATCATGTTCTTCTCTTGATGGTATAGCGGAGTCCAGTTCAGCCCTTGCTAATGAAGGATTTCTTGAGCAGGCCCGTGATTATTTAAGTTACGAAAAATCCGATCCTTCATTCAGTAGAATTTCGATTTCTACATTTGTTGCGTTCGATGGTTTTCCAGAGTTAATCAGTCCCGGAAAGGATGAAGGAGGGAAACGGTATTTTGAGCTGCGGACCTATGAGAGCCATAATGAATTAAAGGCATACATGAAGGTGAAAATGTTCAATGATGGTGAACTTGATATTTTTGCCGATGTTGGTCTGAAGGGGCTCTTTTTTGGGAGGGCATTGTCCGGAGAAAATTTACCCAATCTCACATATATGCTTGTATACGATGATGAGGATCAGAAAAAATCAGCATGGAGCTCTTTTATTAAGTCTCCGGCCTGGGAGGCAATGAAATCTGAAGAAATGTACAAGGATACTGTTTCCAAAATCATTTCAACGTTCCTTGTTCCGACAGTCTATTCACAGATACGTTAATTTATTTATTCTTTAATCGATCCAATAGGCCCCTGTACCTTTGACGGGTATCAATATTTTTTATTGCCATGGCTGCGGCTTTTTTTTGGCCGACAAGGACGACGGTCTGGCTGCCTCGCGTAATTGCTGTGTAAAGAAGATTTCTCTGGAGCAAAACGAAGTGTTGAGTACTGACCGGTATGACGACACATGGGAATTCACTCCCCTGTGACTTATGTACCGTGATCGCGAATGCAGGCGCGATTTCATCAAGTTCCCCAGGTTCATAAGAAACGATTCGGTTTCCACTAAAACGTATTGTAACCCTTCCAGGGTCAGTCGATATTTCGATTATTTTACCAATGTCACCGTTCAGAGTTTCTTTTTCGTAATTATTTCTTATTTGTATGACCTTGTCACCGGTGCGGTATCGTGCACCAAAACGCTCGATTTCAAAAGTCGATTCGGTAGTCGGGTTAATGGCATCTTGTAGATTTCTATTGAGGTTTTGAGTACCTAGACTTCCCCGGTGCATTGGGGTAATGACTTGTATTTCATCAACTGAATCGAATCCTAGTCTTTGAGGAATTTGATTACGAACCAGTTCAATAATACGGTCCGATGTTTGTTCGGGATCTTCGCATTTAACAAAGAAGAAATCCGAATTGGGGTTCGCAGTATTTTTGTCAGCTAATTCTATTGGAATATGGCCGTCATTTATCTCATGCGCTGCTCCAATGATTCTACTTTCGGAAGATTGCCTAAAAATTGCAGTGAGTCTGGCTACAGGTATTTTATCAGATTTTATAAAATCCGAAAGGATGCTGCCCGGACCAACTGATGGGAGCTGATCCACATCACCTACTAAAATAAGATGTGCATTTTCTGGTAATGCCCGTAGAAAAGCATCCATGAGAGGCAGATCAATCATCGATGCTTCGTCCACAATAAAAAGATCACCACTTAACGGATTTTTTTCATCGTGAGCGAAACTCCCTTTGGATCCTTGGAACTCAAGTAGTCTGTGTATTGTTGATGCTTCGAGCCCGGTACTTTCTGACATTCTTTTTGCAGCACGACCAGTGGGTGCGCAGAGGACCGTCTTAACTTTCTTTGCCAATAATATAAGAAGTAGGCTTTTTAGGATTGTGGTTTTACCGACTCCGGGACCTCCAGTGATTATTAGTAATCGTTGGACTAGTGCTTCTTCGACTGCCTTTCTTTGCCCTTCAGCTAATGAGTATCCAATTTTATTTTCGCACCAATCAATCGCTTTAGCAGTTTCAATCTTAGGATGACTTGAGGCCTTTGAAATGAGGCCAATCATTCTTTTCGTAACTTCCTTTTCTGCTTTAAGGAGGTTTGGTGGAAATATTAGTGAAGTGCCTGTGATATCATCTCTTTCTGCTTTTCTTTTCGTGATCAGATTTTCCAGACAAGACTCAATTTGCTTTTGTTGAACGCCTAAGAGATCAGAAGATGATTCGATGAGTTCGTTTTCAGGTAATGCGCAATGGCCGTTATCTGTTGCGCTTTTAAGCGCGTATTCTATGCCAGCTTCAATTCTTGATTCTGCATCAGGATCCACCCCTAGCTTGGCAGCGATTGAATCGGCCGTCTTAAACCCTACTCCATGAAGGTCATTCGAAAGGCGGTATGGATTTCTGCGTAATTGATGAATGCTTTCATCTCCGTACGTCTTGTATATTCGAACGGCTCGAGCAGTACTGATTCCATGTTGATGCAAAAAGACCATGATTTGTCGGACGGATTTCTGTTTCTCCCATGAGCTCTTGATTTCTTTACGCCGTTTAGGGCCTATCCCTTCAACTTCTTCTAATTGTTTGGATCTATTATCAATAATGTTAAATACTTCTGGACCAAACTTATCTACGAGCTTCTTAGCATAAGTTGGTCCGATGCCATCTATTAGGCCGCTCCCAAGGTAACGTTCGATTCCAGTAAGATTTCCTGGTTCAGAGGTGGTAATTTCATCTGCTTTGAACTGATCCCCATACTGTTCATTTTTTATCCATTGCCCTTTAGAAGCAATTTGTTCTCCGGCATTGGGTGCAGCGCAATTCCCTACGACAGTCACAATTTTACCTTTTTTATTAGGTTTGACCCTGAGAACGCAGTAACCGTTTTCTTCGTTATGAAATGTGACACGCTCGATGGTGCCGCTGAGAGTGTTTTCTTGCAATATATTATGAGTTTGCCTGAGCTCCTTAATAAGTGGTAGCGTTTTCTATAGAGATTTGATTTGAATACCAGTAAAAAGCAATTTTTATCAAAAAAGTGTTAAGATTTGTCCTTCCACTAACGTATTTTTATTAAACAACTAAAATGAACATGAGGCTGACCACATTATTAATTACAATTATTTTAAGTATAGTTACTACATCTATGGCTCAGGAAGATGATCCTTTGGGCCTTTCTTCTAGTACTGTTTTAAAGAGAATATATTCTCAGTATGGGCAATATTTTGCGGATAAGATCGTTGAGTTGCGTGGAGTTAAGGGGCAGAGCCAGCCAAGAGAATGGAAGATTGTTGTGCATGACGAACGGAGTCAAAGGAGACTGAGAACTGTCATTGTATCTGGAGATAGGATAAGGGATGAAGGTGAAACCTTAGATTATTACCCGGATAATTTACCTATTGGTTTTGCATCTTCTGCAAAAATAAAAATTGATTCTGTGAAGGCTTTTAACATACTCATTAGAGAAGCCCGAGCGGCTAGAATTGGTTTTAATTACGTAGACTATAAATTGCGCAGCCTCGAGTTTGGAGATGAGCCTGTCTGGGTATTATCTGCGATGAGTGCAAAGGGTATATTACTGGGTCAGGTGATCTTGTCTGCTTTTGATGCGAATGTTTT
>JASLJT010000290.1:0-2209 GCA_030747955.1 Verrucomicrobiales bacterium | reverse complement strand
TGATGTGAATCTTGAGGTTGCAGTTATCGATATTGGAAAAATGACTGAATCAGATCACGCAAGGTACGGGAACGTTGAGGTTTCCGAAGGGGATCTAGTTGGTCACCTCTATTATCCTTGGAGCGTTGGAAAGGCGAACCCTTCTTTGAACACTGATGATCCTTTATGGAATGGGAATTTAACGAAAGAATCCTTGAATCAAATCGTAAGTTCTCCGGTACGAAAATCAATTTTAGAGAAGATAATTTCCGGTGAATCGGCTGTTTGGGTTCTCATTGAAACGGGAGATGAGGCAAAAGATAATGAGGCAGAGAACAAGTTATGGAAACATTTGAACGAAGTGAGTAAGCTCATTGAAATACCTGATGGGGTCGTTGGTCCTGGTGAACTTGATAGGGTAGCGACTGGTGAAGTGGACGTGGAGGACGTTCTTCGGTCAACGATTCCACTGAAGATTTCTTTTGATGTCATACGCATTAAGAAAAATGATCCAAAAGAAAAGATTTTCTTAAAGATGCTCACTTCGTTTGTTCCTCAACTCATAGAGCAAAGCTCTAACGAACCTTTAATATTTCCGGTCTTTGGACGGGGAAGGACGCTCGAAGGGCTCCCCTCTTCAATTATGAGTAAGAGACTGATGATGGAGGCTTGCTCGTACTTGTGTGGCGCCTGTTCCTGTGAGGTTAAACGTGAAAATCCTGGGATAGATCTTGTATTGAATACAAATTGGAAAGAATTGCTCGTTGGTAGTGAGGTTATCGTCGACAAGGTATTGCCACCTCTGGAAGGTGTAGGGGATCTTGTCGGGGCCGATTCTCGATTTCCTGATTTCGCTTCAGTTCCACCGCCTGATCCATCAACGCCCTCAGTGTCTGGATCATTGGGATCAATTTCGGAAGACGAAATTACATCCGATCAAATTGATTCTATTATGGAATCAGAGATTGGGCAGAGCAGTTTCAACAGATTCATTGGGATTGGTTGTGCTCTGGTCTTAGGAGCACTTGTGATTTTTACTGCTTATATCAAGAAAAACTCTTAGAAGTTCATTTGTTTCCCGGACAAATTTCAGTCTTGAGTTGCCATAAATGGTTAATTCTCTAGATTAAAATACAATGCTGTCAATCTATTCAGATGATTTTACCCGCAATTGCGAGGGCTTTGGCAGGCGTGAAATTCTCAGGATAGGAACTCTTGGGCTTAGCGGGTTAACTCTGAGCAATGCTCTTGGTTTAGAACGATTCGGTCATGTTAAGGACCGGTCCGTAGTCATTCTTAATATGCAGGGGGGACCTTCTCAATTTGAGACTTTTGACCCGAAGATGGCAGCTCCTTCTGAGATCCGTTCTATATTTGGTGAAGTTAAAACGAATCTTCCCGGTATTACTTTCGGAAGTCATTTCAAAGAGCTGGCAAAGATGGCTGACCGCATGGCAGTTGTGCGTAGCTATCGGCACGGTATCAGTGACCATGCCAAGGCCGCTATGCATGTGGCAGCGGGTGGTAACCCGACCGGTGCTTGTATGGGTTCGCTTTACAGCCGTATTGCCGGGATCACGAATCCACATAACGGGATGCCGTCAAACACTCTTATCGTTCCTGCAGCAGTCGAGCCTAAGGATGCTCGCAGGTTCAATTCAGTGCCTAGCCGGATCGCTAATACTGGTAAACTTTCGAAGGTATTTAGTGCATTTGATCCTAGTGCCGGCGGTGAAGTTTTGGACGATATGAAGTTACAGGTTTCACAGGACCGCATCACTGATCAATTAAGTTTGGTGTCTAGCCTAGACAAGCTTAAGCGTCAGCTCGATTCATCGGATGCGATTCATCAGGCCTCATCCATTCAGCAACAGGCAGTTGATGTTCTTATGAATGGAGTCGGTGAGGCATTTAATTTTTCAAAGGAGGATCCACGACTCATAGAACGTTATGATACGAGCAAGTTTGATGTTCCAAAGCCTGCAGTGGATCGCCGCAAGAACAAGGATGCGATTCGTGGGCATTCGCCCATTTCTCTTGGAAAACAGATGTTACTTGCCCGGCGCCTTTGCGAGGCGGGTTGCCGATTTATTACGGTGAGTAGTCCCGGATGGGACATGCATGGTGCTCATGAATTTGCGATTACCGATGGCATGCCTGTCCTTGGCCCGGCCGTTGATAAAGCAGTCAGTGCATTCATTGATGACGTTCATCAGCGAGGGCTTTCAGA
>JASLJT010000289.1:0-7246 GCA_030747955.1 Verrucomicrobiales bacterium | reverse complement strand
GATGCAAATGGCTGAGGTTATTGTAACTAGTGTTATAAAACTAGGTTGAGAAGTTTGATTTTGTTCTAAGAGATTTTGCAGAGCCGCGGGTCCCATATAGGCATTTAATTTATCCTCTCCGAGATAAGCTCTAAGAAATATTAAACCTGGGAGAATAAGAATGGGGAAATCGATGATTCTGGCCCATAGCCGTATCCAGGGTCTGGGTCCGTGCACCTTTTCGGTGCTATATCTCTGATCAATTTCTTCACGTTCCCTCTCCGTAACAATAATCGTTTCATGGCTTGCGTCAGCGAGTGTAACTTCCATGCTTTCTCTGAAAGGATCACAATCGCGCAAGGGCATCCATTCATCCATTCCTTTGATCCAAGCCATGCAATCGGCATTGATCTTGCCGGATCGCAGACGTTCCCTGACTTCGTAAATGGATAATGGTCCAATTTTTTGTCCATTGATGTGAAGGTGGATTTCCATGTTATCACTGTCCTTTTACTACCAAATTCATCGAAATTCACTGAGAATCATTAACTGATACTTATTAATTATTACGATAAGCCAGAATATTATTTAATCAGCCCCTGCTATGGAACAATAATGTTGAAATAAGAAGATAATAGGTTTAAAATCATAAACTTATATACCCACTTTTATGATTAAATATACCATAGCATTTTTATTCCTATCTAGTTTCTTGTCGAATGCGGCAGTGACATGGACCGGTAATGCAGGAACCGATATTTTTGATGGCGGAAACTACAGTGGGTTAGCCGATGGTTTTACCCTTGGGCCAAACGTGACTGTTGAAGATGATATTACTTTCAGCAATGCGACGGTCACGATTCCACAAGTTTCAGCGCAGCAACGTTTTCAAGTGGCTAGTGGGTTCACTATGACAGTCGATGGTTCTAATTTCAGCCTGTCAGGAGGAAGTAACGACGGCATTGGTGGTGCGCCAGGGTCAAGGCTCCCTGCAGGTCCTGCAGGACCCACAATAAATATCATAAACGGATCCTCACTCGAGGCTTTCTTTATAGTTAATGGAGTTCAGATGAATGTGGATGGGACCAGCTCTGTCACATTGGGAGGGGCAGGGAATCCGGTCAACATATCATCTATTAATTTGGACACTGGAGCGACTCTTTCCTTTACGAGAGAAACCATTGCTCAGTTTAATACGGAGCATTTATCTAAGATTACCATCAACGGCACAGCTGCACAGGAAGGTTTGAATTTTACTATTGATGCCTTGGGTGCTGGTGGATCGACGATAACAGCTATTCCTGAACCCTCAGCCGGATTATTAGGAGCGATCGGTTGCATTATATTTGTTCTGCGCAGACGCAGATAGAACAAATGACCAATTGATCCATGCGAAGGTTTCGATGCATGGATTTTTTTTACGGTAGTAAAATACTGTTCATTAATAGAGAGCACTCACAGAATAAATGAAATTCTTAAAACCTATCATCACATTCATTTTCGCATTTGGTTTATTTACATCCTCATTAATGGCTGAGATTGTTTGGACCGGCACAAACGGAGGGGACATTTTCGATGAAGCGAACTGGGACTTAAGTAACTCGCTAGTGGATATTATTGATCCGAACGTTTCTATTGATGATGATGTGATCATTGCCAATGCAACTGTTGAAATACCCCAACTCACAGGTCAACAGCGGTTTCAGGTAGGCAGTGGATTCACGATTACAGTCGATGATTCAGAGATACGTCTTACGGGAGGAAGTAATGACGGTATTGGGGGTCCTAATGGTTCAAAGTTGCCGGCGGGGCCTGAGGGTCCGATTTTGGATATAAAAAACGGTTCATCCGTTGAGGTGTTTTTTATAGTTAATGGCGTTCAAATGAATATCGATGAGACTAGTTCAGTCATTTTTGGAGGTGGAGGAAATCCGGTCAATAATTCGGTAATTGATATGCAGAATGGAAGCACAGTCACTTTTAAAAATGAAACCGTTGATGCATTCAATTCAGAACATCTCCAAAAGGTTTCTGTTGATGGTGATCTGGCCGAAGAAGGATTGAATATGTTAATTGAAACCGGTGTTGATGGATTTACAACTATCACGGCAGAGAATGATCCTGTTATTCCTGATGATATTTTAGTCTCATTCGAATCGGATATGGATTCTGTACAGGTCGGCGAAACGGTGAACTTGTCATGGGTCGTTGGCGAAAATATTCTTTCACTGACCCTTGACGATGGGACTAGTCTGAAGATGGTGGATTTTGATCCAGAAGATTTGGATGGTAATCTGGATGTTGCGCTCACAGAAACAACTACTTTTACCCTTAAGGGGATTAATGAATCTGGAACTGAAGAAGAGCTCAGCTTAAAGGTGCTGGTTAAGACGGGCCAAGTTTCTGGAATCACTTGGACCGGAGCGGATGGAACTGATATTTTTGAGGAATCTAATTGGGATCTAACTAATTCTGATGTTGAGATCATTGATCCTAACGTCTCGATAGAAGATGATGTTTTCATTACCAATTCAACAGTTGAAATTCCGCAAGTTTCGGCCCAACAACGATTTCAAGTTGCTAGCGGTTATACAATCACTGTTGACAATTCTACAATACGCCTAACGGGAGGAAGTAATGACGGCATCGGCGGTCCTCCTGGATTTAGACTCCCTGGAGGGCCCGAAGGCCCTACGATGAATATAATTAACGGATCATCTTATGAGTCATATTTTATAGTTAATGGTGTTCAGATGAATGTCGATGCAACCAGTTCAGCTACATTTGGAGGTGGAGGAAACCCGGTAAATATTTCGGCGATTAATCTCGAGCCTGGATCATCACTTACCTTTTTAAGGGAAACGATAGATGCCTTCAATACAGAGCACCTTAGCAAGCTCACTGTTGGTGGAGTGCAAGCCGAAGAAGGGGTTAATTATACTATCGAGTCAGACGGTGCTGAAGGCTGTGTGATTACTACTATCTCTGATGATCCTTTAAGGATAACTAATATTTCACGCGACATAGAGGGAAATATTGTCATTGAATGGAATGGTAAACCCGGAACTTTTTATGCTGTCGATTTTTCATTTACCTTGGAAGAGGGGAGCTGGGAGGAATTAATTGATTCTGTGACTGATGAAGCGGTAGATGACACGTTTGCTCCTGAATCCAAGGTAATTTTTTATAGAGTTCGCGAACAAGAATAGTTTCTTTGGAGTTAAATCGGGCCATTTAGTATCAAAAAGAAAAAAACTTTTGCAAAATAAGCCCCGCTCGGCTATTGAGAACTATTCTCAATAAATACAATTCAAACATTCTCTCATGAAATCAGTTCGCCAATATTTCATTCTTATAACAAAACTTACTTTTTGCTTATTAGTTTCCCTGTCAGGTATAGCTAAATCGGCTGAGGTAAATGTGTATTCCCATCGGCATTATGAAGCTGATGATGCGTTGTATGCTAAGTTTACCAAAGAGACAGGAATTAAGGTAAACCTTGTCAAGGCTTCAGCCGATGCATTGATTGAACGTATTAAGTCTGAAGGGAAAGACTCGCCTGCGGATATTTTAATTACGGCAGATGCTGGCCGATTAGTGAGGGCCCAATCAGCTGGAATATTACAGGAAGCTAAAAGTAAGATTCTTGATAAGCAGGTCCCTGCAAATATGCGTGATGATTCTGGCCATTGGTATGGCTTCACAGTTCGTGCTCGCGTCTTGATTTATTCTAAGGAGAGAATTAAACCGTCAGAATTAGATACTTACGAAGATCTGGCAGATCCTAAATGGAAGGGTCGCCTCCTCGCTCGATCTTCTTCAAATATTTATAACCAGTCATTACTGGCTTCAATAATTGCAAATAATGGAAAATCCGAAGCAATTAAATGGGCCTCTGCCGTCAGAAAGAACATGGCTAGACCACCAGAAGGAAGTGACCGTGATCAGATGAGAGCAGTGGCAGCTGGCATAGGTGATGTTGCAATTGCTAATACGTATTATGTAGGATTATTGGTAAATTCATCAAATCCAGAGGATAGGGAAGTTGCGTCAAAGGTTGGCGTTTATTTTCCTAATCAAAAAGGTAGAGGAGCGCATGTCAATGTGAGTGGTGGGGGCCTTGTGAAGTGGTCAAAGAATAAGTCTAATGCTATAAAGCTTCTTGAGTTTTTAACTGGTCCAACTGCTCAAGAGAAATTTCCTGTTACGACCTATGAATTTCCTCTGCAGATCTCCTCAACTGACTCAGCTTTATTAAAGTCGTGGGGTGGATTCAAAGCAGATACCTTATCTCTTTCAAAGCTTGGAGAATTAAATTCTGAAGCAGTGAAAGCCTTTGCGTTGGCGAACTGGAAGTAGTTTTTCACGTAATCTGTTCCTTTTAGCATTAGTACATTGCTCTATACCACTTAATAGTGGAGGCTAGTCGGGCGACTATGTTTATGATTGGAGCTGGTCAAAATATTAACCGTAAACGATTGTCCACTTCGTGGTGGTGGATAAGTGCAGTTTTAATTTCTTTGGTCCTCATTTCACCTCTTAGTGTTATAGCTAAATCTTTGATCTCAGAGCCGGGCGAGGGGTGGAAATTGATCTCAGAGTTGTTATTAGCTGATTATATCAGAGGAACATTAATCATGATCATTGGTGTTGGGGCATTGACTCTAATCTTTGGAGTTGGTTCAGCGTGGATCGTTACTGTTTGGGAATTTCCTGGTAAAAAGTTTTTTTCTTTAACTCTTATGCTGCCAATGGCCATTCCAACTTATGTTATGGCCTATGGGTATGCGTTTGTTAAATATGATATTAGAGATCCATTAATGATATGGGTTCGAGAACAATGGGGGCCAGTAGTAATGTCACAATCCACGGAAATTTTTAATTATTTTCTGGCTATATTGGTCCTATCTTTTGCCCTTTATCCTTATGTTTATATTGCGGCAAGGATCGGTTTTGCTGAAATCTCTGGTGCTTATATAGAGAATTCAAGACTCTTGGGACGTGGTCTTTTACGTAGCATGTTTAGTGTGGGGTTACCTTTGGCTCGTCCTGCAATTGTTGGGGGGCTTCTTCTGGCATTGCTTGAAGTGGTAAATGAATACGGCGCGATGAAGTATTATGGGATAGAAACGCTCACTACTGGAATCTTTGTCAGTTGGGCGGACTTAGGTGATAAGGATTCAGCTATTAGGTTAGCGGGTGTTGCGATGGTCGTTGTATTTATTATTATTGTTGTTGAGCGTACATTGAGGGGTAGAGCTAAGTATCATGCACATAGGGCCTCATACGGCAACTTGTCAGGGCCGACCAAGACAGCTTTCGGTTCATTCATTGCTTTTACATTGTGTGCAATTCTTTTACTTCTGTCATTTGTTATACCTTTATTAAAATTATCTCTAAATGCTTTTTATGGGTGGCGTAAGATTGATATATGGAGCCTCGTCAGTGGCCCATTGAGTGATAGTCTTTTGGTTTCAGGAATTGCGTGCTGCGTTATTATCATTTCGGCATTGATTATTACCTATGCGAAGAGATTATTTCCGAGCCTATTAATGAAGTTACTTGGGAAGTTATGTATGCTAGGTTATGCTGTCCCGGGTGCAGTCGTTGCAATTTCGATACTGATCTATTTTTCTGATATAGGGAAATTGATCGGTGCATCAAGTAATGATATTTCGTTGACCCGAATCATGTTCACTCTGACGCCGATTGGTCTCATCGTGGCCTATGCAGTAAGATTTATGACTCCTGCACTGGCTCCTATAGAAGCAGGTATGGGAAGAGTAAGTAATAGCATGGATGAGGCATCAGCATTACTTGGTCGCTCTAGTTGGGGGGCATTCTTCCGTGTTCATTTACCGCTTCTGAGACTGCCTTTGCTTGGAGCTCTGATCGTTTTATTTGTTGATGTACTTAAGGAATTGCCTCTTACGCTGGTTCTTCGGCCGCCTAATGTTGAAACCTTGGCTACGACCTGTTACGGGTTAATTCAAAAAGAAGAAAGGATCGCAGATGGGTCACTGCCGGCTTTGATTTTAGTTATTGCTGGTACATTGGGTGTCTTGGCTTTACATGGTTTAATTCGTCGACGAACTGTATATTAATAAAAGACGATGTCGGAGTCTCTAATAGTAGACGAAATAACTAAAGTTTTCCCGCGGACCGAGCGTCCAGCATTGGACAAAGTATCCATTTCATTAGGTGATAGTGAAATAATGGCACTGGTGGGTGAGAGCGGCAGCGGAAAAACAACTTTGCTAAGAATTATAGCCGGGCTCGAACAGCCCGATAGTGGTAAAGTTACAATTGGAGGTGAGATAGTTTTTGGAGATGGGTCAAAAACTTTACTGCCGGAGGAGCGGAACATTGGTTTTGTTTTTCAGGATTATGCGCTTTTTCCCCATCTGAATGTAGAGAAAAATATTTTGTATGGATTGCACAAGATTTCCCGAAAAGCCGAACGCCATGAGAGGGCCGCTTATATTATTAGTTTGGCTGGGCTTGAAGGGCTAGAGAAGCGGTTCCCGCATGAATTATCTGGAGGCCAGCAGCAAAGAGTTGCTCTTGCCAGAGCATTGGCACCCAAACCTAATTTCATTCTTCTTGATGAGCCCTTTAGTAATCTTGATCCTGTTCGCAAAGAGACACTCCGGGATGAGTTGAGAACGATAGTGAAAGAAAGTGGGATCTCTGCACTCATAGTGACACATGATACAAGGGATGCTCTTGTTGTCGCAGATACCTTGGCAGTTTTAAAGGAGGGTAGATTAGAGCAAGTTGGTAGTCCTGAGCGCGTATACTTCCACTCTACCAGTGAATATACAGCAAGTCTTTTTGGGAAAGTTAACCGGATCCCTTGCCAATTATTGGAAGGTGAGAATGCGTCTAGTGGAGTATCAGAAATTCTGGTCAGGCCAGCTGATCTTGAAATTACTAAGGATTCCTCAGGTGATGGGCATATTGTTGGAAAGGTTGTTTCTTCTAACTTCAGGGGCGATTTTCATGAAGTGACTTTGGAGTGCAGCGCAAGCCCGTCAGAAACTGATAGCGTTACGAATGTAACGATTTATGTGGGTCCAGAGCGTAGCCTGCAACTTGGTGACACAGTGACCGTTAGGCGTTCGATCCGTTCCAACTCCTGATTATAGGAAAATCCATCATTTATCTGAACAAGATAAATTCGCATTATTTTTTAACAAGATGCCGTTAGCTAGGATCTTAGATTTATTGTTCAATTAAGACAGTACCACATGAGATTTTCTCAAAG
>JASLJT010000288.1:0-12593 GCA_030747955.1 Verrucomicrobiales bacterium | reverse complement strand
AAATCCGGGAACGGGTACGATCAGAGTTGTCCGTGGAGAGATTCTGAGTGGAATCAGAATTGAAAACTTTGATAAGAGAAAATTACCAAAGGTAAATTATGAATTATCATTAGAGGCAAGAAGAGTCGAAGGTGAAGATTTCTTTTGTTGCCTGACATTCCCATACAAGAAAACTCATGCTTCTTTTGTTCTTGGAGGATGGGGTGGATCGGTTTGCGGTATTTCAAGTATCGATTTTATGGATGCGATGGAGAACTCAACAATGACCGTCAGAGACTTTGATGAGGGTAAGTGGTATAAGTTACGTTTATTAGTGTCTGACAACCGTTTCCAAGCATTTGTTGGAGAAAAGAAAATTGTTAATGTTGGTATTAAGGGAAGGAAAATTGGAATGAGGTTTGGAGAGATCGAGGAATCGGTGCCGTTAGGTTTGTCTACTTTTCGCACTACCGCTGAATATAAAAATATAAAGATACGTCATTTAGAGGATGCGGAAATTGCTGCGGCAAAGAAGCTTGATGAAGAAGATGAATTTTAAAAGGGCCTCATACTTTCTAGTAACCCTATTTCCACTATTTTTTTTGGGTTGTGAGACCCTAGAACCGAAGGATCCGAGAGCATCGATTCCCGGTCTGCAGCAATATTATAACGAAGCCCTACGCTTTACTCTACGATATCCCAGTGTACTAAATCTTAAAGTCGAGGACAGAGCTGTTGCAGGAGAACCTGATATTGTTTTGCGATTGGAGTACCCGGGAAATGATTTTCCGATTCTGGAATTAGCGACATATGCTCCTAGCTGGATAGAGGAAGTAAGGAAGCCATTAGTCCATGGAACAGAAAGAACTCTTAGCATTGATAATGAACGTGCTATCACCTTTGAAATAACGAATGATCCTGATGATGATGAAAGTACGATGAGGCGGATCATCGTGCGGAACTTTGGAAGAATTTATGTTTTTACCGGAAAAGGAAAAACTTTTGATGAAGTGGTAAACTCTTTTGATTTTATTGATACTGTCCTTGAAGGCGAAGAAAAGGATGCACCTAATTAATTTTCTTCCAGTGCATTAAATCTGAAAAATTTTGAGACTCCCTTCTCATAGTCAACGGTAAAACTTGTCCGGTCCCCAAGCGCGCCTTCGATGCTATCATCAATCTCTTCCCATAGGATAAGGTCATTACTGCTTTCGATTGAATAAATGAGTCCCGGTTTGCTGTAAAATTCAATAGTCATTTCGTCGCCTTCTATTGTGGCACCAATCATTTCGAAACGATAAGGCTCTTTTTCTGCTGCGACATAGTTGTCGAAGGTCGCGTCAATAGGCACAGTGACGCCATCTGAAAAACTGAACACTCCCGCAATGCCAGATTCATGACTTTCATCAAATGCTTCGGCAACCGCAACTGGATTCAAAAGGTCTTCTTGAGAGTAGAGCTCCAAAGTCAGTTCTGGACCCTTGCCTCTAAAAACAATTCTCAAATTATCACCGAGAGCTTCCTCAGGAACTGCCTCCCCAATAGTGACTCCGGCTTCGTCATTGATATTGGCAATATAAATTTTACCTCCCGGATCAGCGTCCCTTGGATTGTATACTGCTCCATATCCGTCCAGTGTTCCCAGTCCTACCTCGCGTACGCGTGCAAGGATCCCCATGTTCTGATCTATCGTTGGATCAAAAATAATATCTACTGCTATGTAAAAGTCTGAGTAGGTTGCTTCTTCTCTGAAGCTTCCAGCCCTTGGCTGACCAAGCGGTTCGATACCGTGGCCTTCCATGGCAATGCTATAGGAGTTATTGTTAGGAAAACCCCACGTTGCCGGGATGCCCTGTCCTGCCAAAGTATTAACCCTAACCCACCCGTTATCATTCCCGTCATCAAAATCGTCTGTTTGAGCTTGTGTTGTAAAAGTATTCACACTCAATAAGAGAGAGCACAAGAAAGGTAAGTGTAAGGGTTTCATGGTGAACATTTTACTATATGTTGATTGTTTTTGGCGAGTACCAAATTAGAGCACTAATTGATAGTTAGTTATGGGCCAAACATTTGAGTCCAATGCTTTCCATGTACTCCCATTCCTACACGTTTTGCATTAGGGCTTAGCATGTTGATGTGATGGCCTGGACTATACCACCATGCTCGGTTCGCAGCAGGGCCATCTTTATTGCCTTTAAATATATTTTCAGAATTGGCTGTGGTACCTACCAGTTTAGCTCTCTGCCAAGGGGTTTTTTTTCCAGGAATGGGGGAATCGTGTGCGAAAAAATCCTTTTTTTCCATGTCTTGTGAATGTTCTCTTGAAGCGAGGCATAGGCCCGGATCCAAGAGGCATGGTCTCAATCCAATGAGGATCCTGTATTGATTCATATCACGAACCGCGGCGGCCTCTTCAGGTGGTACAGTCTTATTGATTTTAGAGTTGAGATTGAGTATTTGCAGATGACCTAGTGGAGGACCCAATGCCACTGAGGCGGTTAATTTTTCGTATTCTGATATTTCTTTGAGTCCAAAAGTTTCAGCTTCATCTTCTCGCAGAACCAAACGGTCAATGCATATCGCTCGTTGTTCGGAAAGGGCAATGATGTCTTCTCTTTGCTTGCCTAGCTTTGAGTTGGAATTAAAGATTTCTCTCATCTCAATTATTTTGAGTTTGTGTAAACGTTTTAATGCCGGATCACCAATCTGAATTATTTTTTCTTTGGTTAATCCCTTTCCCAAGCTTCTTAAGCTTTGCACTTTTAGTTGAAGTGCGACGATTTCATTTCTGACCTGTATAGTATTTTTTCTGGCGCCTGTTTTTTGAGCACTGGCAGTAAACCCTCCTTGATAGAGTGGCCATTTTTTACGAATGTCACGATCAATAAGATCAAACATCTTCTGTGCTACCGGACGGCCAAGACCCATCATTTGGCGAATAATTTCTGTACGCCTTCTATGGTTACCCTGATATTTTTCGTAGTCCTTGAAAAGTAAAGAGGCGCGGGCCTTGTCACGTTTGTTCAAAGAATTAATATCTTTTGCTTGGGCATCTATACCTAACGCATTAGTTGATACCACCAATGGAGTGAGGGCAAAAAGTATGAGCCGTGTAATTCTTTGAAGCATTTACAAGATTTATTTTCCTTCCTATCAATGTTATTTATCGCATAGGTGATTTTCACCTTTCATTAAGATAAAGGTGTGTCACGGAAAATATTTTTTGATTTGGGCTAGTAAATTGTGTTGCTCAAAAATAAGAAACGTCTACTTCTTCTTTGGCATTATGGGGCTTTCAAAGCCTGCAAGATCTGTTGGCTTTACCTTCTTTCGTCCACCTCCGAAGCTGAATGTTGTTGGTTGGTATGGGCCTACAAAATCGACATTCATGTCAGCTTTTATACTTTCTTCAAGACCCATGCACCAAAACACTCCATTAATAATACAACGCCTGACACCTTCACTAATAATATCTTCAGAAGCGCCCTGGGTAGAAGTGAAAACACGCCCCTCATTACCAGAAGCAGATTTGTAGCTACGGACCCAAATTGAGGGGCTAGGAGGCTTATTGGGGAGTGGCTTGCCGTCCGGTTTCATTGAATCGAGAACTTGGTTCTTGCCCAGTATGACAGATCCCTCGATAGGCACTGCACTGTACGCTCCAGCCATCGCGTGCATATCCTTTACTCCGCGCATGACAGGATGATTTTTTTGCTCTGGAACCACGAACATTCGTGTGCTGAATTTATGGTTTCTTCCATAATGTCCAGCACCTTCACGCGGTCTCCAGGTCTCACCTAGTATCTGACGGCCAAATCCCCAGTCGTAGCTCTTGTCTCGTGAGTTGTAATTGTACTTGCTGTTTTTTCCTTTGAGGCCATTGAAGCCATGCGTTGTCGTGCGTAATCCGAGGACCGGTCCTCCGCGATTCAGATAATTAATGAAATGCTCCATTGATGCGTCATCGGGAGCTAAAAATCTAAGGAATAAAAACATCATATCTGCTTTGTCCAAGGCCTCCATTCCTGGGATCTTTGAGGATCCTGGTTTGATGTGCCCATTATCATCTAAACCAAAAAGAACAGTGCATTTGAAACCGTATCGATGAGCCAGAATACGAGCAATGGCAGGGCATGTTTCTTCGCCACGATATTCATGATCACTTGCAATGAAAACAATATGTTTTCCCTTACCAATACCGGAAGTGCCTTCGTAGACTAGATTTTGAGCTTGTAGCGAAGGCGAAAAGAAACTCAGGCAAAGAACTGTAATGAGGAGATAAAATATTGATTTCATATTATTAGACTAACATCAATTATGTCCAATGGACAAGAGTGCTGATTTAATTGATCTGGAAGTCATTAATTTCTAATTAATTGTTATTTGGGTTTTTACTGAGCGTGCTAGGAAGCATTCGAGGTGAGCTTTTTGATGTATATCTTTTATGTTTGCAGGGTCACATTTTTCGCTTTCTTCAAAATCTATTGAGGGATTTAGTTCTATCTTAGAAAGCCACGGCTTACCGTCTTCTGCTTTTTCTAAGTATCCTATAGCTGTGTCAGAGTAAGAGTTCACTGTAATTTTCTGTAATGAACACAGAGCGAGGAAGGTAAGCGCATGACAACTTGCTAATGATGCTACAAAGGCCTGCTCAGGATCTGCCAGTAAAGGGTCTCCAAGAAAATCGGGGGCAGCAGATGCTTTCACGAGTTCATCGTTACCAAAGTCCCAAGTATGTGCTCTTGGAAATTCCTTATAAGTAAAAGGAGCACCTTGACGCTTCCAATTTAGTATGACTTGATGCTTAGACATGATATTAATTTTCGGGAAGATCCACTGAAACACAAATGGGATTTAGCTCATTGATTTCATTTAATCATTAGTGCATTTTGTTGAAGCCAATTCTAATTCGTTTTTTAAATCAAATATACCCATTACCTAAAACATGTTCCGTGATAAAAGAATCTGGATATTATGCTAAATCAGATTCCTTTGATTGGTTTTGAATTCAATGGATATTATTTTTGGGCAAATTGTTAAGGGGCATGGCGTCGCTTCAGGGCGAGCCGGAGATCCTCGTTTTCCTGAAGGTACTCTGGCCCTTCAGTGGCCAATATTTGAAAAGAATGGATTGAATTTGAACGGTTATTATCGAGCCACGATTAATATTTCGGTATTTCCTTTAAAACCAAATCCTGTCAATCCAACCCACGCATTTAAAAATGTTAAATGGCACGCTGATTGTCCGGCTGAGGACTTTTCTTTCTTTGAAGTGAGCCTGTCTGTTGGCTTGAGTAAGTGTGTCACTGGGCTTATTTATTGGCCCCATCCAGAAACTAAGCCTGAACATTTTCAAGATCCTAGTGTCATCGAAGTAACGGCTCCGAAGATTGATGAAGTATCATCTAATGATTCGGTTCGTCTTTGGGTGGACCCAAGAACTATTTTTTTTAATTGAGATTAATGAACGATAAGGGGTCTGATCCCGCAATACATGTAAATAATCTGTCAAAGTCCTACGGGTCTTTCTTGGCCCTTAAGGGAATAGATTTGACTGTAAATAGAGGTGAAGTTTTTGGATTTCTTGGTCCAAACGGCGCCGGTAAAACGACCGCAATTCGTTGTATGCTTGACCTTATTCGTCCTGATGCAGGAACAGTTTCCGTCCTTGGAAAGGACCCTCAATCGGATCCAGTTGCAGTCCGTAAGTATTGCGGATATTTGCCAGGTGAGCTTAGGCTTGATGAGAATATTTCAGTGCATTCCGTTTTGGAGTTTTTGAGAGAACTTCGCGGAGGAGGAGAGAATTGTCGCAGTAGAGCTCAGGAACTTGCTGAGCAGTTGGATCTTAATATCAAGTCGAAAATAAAGAATCTATCAAAAGGCAACAAACAAAAGGTGGGGATTATTGCTGCATTTATGAATTGTCCTGATCTCCTTTTACTGGATGAACCGACGAGTGGTCTGGACCCGCTAATTCAACAGACTGTACTTGAAATGGTCAAGGAATCACGCCGTTCAGGGGCTACGGTTTTCTTTTCTTCACACGTCCTTGCCGAGGTTCAGGCCATTGCCGACCGCGTTGCAATTATAAGGGAGGGGCAGATCGTTGAAGTTGGAGAAACGAGTTCACTTTTGTCTGGAAGAGCTTGGAGGATGAAAGTGATTTTTGCAGAAAATACAGTAGTGCGTACTGAAGAAATAGAAGCATTGACTGGTATCCTATTGGACGAGGTAAGTCCGGATGGACGTGAGTTAAAATTAATGGTTGATGGGGAAATGGATGACCTCATTAAGGTATTGGCTGGATATAATGTAGAGTCTATCGAGACTGGTAGGCCTGACCTTGAGGAGGTTTTTCTTTCCTATTATGGAGAAGCGATTGAAAGAGATCAGCCGGAAAAAAAAGGAAATGAATAAGTTTTATATTATTACCAGATATTCTTTTCGTCGATCGGTTTGGGCGATCATAGGCTGGGGAATTCCTCTAATGCTTTTGGGCATTATAACGATTCCTTTCTATGATTTGGTTGCAGAAAATGAAAGGCAATTACGACCAGTCCTTGAAAACTTAAAACCATTAGTTAAGAGTTTCATAGGGGGTGATGAGGCTGAACAGATTTTTACTCCTGAAGGATTCATATCATTACGATATTTTGCATTCCTACCGGTCATCCTTGGTATTTACGGATCAGTGTCGGGGAGTGGTCTATTAGCAGCTGATGAGGAGAGAGGGATTCTTGATTTTGTACTCGCTCATCCTGTCAGCCGAGGACAACTTTTCTGGGGAAGGGTCATTGCTTTCACTGCTAGTCTTTCGTGTATTATTGGTCTGGGTTGGCTGGGTCTGTGGATAGGTGTTGTTAAGGCAGGATCTATGAACTTCCCACCTTTTCAATTGTTACTCCCATATGTATCCGTATTTGTTGTGACATGGTTCTTTGCCTGTTTCAGCTTGGCACTTAGTATGTGCGTGCCGTCCCGTTCCTCTGCCGCAATGATCTCAGGCATCCTGGTATTAGCAGGCTACATCATTACTACTTTATCTAAGGCTATTAAGGGTCTTGAAAGTTGGGCTGTTTTTTCCCCACTCACTTATTACCAAAGTAATGCAATGATGGGCTTTGAAATTGTCCCTTTCATTAAGCTGTTTCTAGTTGCTTTGGTTTTATTATTTCTAGCCAGAACCGGTTTTGGATTACGTGACATCCGTGTTGCGGGTGACGGTGGTTGGAAGTTACCGTTCATAAGGGGTTAACGAAAAGTAATAAAGCTCTAGTATTTACAGCTTTTTTTAAGGGATATATATTTAAGGAAGCTAAATATTCAATCTATTCTTGCAACTTATTCTCTGGTTGCAGATGCCCCGCAATATAAGCTATATTAAACCATAATGAAGCGGATAAGGATTAGCACTGCTCTGGCATTTTTTACTGCCTTTTTTGTTCTAGATGCAAGTTCACAACTTGCTCAACGAGCAGGATCTGTTTCCAAAAGCCAATCAGTTGAATTTCAAATTGAGGCATCAAAAAAAATCGACAGACTCGTGGGTGCTGATTTCAGAAGAAAGCAGATACGGCCACTTGGAAAGGCTACCGATTCCGAGTTCCTCCGAAGAGCGTATCTTAATGTAATTGGTCGCATTCCTTCTTACGAAGAATCTGTAGAATTTCTTAATGATCAGGATCCAGAGAAGCGCAATAAACTCATTGACCTGTTGTTAAGTTCTTATGGCTATAACATGCATATGTTCAATTGGTGGGCAGACTTGTTAAGGGCCACTGACACATTTGAGAACACTTCCGGTGCACCTTACATAAAATGGATTAAGGATTCCATCGCCGAAAACAAGTCATACAAAACGATGGTACACCAACTAGTTGCAGCTACTGGAGGTGGATGGCAGAACGGTGCCGTTGGTTACTATGTGAGGGACACTGGCATGCTTAAGGACAATATGGCCAACACGACTAGGATATTTCTAGGGACTCGGATCGAATGTGCGCAGTGTCACAATCATCCGTTTGATTCATGGAAGCAGATGGACTTTTATCAGATGGCTGCGTTCACCAACGGTATCAAGACAGCCAAGAGTCATTTATCCAACTATCTCGAAGACAAAGAAGATATGGACGGCGTTAGCAGGGAGCTTAGGGACGTGTCGAGGTTAGTTAGATATGCGGTCTATGATTTTTCAATTAGTGATTCTGGAACAGGCACCATTAAGTTGCCGAAAGACTATAAGTATCGTGACGGAGATCCTGGTGAGAGGGTCGGAGCCAAGTCCTTGAGTCATTTCGGTAAGACGGTCAAAGTTAGTACTAGATCCAAGAGCACTGATCCAGGGAAGGCCCGGCAGAAATTTGCTGATTGGTTAGTGAATTCTGATAATCCAAGATTCACAAAGGTCATAGCAAATAGAATGTGGAAGAGGGTCATGGGAACGGGTCTATTTGAACCGCTTGATAACTTCAGCTCAGCCTCTGAGCCGTCTAACCCTTCTCTAATGTCATATCTAGAAGAACTCTTAATTGATCTTGATTATGATCTTAAGGCATTTCAGAAGGTTCTTTATAAGAGTTACGCTTTTCAGCTCAGCCCTAACACCATTCAACACCCTGACAGGGCCGCTTACCATTTTAATGGCCGCCAATTAAAACGTTTAAGCGCTGAGCAGATTTGGGATTCTCTATTAACTCTCAAAGTTGATAATCTTGATGAGAGGAAAGGGAACGGTTATGGAGGAGACGCTATCATTTATAGGGGGAGACCCGTACTGGTTGGTAAGAAATCCATGAAGGACCTTTATAATGATGTGATGGCCTTGGATACGGGTACAGAAGTTTGGGATTATACAAAGAAACTGCACGACCAGATAAAGGGAGACAAAGGTGGCAGTAAAGGAGGTGGAGAGAAGATGCAGATGATGATGATGGCTTATAATTCTAGTAAGAAGCACGGGAATGAAATGCGTGCTTCTGAACTTAAATCACCAATGCCTAATGGTCATTTCCTTCGACAGTTTGGACAGTCGAACCGTGAGGTCATTGAAAACTCAAGTACTGATTCAGATGTTACTCAAGTACTTTCAATCCTGAACGGACACGTTGAGCGACATATCACTGCTAATGGCAATGCAAAAGTTTTTCGTGTAATTAAGAAGGGTAAGACTGATGAGGAAAAGATTGACCGTGCCTTTATTAGTATACTGTCAAGATTACCTACGAATTTAGAGAAAGAAATATTCATTGAGGAATTTAAATCAAATGGAGCTGCGGCCCCAGAGAACATGGTGTCGGCCTTAATTTCTACTGCGGAGTTCATGTTTCTTCAGTAATTAATTTGAGAAAAGATTTCAGTACATAAACAAGTAAACTGCTACAAACAAATGTCAGATAAAACCATATATAATAAGAGCGACGAACTAACTCGTAGGCAATTCATGATAGGTGCTGCCAAGAATTGCTTGGGAGTAAGCGTTTTGCCAATGCTTGGAGCCACCGTTGCAACTAACGATACTTTCGCAGCAGCTCCACCGATGCGCCGTGGTGCGGCCAAGAGTGTTATCTTTCTTAATATGTCTGGGGGCATGAGTCATTTAGATACCTTTGACCCTAAGCCTCAAAATCAAGAAGTTCAGGGACCGACTCCGGTAATAGATACTAGTGCAGATGGTATACAAATCTCAGGATTCCTTCCGAAGACTGCGGCCATGATGAAGTACATTACTCTTTTCCGCGGAATGCAGACTAATCAGGGCGCGCATGAACAGGGCCAGTACCTTCTTCATAGGAGCTATCCTATGCGTGGCACTATTGTGCATCCGGCTTTAGGAGCTTGGGTCATGAGATTATCAGGCCGAAGGAACACGACAATTCCAGGATTCGTATCGGTTGGAGGTTCCGCTGAGAATGCGACTGGAGGATTCATGGGTGCAAAGTATGGGGGTGTTCCACTCGGCAATGCGAATGATGGGCTCAAAGATTCTAAGAGAGCACATTCAGTCAGTGAGCCGGATTTCAATCGTCGTCTTGAGCTTGCTGATAAGATGAATTCAACCTTTCACGGAAAATTTAAACAGAAACAAATCAAGACCTACAATGGTCTTTATGATGAGGCCATCAAACTGATGACCAGTGAAGACCTTAAGGCCTTCGACCTTAATAATGAAGATATTAAGATTCGGGACCTATATGGTCAGAACGGATTTGGTCAAGGTTGCCTATTGGCACGTCGTCTAGTTGAGCACCAAGTCAGGTTCATAGAAGTGAGCATGGGTGGATGGGACACACATAATGACAACTTTGTATCTGTAGAGTCTAGGTGTCAGATTTTAGACACTGCTCTCGCAGGTCTCATATCTGACCTCGAAAGAAGAGGCCTCTTGGATTCTACATTAGTTGCGCTTGGAACTGAATTTGGAAGGACTCCTGAAATTAATGAAAATACAGGCAGAGATCATTTTCCTAGGGCCTTCACCTGTTTAATGGCAGGCGGCGGTGTCAAGGGTGGCTTTGTTTACGGAGAAACTGATCGCAAAGCACATACAGTCAAAGAAGGTGTAGTTACTCCTGGAATGTTCAATGCTACGATTGGTCACGCTTTGGGTCTACCTACAGAAAGAGTTGTAAATTCTCCTTCGGGCCGTCCATTTACCATTGGCGATGAGGCTAAGCCTGTCAAAGAGGTCTTTGCATAGTAATTAGATAATATAAATTGAGGAGTCCCTGGTAACTCCTTTTCTTATTATTTGCATTGGCATGATGCTGAATATTCCTTTACGCAATTTTTCCATTACTGTGATGGGAATCATGTTTCTGCCTTTGGTGGGCCTTGGGCAAGACGTTGATTATAAAAAACAAATTGCTCCTATCATGGCATCGAAGTGCAATTCTTGTCACACTGCCAAGAAGAAGGAATCAGATAAGAAGCCCAAAGCCGGCCTTGCTCTGGACACTCCTACAGGAATAAGATCAGGCGGTGTCTTGGAGCCTGGAGACGCATTAAGTAGCGAACTTTACATACGTGTATCATTACCCAGGAACGCTGATGATATAATGCCGCCTCCAGATGATGGTAGTCCTTTATCAGCCAAGGAATTGGCCTTAATAAAGAAGTGGATTGATGATGGAGCTAAATTCAGTTCTGGTTCTGGCGGATCATTGGGTAAAATTCCTGCTGACCTTGATGCGCGAAAAGTAAAGAGTACGCCGGCTAGGGAACCGAACGCAGATGCAATAGCTCACCTCGAAGGTTTAGGAGCAACAATTAATCCAGTTTCTGTTACCCTTCCAGAATACTTATCAGTTGAATGGATTTCGACCTATCACAAGATAACAGATAAGGAAATAGAACAGATCCTGCATTTAGCGGCAAATGTAGTTGAAGCCGATCTTAGTCGGACCAAGGTCACTGATGCGGGTCTCAAGCATGTTGGGAAACTGGGAAGATTGACTCATTTGAATCTTAATCGGACTCAGATCGGTGATAAGGGAATTGAAGCGTTAGCTGATTTACAATCTTTGGAATGGTTGAATTTATATGGGACCAAAGTCACAGACGCGAGTGTGCCGATCATAGCAAAGTACCGGGATTTAAAAGCACTATATCTTTGGAATACTGCGGTCACTTCTAATGGAGTTTCCACACTTCGCAAAGCTTTGCCAGAAGCGAAAATCGTTCGTGACACTGATGATAGAGCTGGTCGTTTTGACAATCTTGAGGATCCTGGCAAGTTTGACTTTTAGTCGATTCACATTTGTCTCGAGTAGCATTTCAGCAAATTGAAATGCATTTTTAAAGGGCGGGCATTAATAAGAATAAATCGTTATTTATTTTCTTGTTGAATACTTGAAGTCGAGATCTGCAGTCGATCTGATTCAAAAGTTTTATAAATTTAGGCCGTTTGCCCTTTCAGATCTAGATAAAGCAAAATTGCTATAATTATCAAAAAAATGTTTTACAAATGAGAAAAGAATGGCATTATTATTCTATTTTTATCTGGATGGCTCGGCAAAAAAATGCGATTTCCTCTGTGCAACTGACCGTTTCTGTAACGGAAAGGGTTCGCGAACACCTAGATCGGATGACCGAGACGGGGATGTTCGGTAAGAATGCTGCCGAGACTGCGAACCTTTTACTAATCGATTCGATCAGGGAATACATAGAAAAGGGATCTACGTTTTTGGATTCAAAATCCGAAGATCAATAGATCCAAGAAATACATTACATAAAATGCCTAACCCAAGATCGAACAGCCCGGAAAATATTGATAAAAATGAATTTGATATGCCTTCAGAATTAAATGGAGACAAGCCGGGAAGTCATGATGATCCAAGCGATTGGATATATGCTAAAGAATCTGCTGAAGAAGATAGCCTCAGAGAACTTGCCGAAGATATAATCAGATATGATAGTGATTTGGCAAGTATCCTAGCCGATACGGTATCAGGAGATTCGACCACAGGAGAACTTATTCGTCGCATTAGTGCTTGGCAGGCAGCTAATGGGGGAGGTTACAAACGTTCTCGTTCTCGAGGGTCCGTTCCTGCTAAGCCTTGGCTTTCTTAAAGAAAAGAATAAGGTTCTTTTCTCAGATCAGACTCGTTATTTAT
>JASLJT010000287.1:0-3202 GCA_030747955.1 Verrucomicrobiales bacterium | reverse complement strand
GGAGAACTGCCTGATGCCCCTCCAAAATGGGGGGGCTTGAAACTAATTAATACATTAGATCCAGAAAACACAATCATATGCGCTGATTTTGATAGTGCCCAAGATGAAGAGGGTGCCATTGGTGTGATAAAATCCCAATGTGTAATAGAGGATGTGTCTTTTAGCAGAACTCACATAAGGATGATTTATACGGAGGATGCATCAATTGTTATAAAGAACACAAAGTTCCCTGACATGTTTACTGAAGATGAGAAGCCAGCAGAGCTTGGTCTAGATAATATTAGTGAGCACATAAAAGGAGTCGGAGAAATCCCTGAAGGTGGTAGATACATTATAAAAAATAACTATTTTGGAAGGAATAAGGGTCATAATGACGTCATCGATGTTGATAGTGGATGGAGGCCAGATCCAATAGTGCAAATTATAGGTAACTATTTTGAAGGTGCTGGCGATGAACTGTGTGATCTTGGAGGAGATGTTTATTTGTCAGAAAATGTCTTTCTTAATGTTTTCAAGGATGATGAAACCTCAGATAGAGGTTATGCCAATGCAATTTCTACTGGTGACGTTGGTCCAGATGCTACGTTTGTTATATCGAGGAATATCTTTTCTGATGTTGATCATGCTATTAGTTTAAAAATACAGAGCGCTGCAATTTTTGAGAATAATACCGTTCATAAAATCCATCCTGATTTTAATGATAGGTTTGATAATCCGAGCGTTGCGTCAGTGGTTAATCTTTTTATACCTACAGATACTGATTCTCGAGCTACTCATGGAAAAGGGGCGTATCTTGCTGACAATATATTAGTCACTCCGAGAGTCTTTAGTGGTGCTGATGATGCTAAAGAGCCGCCGTTTCCAGTAACTCCATTGGAGTTGGTTCAAAATCTATTAGATCCGCAATTATCAGACTTAGATATAGGAAGGAATCACGAAGGTGTCAGTGTTTTAGATTTGGGGGAGAAGAACGTCGTTGATTTTCCGTTATTTACTGACCCTGAGTCTCAAAATTTTAAGTTACATCCTGCGTCCCCTGCAAGAGAGGCCGGAAGATTCGGCCAAGATCTCGGAGCCTTGGTTCCTTCTGGAATATTTATATCTGGAGAGCCGGCTCCAGTTACAACAGATCGAGAAGCTGTATTGGTAGTTGGTGGGCCTGGATATTTTGCTTATAAGTGGAGATTGAGAGATGCGGAATGGAGTGAGGTGAATGAAATCGGGGAAGGTTTTAATCCTTCGGGGTCCACTGTTCGTAGTGCAGAAATACTTTTAAAAGATTTGTCACCTGGTAATTATGCAGTTGAAGTTTTGGGGCAAGACTTTGCAGGAAATTGGCAGGAAATACCGACTCGATCAGAGCAATGGGAAATTGTTGAATCTTATCCTGATAGGCTTGTTCTGAACGAGTTGCTGATTTTGAATGAAGGAATTTATGAATCTGATGGCGGAAATCCTTCATACATTGAGCTATATAATTCAAGCCCTAAGGCTCTTAACTTGGATGGCTTTTACGTTATTTCCTCGGTCGGTGATGATTTGCGAATAAATCTTGACCAAAGTAATGAGATTGAAGCGTGGGGATACTTGGTAATTGATTTAAATCTTTCTAAAGATTTTGATAACATAAGTAATGGAGGGGGGGCTCTCTACTTATTTAATTCAGATGAGCTGTTAGATTCAATTGATTATGGATTCCAGGCGGTTAATTACTCCATTGGTAGGCAAGGAAGGGATTCTTTGTGGGCGTTAAATGTCCCGACTCCAGGAGCTCAGAATAAGGAGGCGATCACTGCTGATTCTTCTGATCTTAGAATCAGTGAATGGCTGGCTAATCCAGGGCAATTAAATGGGAGTGAATTTATTGAATTGGTTAACCCTTCATCATTTCCAGTCGCATTATCAGGAATCAATCTTTCTGACTCGCAATCTACTAATGAAAATTCGATGGTTCTTCCTGAATTAAGTTTTATTGCTTCAAATGGTTATGTAAGCATTAAACCTAAGCGTTTTAAGCTTTCCACTGACTTTGATCAAATCGTTCTCACGGATAGAGATGGGTCTCTTCTAGATGCCGTTATATATGGTCCGCAGAATGAAGGGATATCAGAAGGGAAAATAGTCGGAACTGATTCCTATCAGAAATTTGTGGTACCTACCCCTGGAGTTGAGCAGCCAGCGAAAGATTCAGATGAGTTTATAGAATATGAGAGGCTGTTGGGAATATATAATTCCCTTAGAATAGTGGAAATTATGTATAATCCTCTGGGTGGTTCTGATTTCGAGTACATTGAATTGCAGAATGTTGGAGATAAAACATTAAATTTAAATGGAATTAGTTTTGTAAAAGGAATTGAGTATACATTTGGTGAAGTATTGCTTTCGCCTAAGGAGACATTCGTTCTTGTATCTAGTTTAAACGGGTTTGCTTCAAGGTATGGTGATGTGAATCATTTAATTGATGAGTATGTAGGGAGATTGAATAATGGAGGCGAGGAACTAATTCTTCAGTTGCCTGAACCTTATCCATTTAATATGGCTAGATTTTCATTTAATGATGAATGGTACAGTCAGGCCGATGGGTATGGGTATTCATTAGAGTTGAATGATTTATTGATTGATCCGTCCATTTATAATTCTAGATCGTCTTGGACAATTGGTAGTTACCTAGGGAGCCCACATGGAATAATTTTAGAAGAGACATATGAAATGTGGTCTGATCTGAATGGGGTTGGGCCTCAGTATGCAGACGATGATGGAGACGGGCTAATGAACGCTATAGAATATGTTCTAGTTGGAAAAGCAGGGCACTCTGATCAATTAGAGTTGCCTAGGTTTGACGTTGAGGAGAATGCAATGATATGGGAAGTGGGTACGAGGTTGGTCGCAAGTGATTTTAAAGTGTTTTTCGAGTATTCTGATGATCTGAATAAATGGAATAATCTGCCTATTGATCGAGCCGAAATTGGACCTCTGATAAGAAGCAATTTAATTCGATTGCCGTCAGATTTTGAAAAAGCATTTTTGCGATTAAGGTTAGATCGCAATTTTGAATAGAGGACTGTTAAGCAATGATCAGCAGTAGGTCTCCGGTGTCAACATTGTCACCAGAAGTGACTTCAATTGATTCTACAGTTCCTGAATGAGGAGAGGACACTGTAGTGTACATCTTCATTGCTTCTAATGTTAACAGTGGGTCACC
>JASLJT010000286.1:0-8214 GCA_030747955.1 Verrucomicrobiales bacterium | reverse complement strand
AGTGGGGGGAATTTTTTCTGGAGCTTTACGAAGGCACTAGTGAAGACAAATATTCAAGGCAAGATCATAAAAAAGATCAAAGTCGCCGACCATCATGGGGACGTTTGTTTTGCAAATGGCAAAATCTATTGTGCAGTTAATTTCGGTGCCTTCAATGATCCTAAGGGCAATGCAGACAACTGGGTCTACGTGTATGACTCTAAAAGTCTTGAAAGATTAGCCAAGTATCCTGTGCCCGAGGTCAAACACGGAGCCGGTGGCATTGCCTTTAAAAGTGGCCGCTTCATCGTAGTGGGAGGCTTACCTGAAGGCGTTCAGGAAAATTATGTGTATGAGTATGATAAGGAATTTAATTTCAAAAAACGGCATATAGTAAAAAGCGGCTGGACCAGACTGGGAATCCAAGCCGCGGCCTTTGCTCAAGGCCACTGGTGGTTCGGATGTTATGGGGATGTGCTGTTAAAGGCCACGCCGGACTTCAAAGTAGTCGGCAAGTATAATTATAATTGTGGATACGGAGTTTTGCGTGGACCTGATAGCAAGAGTCTCTATTGTGCAGGCGGAACAACTGATAAGAGCGGTTCGGATGGAAATATTAAAGCAGTAAAAGTCGCCAACTTTGAAAAATTAAAGATACTCAATACCGCTGTTCCGGCACAATCTTCAGAAGCAAATAACAAAAAGTAGATCCATATGAAAACTGTTCTGGGTCTATGCTTTAGTATCCTTTTTTAACTCTTCTGAAAGCAGAGGATAAATCTCTTCCCAAGCATTGTTCAATGCACTAAGAAGATCGTGAAGAAGTTAGGCTCCGATCGCCGATAATCTGATTGAATCTAGCCTGAGCCTAGACTTGGCAAGATGAATCCGCAACGCATCCCGTTCGTTCTGGGCCTCAGTTATTTCACTTTCGCGAACCGGATGGCCTAGCCTCTTTAACCTTTCGAGTCGGTCAATGGTATCCTCTAATGCCTTTTCCATTTTCTTTGCTGCGGCCTTACGATTCTTAACAGCATCTTTTTCTGCCACTTTTTCCGCAGCTTCCGTCATGACTGGAACCATCCTTTTGAGAATCTCAACTTTAGCTCGAAGCCACTTACGGTTACCTTCCCTCACCTTCGTTCCATCGAAATTCGGTTTAATGTCGTTCCCACCATGATCAACGACTACTGGGATCGGGGTCGGAGGAAGGAACCTGTCCGCGCCTAACGAAGCGGGGCAGACCGGCTCCAGCAAGAATGTGCATTCTGCCACCAGTCCTGCCTCGGCAGCCGTGCCGAGGATCTGTCCAAACGAACTGGACCCTTGTTCTCCATTGAGCATCAGATCGATGCAGGTAGATACGAGCGGATGGTCCCAAGAAATAAAGGTCATCTGCTCATTGCTCATTGCGGAGGACCTGTCGAAAGTGATAGACATGCCAATTTCCCGCATTCCCGGGAAAGCATCTCCCGCAAAAACGGTATCAGGTTTAATATAATAGCAATGATCTCCAAGCTCCTCGATCGCAATTCCAAACTGATCAAAAAGATCCGTCATTAAAATCTCAAGTGTGGGGTCCTGATCTATCGAATCAATGTCATCCACGATTTTCTTTGCGGCTTTCTGATCAAAAGAACTCATCTCCAGCAATCTGTCCCGGCCCGATTCAAGTTCCTCATCGAGGTCCTTCTTTGCCGACTTTGTTTGCATAATGATCTTTTCCCATGCACCTGAATCGGTAGGGTCGGTCCTTTCCATTTCTTCGCCAAACTGCTCAAGCAATTTTGAGCCTCCCTCGATCGGTTTTTGAAAAGCGTCCATTCCCTGATGATACCATTGCGCGAGAGCCGCGTGTTCAGTGCCTACAACAAATGGTACGTAAATGCGGACCGTGTCTTTCTGACCAATGCGATCAAGTCTTCCTATTCTCTGTTCGAGTAGAGATGGGGTCTTGGGCAAATCGTAAAGTATGAGGTTGCTCGCAAACTGAAAGTTTCTTCCTTCGCTTCCTATTTCAGAACAGATGAGCATTCGTGCCCCATCCTCTTCAGCAAAATAGGCAGCACTTCGGTCCCGTTTTATCAGCTCTAATCCCTCATGAAAAAGGGTCGTCTTTAAACGTACCTTTTCCAGAATCGATTCATTTAACTGCTCAGCTGCCTCAACTGTGCGGCAAATGACTAGTACTTTTTCTTCTCCAAGGTTTTCCAGTAAATTAATGAGCCAATCTATGCGTGGATCATTCTCCTCATTTTCAGTCTCTAAAGAACATAGGATTGCCTCACGCTCGGGGAACCCGCCCAAATTGACTCGACGATTACGGAACATGACTCTCCCGGTCCCATGAAGGTCAAGGAGCCTGCGTAGGAGTTCTTCTGAGTCCTCAGGAAGATCACCTCCTACCCATTCAGAGAGTTTAATTTTCTCTGAATCCTCAAAATCAGCATCCGTATCAATCTTAGCAGCGATCGCCGAAACTTGAGCCGCATCCTTCGATTCGACCAAAAACTTTTCAAGATCCGAAAACCGGTCAGGATCCAACAATCTTAGTCTCGCAAAGTGTCCTTCCGGCCTGAGCTGTCCGGGTGTCCCTGTAAGTAAAAGCAAACCATCAGTAGTAGATGCGAGCTGTTCGACAACTTTATATGCATTACTAACTTCGTTAACGGACCAATCTAAATGATGTGCCTCATCAACAATCAGCATGTCCCAGCCAGCATCCAGTGCCTGAGAAGCTCGGCGTTCATCATTGGCCAAAAGATCAATGCTTGCCAAGATGAGCTGATCATCAAGAAAAGGATTCACGTCCTCTTCGGGCACTTCTTTAACTGGTTCCTCTTCAAGGCCAACATTTTCTGCCTCGCCTCCACTTTCTATTGCAACACAACGCTCCTCATCAAAGATAGCAAACTGAAGTGAAAAACGACGCAAGAGCTCAATAAACCATTGGTGCACTAATGGTTCAGGAACCAAGACCAGAGCCCTAGAAATACGTCCCGAGACTAATTGGCTATGCATAATAAGACAAGCTTCGATCGTCTTCCCGAGACCAACCTCATCAGCAAGTAAGACCCGAGGAGCGTGCCTCTTACTAACCTCATCAGCTATGTAAAGTTGATGAGGAATCAAATCGATGCGCGCACCCATGAGGCCCCTTTCTTTGCGCCCCCTCATCTCAGACCTTGCCTGGAGAGCCCTTTGCCTCAAAAGAAACTTTCTCGATGAGTTAATGCGTCCACCCAATAACCGGGCATCAGGCTGATGAAATCCGATCCGATCACTGAGTTCACTTTCCCCAATTTTCCTACCTTCAACAATATAGCTAATCAGGCCCTCAGACTCCTTAGCTTCCTCAACTATCAGGCTACTACCGTCATGCAACTCAATCGTATCACCAGTACCAAAAACCACACGACGAAGGGGAGCCGATCCAGTCGCATATGTGAGGGTCTCATCGACAGCAGGAAAGACCACAGTCACGGTTTCGTCAGTCGTCTTCAATATCAATCCCAAGCCTTTGTCAGGCTGAGATTCGCTGATCCAACGTTGGCCGGGGAAAAACTGCATGAAGTTAGTTACGGGCGGGGATTCTCGACTAAAAAAACTAGATTACAAGTTGAAGCTGGAAACTTCTTGAAAATTGAGCAAAATTAATAACATAACTTCCGCTAAATCCGAGCCCAGAGTATAATTAATTAAAACTTTAATTCCGTTATGTGCAAAATCTCCCAAACATTGCTAATGCCCTGTATTTTGGCTTCTTTTTTAACTATTGCCAATGCAGAGGTTCCCCCCGAACTAGAATCCATAAAGTTTTCCGGACCAAAAATTACCCCCAGCCCCGCGTGTCTCTGTGCGGCACCAACCGGAGAAGTCTTTGTTGGTGTCGATATGCTTGGATCATTGGGAAAGGGCCCAGGAAAGGGGAAAATCGTACGCCTAGTTGATACGAACGGTGATGGAGAAGCGAATAAACATACAGTCTATGCCAACATTGATAATCCTAGAGGTTTAATTGCCGTAGGAACAAAACTCTATGTCTTACATACGGTCATACCTGCCAGTATAGGAAAGTTAACCGGCATGCATCTGTCAGTCCTCGAAGATAAGAATTGGGACGGGATAGCTGACGGTGCACCTAAAAAATTAATCTCAGACATTAGCCCACCAAAGCATAACCAGGACCGCGGTGCAGATCACACAACGAACGGAATCAGAATGGGCATCGATGGATGGATTTATATTGCCGTTGGCGATTTCGGAATTCATGGGGCAAAGGGAACTGACGGGACCGAACTGACCATGCTCGGTGGAGGTGTTCTCCGGGTCCGCCCTGACGGTAGCGAGATGGAAGTGTACACGCATGGTTTACGTAACATTTATGATATTGCCATCGATCCCTTCATGAATATTTATACTCGGGGCAACACGAATGACGGAGGAGGATGGAACGTAAGATTCATTCATCACATTCAAAGCGGTGAGTATGGATATCCCATGCTATTTAAAAATTTTACGGATGAAATTATTCCTGCCCTCGTTGATCTGGGCGGCGGTAGCGGGACCGGGGCAATGTTCCTCCAAGAGCCTAGTTGGCCGGAAAAATATAACAACATAGCCATCATGTGTGACTGGGGAAGGAGCCAACTGATTATTCACCGACTCACTCCGGACGGACCAACATTCACTCAAAAACCGGAAAACTTTATAAGATTACACCAGATCAGTGATGTTGATACGGATGCCTCTGGTCGGCTATATGCCGGGGCCTGGGCAGGTGCAGGATACCGGGGCAGTCCTGACAAGGGATGGGTAGAGCGAATCGTTCCCAAGGGATGGGTCTACAAACCCTTTAAAAACACAGCAAAGCGAACTGACCAAGAACTCGTACAATTACTACTCTCTGAAAGTTCCACGGCTAGGCTAGCTGCTTCTCAGGAACTTTTGCAAAGGCCAAAGGCAATGAATGCCGTCGCTTCCATTGCAGCAAATAAATCTGCTCCTCTCCATTCCAGAGTCGCAGCCATATTCACTTACAAACAAATGGCCGGGCCAATGGCAGCGAAAGGACTCGCTAAGCTAAGCTCTGACAAGACCGTCACTGAGTGGGCATTACGAGCGATCGCTGACCGTAAGACTCAACTAGAAGGGGTAAAAAAAGAAATGCTCATACCGGCCCTATCAGATAACAATCCGAGAGTCAGAGTCGCGGCAGCAGTTGCGTTGGGACGTCTAGGCGATAAGTCCGCAGCCGATAATCTTCTTTCCATTGCAAACCCTCCAGGAGAAGAAAAGCCTACCCAAGCGCCAACGACTCCTCCTGCATTTCAAACTAAAGCCTTCAAAGGACTCAAGACTTTTCCTGTTGAAGTTGATGTGACGGGGTTCAAACAAATCTATCTCACGGTCACTGACGGAGGGGACGGGGACGGAGAAGATCATGGGGCCTGGTTCGATCCTGTCTTTGAAAATGGGAGCGGCAAAAAGGTAAAACTTTCTACATTAAAATGGAAATCTGCAAAAAGTGGTTGGGGGAAAATCGGATTTGGTATCAGTGCCACGGGTGGACCACTGAAGAACGGAAACGGCAAATTACAGCCGGATGGTCTTGGGACTCATGCAAATTCCGTGATCGTATATAATGTTCCTTCAGGAGCTAAAAAATTTAAAGCCAGAGTCGGTCTTGCAAATACATCCAAAGGAAAAGGGAAAATTCAATTCATTGTATCCAAATCCATGCCGTCAGTTTCTGGTACTTCCAGTTCCAAAGAAGGACCGCACGCACAACCAAACTCACCTATTATTCTACCGCACATAGCCGTAAAAGCTCTCGTCGACATGGGCGCATCAGAATCGTGTGTCGAAGCCGTGGGTGGGCCTAACAGCCGTGGAGCCCTGTGGGCACTTCGTCTAATGCATAATGAAAAGGCAGTAGACGGTTTAATTGCAAAATATGGTTCCGCAGCAGCAGAAAAATTCAGGCCAGGAATATTGACTGCTCTGATCCGCCTCTACCAAATCGAAGCTCCATATGATGGCTCATGGTGGTGGAGCACTAGACCCGATACGCGTGGTCCCTACTATCGCCCAATCAAATGGAAAGGGTCAGAAAAAATTGGCACATTCATTAAATCAGTTTGGGATAAAGGCGAATATCGACAGGTAATAGCAACTAATAATGCTAAGACAAGATCAGGGATAGAAGGAGTGGACATCGCCAAAATTGCGGCCGCTCCCACCAAACCCGCCAAACCCACGATAGATCTTAGCGCCATTGCCAGAACCAAAGGACAAGTTGGAAAAATGTCGATTGAGGATATTATTCTCGCACTCGCTGACGTTAAGGGAGATCCCAAAAAAGGAGAAGTTCTCTTTACTAAGCAAGGTTGCATCGCTTGTCATACCACGAGCCCTAATGAAGCTCCTAAGGGTCCATACATGGGTCAGGTCGGTGCGGTCCTATCAAGGGACCAGATCGCTGAATCAATCCTCAAGCCTAACGCTTCAATATCTCAAGGCTTTGCAACAGTGTCCGTTCTGACCAAGGACAATAAGTCGATGGTCGGTTTCGTGACCTCAGAATCTGCTGACAAAATTGAGATGCGCGACATCGCCGGACAAGCACATAACTTTAAAGTATCCAATATCAAATCACGGACTGAACTTAAAATTTCCATGATGCCTGAGGGACTTGCAAATTCACTTAGCATAAGTGAATTTGCTTCTCTGGTAAGTTTCCTTGCCAGTAAAAAAGGCTAGCCATAACTATTTGCCCTATTTTTTAAGCATATAAACAGTTTATTTTTATTGTTTTAACTGATCCGAACCAATTTTAACATTATTCCTAATGTCATCCCAATTGAAATTCATGAACACTACCAAACAAATTGCCGTCCTTACTCTATTTGCCGTCATGCACTCAGCGAGTGCCGAACCGAAAGCAACTCAGCCGAAAGATAAGCCAGGTTACGATAAGACGAAAGATGCCGGCGCCAACGCACCGAAAGGAGCGGACATCCTCTTTGACGGGACACAGAAATCGATCGATTCTAACTGGGAAATGTGGCCGAAGAGTGACATGAAGATCACCTGGTCACTGGTCAAGAGCCCCACGGATGACACGAAAGTGCTGATGACGAACGGCGGCAAGAGCTGGGGAACACACGACCTTGTCACCAAAAAGAAATATAGGGACTTCGAGGGTCACGTTGACTTTGTCCTGTGCGGCAATCGTGGTGACGATTCGCTTGAAGGTTACTCCAACAGCGGCGTTTACCTTCATAACCGTTACGAGATCCAGATTGAATCACCCAAGGGAAACAACACGAAAGATCCCTACAGCTGGAAAATTGGACCTCACGGTATTGCCGCCTTCTGCATGGAGCGTGTTCCGGACACGAACGCCTGGCGGCCCAACGGACAGTGGCACTCATTCCACTTCATCTCTAAGGCTGCACGCTGGAACGGCGATAAGATGATCGAGCCGGCTCGGGCCACGGTATGGTGGAACGGCGTAAAGGTTCACGACAATGTCCAGATCAAGAAAGCTAACGGAGGAATCAAAGTCACTTCAGCGCTTGGAGGCCTCAAACTCCAAGAGCATGGTCAGGATGTACGATTCCGCAACGTTTGGATTCGTGAAATGAAGGGTGACAAGAAGTAAGCCACGACTTGTGGGGGACAAAGGTAGGGACCGTCAAAGAAACGAACAAAGAGGATTTCAGCGCAAAAAATTAACCGTTCGTTCCTTTAATTTTCCTAGCAGGTGCTTCAGCATCCTTGTTACGGAAACCATACATCGGTAAGAGTCTGTAATAGACCTCGAGGCTAAGAGTCGCGAGGGTCGTTGAAACGACGCGGCCTCCAGAAGCAGCATGAGCTGCACTTTTGTCCCAGCTTCCTTTTTCTGAACCGTTCTTCTTTTGTAAAAGTGGTAAAGTTTCCTTTATCCGTTCGTTCCAGTCTGTCCACACGGGTCCCTGGTGCTGGTAAAGAGCAAGCGTACCATAATAAACATAGTAATAATCCGGGTTACGTACATTGATCTGTCGCATTTTTAATATCTCCGCACTTTCTGCCATACGAGGTTCTGTCGGGGATATTAGATCCAGTTGTCTACAAAACATTCCCGTTGCAACCATCGCAGGTTTGTTTTTTTCGGGCCCTGTGTATCCATACATTCCTCCATGCCTGCCGCCCCCTGCATGATCGAACCATTTTTGCGCATCAGTA
>JASLJT010000285.1:0-2274 GCA_030747955.1 Verrucomicrobiales bacterium | reverse complement strand
TGGGCTATATGTCTTAGCAGTCTTTGCTCTGGCATGGATCGCAGGAAAGAGCAGTTCAAAGAGCAAATCATTCGTTAGTGAATATTTTCTGGGAGGACGAGCCCTCGGACTCTGGGCATTCGCTCTGACCTTTGCTACGACTAACGCTTCGGGAGGAAGTTTCATAGGCTTCCCCGCAAAGATTTATACTCATGGTTGGGTACTAGCGCTATGGATCGCTGGATACATGACTGTCCCATTCATAGCCATAGGAGTCTTAGGAAAAAGACTCAATTATGTTGCCAGAAAAGTAAACGCCATAACTCTGCCCGAAGTATTAGGAAAACGCTTTAAGAGTGAGTCTGTCACACTCGTCGCAACAAGTATAATTGTCCTATTCATGTTCTTTTACCTCATGGCGCAGTTCAAGGCAGGAGGAATGATCCTAAGCACCTTACTTTCTGAAGAGCCACTATTTATTAATGGCACAGAATTCATCGCTCAATTCACTCCTGCCGGAATGGATCCTGAATATCTTCTCACTCTAATCATTTTTTCTTTGGCCGTCATTGGCTATGTTGTTTATGGAGGATTTAAGGCCGTAGTGTGGACCGATATGATGCAAGGCATCATTATGTTTCTAGGCGTTGGGATTATGCTGGTCCTTGTCTTATGGCAAGTAGGAGGGTTAGAACGAGCCACGCGCAAACTTCATCAAATGGTTCCGCCTAAGGTCTGTGAAGCAGTCTTTGAAAGGACCCCAGAAAGCCCGAAAAGTAAAATTCTAATCAAAAAAGGAACCTGGTATAAGACCAGCAATGATACGGTTTTTATAGTCCCCTCCAAATCAACACTCATTAAAGAAGGAACTAATGAGTCTTCCAGTGTAAACGCATATCTTTATGAAAATTCCAAACCTAAAAACTTATCAAAAACGGCCTCAGCTAAAATAAAGTCTCAAAAAGGTTACGCTTATGGAGAAAATAGAAAAGGAGTTTACCTCACAGCCCCTGGACCAGACTTAAAAAAAGGGACTGGGTTCCTTGCCATCGTAACTGCCCTTAGCTTCTTTATTTTCTGGCCGTTCGGAGGCACAGGGCAACCGGCAAATATGGTTAGACTCATGGCCTTTAAAAACACACAGACTCTGCGCCGTTCAATCATCACAGTTGCCTTCTTTTATTCCTTCATTTATTTCTGCCTAGTAGTCATTTTTTGCTGTGGCAAAGTATTAATGCCAGGCATGGAAGCCAATGCTGACAGGGTCATGCCTGAACTAGCTGCACTGTTATCTAAAAACGCAGGAATGCCTTGGTTGGCCGGATTACTCGTAGCCGCACCTTTCGCCGCTATCATGTCTAGCGTTGACAGTTTTATTCTTATGCTCTCTTCGTCATTAGTCAGAGACGTGTACCAGCGAATAAATCCCAACGCTTCACAAAAAAAACTCAAATCACTCAGCTACATGATTACACTTGGCGTGGGAATCTTAGCCGTTTTCGCAATGATGAATCCCCCCCAATATCTTCAGGATCTCATCATTTTTGCTAGTGGAGGTCTCGCAGGATGCCTACTAATGCCAATGGCTCTCTGCCTCTATTGGCCAAGAATGACACCTAAAGGCGCGATCGCAGGTATGCTCGGAGCCTTAATCATTCACCTCGGACTGACGATCATCGGTTTCAAGATGACAGGAAATTTTGAACCTTATGATTTACTTGATCTTAACCCTTTCATTTGGGACGTAATTGGGTCAGCTATTCTGATCGTTTCCGTTTCACTTCTCGGTAAAAATCCACCTCAAGAAAGCACCGACCCATTCTTTGTAGATTAGATGAATTGGCCAAAAATTGACAGACTCGAATCGATTCCATCACCTGCTCTATTAGTGGATCCGGAAAAAATCTCTGCAAACATCGATAATATGATTCGGGTAGCTGGAGATAATTTTAAAGAAAGGTTACGCCCTCATCTTAAAACTCACAAGATGAGCAAGGTCACTCAATTACAAATTGATAAAGGCATAAAGCAATTCAAAGCCGCCACTATCTCTGAAGCAAGAATGGCCGCACAGTTAGGAGCAAAGGATATACTTTTAGCCTACCAACTAGTAGGGCCTAACATTAATAGGCTCGGAAAACTGATAGATGATTTTCCGGAAAGCTCATTTTCTACCATTGTAGACAATCTTGAATCAGCAATAATAATAACCTCAGAAATAGGAAACAGCTCTAATCCTCTTCGACTATTCATTGATATTAATTGCGGTATGAATCGAACCGGAATTTCCTTTGA
>JASLJT010000284.1:0-17839 GCA_030747955.1 Verrucomicrobiales bacterium | reverse complement strand
ATCTTTGTGTTGAGACTCTGCACTTAAACGAACTGCTAACTGATCATTGATGGGGCCTGATATCATGAAAGCACTCTCGTAGAAACCGTTATCACCCAATCCAAAAAATGAGGAGTTTTCATGGTGAAAGGTTGGATCGTTTGTTTCAATTTGTATATGACCGGCTAGAGAGTTCTTTCCTCCCAAGGTTCCTTGTGGACCGCGAAGAACAGAAATATTTTTTAGATCCCAAGTACCCAAAGATCCTCGCCTTGATCCATCTCTGGATTGAGCGATACCGTCTACATAGATTGTTGAAAGAGTATTGCCGGAAGCTAAGCCGATTCCTTCAGCATTAATTCCGCGAATTAAAAACCCAGAATCAACGGAATCAGCTACGGTGACATTTGCCATTACTCTGAATGTTTCAGACAATTCCCGGATAAGAGAACGTTCAAGAAAATCTCCATCTACAAGACTTATGCTATTAAGAATATCATTTGGATTGTTGATTGAACTCTGGTCTCCTTTAATGCTTTGAGAATTTGCATTCAATAGAAAAAGGAGGCTGAATATTCCAGCAATGATCATCATTTTCTTTGGGTATTTTTTTGTTCTTTCACAATTAGGATCTATAAGAGCAAGAATATGATTGTGAGTTATGGAATTTTAGTTCATGCGCAGTTTAATCAGAACTTCGCATCAGAAAAAACCCATTTATCATAGATACCACCAACTCCTGATTTTTTGTTATCACCGCTTAGAAAAACGAATGCATAGCGGAACGTTATTTTTTCACCGTCTTTGATAACCAGATCTCCGGTTCCTCTTGGCTTTCCCTGAAAATGTGAGTATCCGAAGGGGTTTGCGGCGATTAGTCCATAATCACGAGCGTGCCAGGTAGTAGGATGTCTAGGATTGGATGGGTGATCGAATATTCCTATACCAACTTCATTATCTTCAACTTTACCCCAATAATAAAGCCACTTAGCTGGCTTTCCCCAAACTGATCTTCCTGCAACACCATTATTATTTATTGCTTTACCTGTAGCGACTTTACCTTTTAAACGGAGAGCAGGATGTGTTCTTATGCCCATTGACCCTTCTTTGGTGTCGCCAAATTTAACATCACCGTTAGATGCTATGATCGTTACTTCGTAATCTACACCTCGACCCCCGTTAGGCAGAGCAAAGAACCGTATTCGTGTCTTATCCGAGCATTGAATAATCTCCTTAGGACTGTACCAGTCATTCCTAGTAATTATTTCATCCTTTCCTTTCTTAACAAATTCTTTATGTCTGATCTTCCCCATTTTTTCACCGACATGCCAGAAGCTTATTCCATTCACATCCCCATGTGTGTACCATAGAGATTCATGATGTGGATGGTCATGCGCTTCGTTGGGCGAATCTTTTTTTAGGGGCCAATCCCTGACCATTCTTTTGCCGTCAGGACCAAGTATTGGATAGAGAACAGGCTTTGCCCTATCTTTACTGTAATGGTAAGTGGTGAATGGTTCATTGTTAATGGTGACTGATATTTTTCCTTCAGTTTGATAGTCTAATTTAACAGAGGAATTATTTTCTTTAGAGGAAACAATATTGATCGTTAGTAATATTAACAAAATTGAAGGTAGGTATGTTCTTTTCATGTAATTAGGTGTTATTTGAAATTGGGATATTTAGTTTATCTGTTCTTTAATTTAAATTCCAATATGTGTTTCAGGGTAGCTTCACATTAGCAGTTCCTGGATCTTGTTTCCGCTCGTAAATAGTAGAACGGTTCAAAGCCCAGATAATTATTGCTGTAATTATTGTTGCTATAAGCGCAAGGCTTGTCAGTAGAGAAATTAATTTTCCGAACACACGGTAATGATAGTCTCGATATTCTATAGAAACAAGCTATCCAAGCAATGCAGCATATGCGCCGTCCCGATCATCTTGAGGAATTAATAAAACTTCATCGATTTTCTTTAGATAAGAAAATTTTTCTATTATTTTGGACACGAGCTGTCCATTTTCCTCATCATCTATACTGCATGTGCTGTATACCATTTTGCCACCCTCTTTTAATAAAGGGATTATGGATTCGACCATACGAAATTGAAGTTGGGCTAAATCCTTTGTGAATCCAGGCATCAGACGCCACTTTGCATCGGCCCTTCGTCTAAAGACTCCAGTATTTGAACAGGGAACATCTATGAGTATTCGATCATATTGATTGCTCTGATCGAACAAAAAATTATCCTGACTCAATAGGTCTCCACTTTGGACAGTGACATTTTTTACTCCTAGCCTTTTTAGGTTTTCTTTTAATCTATTGGATCGAGGACCTTCAATGTCCGTTGCAGTGATATTTCCTTTGTTTTCCATGCATAGAGAAAGTATAGAAGTTTTTCCTCCTGGAGCAGCACAAACATCAAGAACCTGGTGTGATGATTTTGGATTTAGTAAGTTTGGGGCGACTGAAGTTGATGGGTCCTGTGCATAGCAACGCCCATTATTGAGCGCTTCGAAGGGAAGCTTTTTGACTTTATAGAATTCAGGAAAATCCTTAACAGGAGATGCATCAGTATCAGAAATATCTTTATCAGTGAGTCCACCTCTAAGGGGGTTTGACCGGACCGTAATAGATGCGGCCTGGTTGGCTTGGTAAGCAATGCGTTCAGCTTCTTCAACTCCAAACTGTTTTTCCCAGCGTGGGTAAATGTGATCAGGTATAGAATATTTATCTGCAGGTAGCATTGAATCTAAATTTCCGAGTAATTGGTCTTGTTCTCGTACCGCTCGCCTGAGTATTGCGTTCACTAGGCCTCGTGCTCTTGTTCTTGCGAGGTTAACCGTTTCATTGACAGCAGCGTGATCAGGAACACGCATCAGTAGTATTTGATAAAGTCCCAGGTAAATAATACGTCTTATATCCGAATCAATTTTCCCTTTTCGTAATTCATATAACCAATTTTCAAGAACGGTAAGATTTTTGATTACTCCTAGTGTGATGTTTTGGATAAATGCCCTGTCGCGCGGATCCAGTTCGGAATTGTTACATTCACTTTCAATTATAGAGTCTATAAACTTACTAGATTCTTCCCATTCACATAGAATTTTTATGCAAATTTTCCGAGAAAGTTGTTTAGGCATGTTTTAGGACTTACCGAGATTTTGGTTAGTGAAATTGATAACTTTAGAGATAATTTAATTAATCGCCTAAGAAGAAAAATTCTTCACATCTTAGTGTGATGGAGTTATTCCGACTGGGACACTGAGGGATGGGAAGTCTTTCAGTGTTAAAGTAAAGACGAGTCCAAATTCATCTTCACTTGAACGGTGGTCTGCAACTAAGGCTCCGATGCCTGCTGTCCAACTATTTAGATCGTAATGCAGTGAGTATTGTTGGAATTCTAAAGTTCCATCATCAAATTCGTATCGTTGTCTCGCACTCAATCCCCAACGATCTCCAATGCGGTAATAAGTTCTAAAATCGAGAAGATCAGAATCCTCAAGTATAGGATGATCCTGCAAAAACCGGTGAGCAATACTGAATTCTAGTTGATCAGTTGGCATCAGAGTGATTCTGGTATTCGATTCAGTATAATCGAATGGATCTTCAGCAAATAAAGGAATGCCTATTTCATGGCTTATAGAGAACCAAGGAAGCGGGGTGAAGCTGATTTCATTGTAAAGGTTAGAAAAGTCCCGGTCAAATTCAGGATCATCAATGTAATGCTCCATATAGCTTTTAAGTGTCATCCAGTTATGGGCCTTACCATCACGGTATGTTAAGAACTGTTGAGAAATTCCTGAACGGATAATACTCCAATCATTGATCTCATCAGTGGCAGTGAATTCGGATAAGTCAATGGGCCTTAATTTTGTTGATGATACGAGCCGGTCAATTTTTCCTATATCAGAATTAAGTTTATCTGCAGTGACGAAGGAATAATGCATGAATGGCTCCACAGTGTGTCGCAACTTAGTCAAACCTAACCGAGAAAGCCCTAAATCATTGTAATCTCGAGTCAATTTAAAAGAGGCGTCGAGTCCAGCATGAATGGCCTTTCGAGTATCGTTTTGATCAGTACCATTAATTCTTGAGTAGGAGGTTCCTCTGATTCCTGTTCTGGGTGTTACATTTAACCATCCAAACAGCTGCTGAGGCATAGATAGCTGATGATAAGTATCAATCCGCGTAAATTCTGAATCATGTTTGTTACGAGATCTTAGACTTTCAAATAAATTTTCTGGTTCATTGAGAAGGTTATGATTTGTGCCGTTACCTTGGAGAATTTCTTCACGTTCTTTGGCGCTTAATCTTTGCTCGTAAATGCCACCACTTATTTCACCGCTATAGAAAATACCCGTTTTCCCGATTGGTCTTGTGGCTGCGTCTAGAGCTAGTTCAGGGAGTCTGGTATCTGTCTGGTAGAAATCATTTGCTTGAAATCTAGACCACAGGCTAGCAACCGCATTAGGAAATATTTTTTGCAAATTGAGTATATTATCGGGTTGCGGATCCAAACGAAATTCCTCAGGAAAAAAATCTTCATAAAAATACTGATCACTTGTTTTGTTGATATCTATGTCTAAATAAAAATTTGAATTTTCTTGATTGTCGAATTCTATCCTGTGCTGTAAATTCACTCGATATCTCTCTGGGTCGATACGGTCATTCCTTGTCCGGTTGTTATGGGTGAGGGTCGTGTCCTGATCATTTGCATAATAGGATTTAAATTGACCAAAGTTTTCGTTATTTTTATGCTTTTGAGATTTAAGATCTAATCCTCCTGCGATTCCTCGTGATGACCTAAAATCTAAATGATATGTTGCCAGAGCTTTGTCTCCTATCATCATCCCATACTTGTTCAAAAGGAAAGCGCCCCAACTATTTTTATATCCAGGTAAGAATTGATAACTTTGTTCGGCATCCAGAGGCTGCGATAAATATGGAAGCCAGAACACTGGAACCTTTCCCGCATACACGGTCATATTATTAAATATGATCCGGCGTTTTTCTTTTGGTCCATTGAGTCCAACTATTTTAACTTCCTTGGCTTTGATCTGATAGTTGGGATTGGCACTGTCATGAGTAGTAATGATCGAGGAATGCATCGAAATTTTATCGAGTTCTTGAATTTCACTTTCAAGATTTCCTGTCTTGTAGAACATCGGTGCTAATCCGCTCCTTAATTCATCAGCTTTGATTTCACCAGTGTTGATGTTATAAATCGCAGCATCACCTTTATGAACAAGTTCACCTTGGTAAATTGATACGTTGCCTTCTATATAAATGTCCCCAGAAGATGCGTGATATTCGGCCTGTTCGGCATAGAGCTGAGTGTTTCCGCAACTGATGTGGGCATCTCCCTTGGCCGTTGCTATTCCTGTATCGTGATTATACGAGGTTTCGGTCCCATGAATGTCTATACTGTCACCTAATTTTAGATCTAAAGCTTTAGAGCGGGCGGATAAGGAAGGCGAAAAATAGATTAAAAGCGTCGCAATAGCCAAAAATAAGTGCGTTATACGATTATTTATGTGTTTTTGCACTGAGGGATATAGTAGTAGGGGAGATATTTAATTTTTTTATAATTTTAGACGCATTTAATAGTTTAGTAAAATAAATAGAATAATTGAGGCTTATATATGCCTTTATTGGATTTTTTTTTTAAAAATACCGCAAAAAGGTCTGATACCGAAGTGGATGCTCTTTTTTGCTTATTATTGAACCTTGGGAAAACATGTCCCTTTGCGGCTAGGATTTTTCAAAGCTTCTAGCATTTTCAAAGCTTCTTTACCCAATTTTTCAGCATTTATTTTATTTAATGCCGCTCTGAAAGGAGTCTGAGAGAAAAATGCAGCGCGGTAGAGGTTCTTAATTTGTGATCGAGTAGTAGGATCCATTCCCGCACGGCGCAATCCAATGGTATTTAATCCTACAAGGCGGTTCTTTTGGCTGGCTGTGCAGTAAGGGGGAATATCCTTTGTGATCGTGGAATTGCCTTGAGCTAAGCAAAGGTCTCCTAAATGGACAAATTGATGGAAAGCAGCACCCCCTCCTAAGAAGGTTCCAGTACCAACGATAACATGCCCACCCAGAAGGCAATTATTGGCAATGATGTTCCTGTCTCCCATCTTAACATCATGACCGACATGACTGCCAGTCATCAGAAAGTTTTCATTTCCCAATTGAGTCCAACCTCCTTTTTTAGCACTGCGATGAATGGTCGTTAGTTCACGGATATTATTTTTTTCTCCTATTTTTACACCGCTTTTGTTGGAAGGGGCAAAGGAAGTGTCTTGAGGTTCTGACCCAATTATTGAACCTCGTCCAATGCTAGTTCCCTTACCGATTTCAACTGATCCGCAAATTTGAGCATGTTCACCAATCTTACAGTCTTCTGCGATAATTGCACCAGATTCAATGATTGCGTAGGCTCCAATTTGAACTGACTCTTCGACTCTGGCTTTGGAATTAATAATTGCTGTCGAATGAATCATTACATAGAATCAAATAATTCAGAATGTCTCAGCATTTACAATCATCAAAGAGCGTTTCCAAATAATTTGTTATTTGCAATAGACCTTTTTGGTATGAGCTATCTGCTAAATCTACCAAATGTTCTTTCGCTTCAGAGAGTATCTCTTTTCCGGTCAATACTGCACGTTGAATTGCTCCGTCATAGTCTGCGATTCCTGCAAGTGTATTAACATCAATGGGTTCCTTTAATAGGAGCCGTTCATTGAGTTTTTCTTTCTGAGTCTTAGTGCCTGAGGCAATTAAATTTAATACCGGTAAGGTAAGTTTCCCTTTTGTGAGATCTGTGCCGAGTGTTTTTCCTGCGTTTTCTTCCTTACCAATTAGATCAACACAATCATCATATATTTGATATGCCGTACCAACCTTCATGCCAAAATCATGCAATTCTTTTTGAATTTTTTTGCTTGCTCCCGATAACCTTGCTCCCAATTCAGTTGACACAGCAAAGAGTGCTCCAGTCTTTGATTCAATCATGTGAAAATATTCTTCCCGTGTGAGAGTTAGATCGAATCTTCTTTGAGTTTGAAGTATTTCTCCTTGGCACACGGCCGAAGCGGCATTAGCGACTGACCTGCAAACATCGGGATCCTCAAATTTTGTGGCTAATTCAAGAGCCCTAGCAAAGAGGCAGTCACCAAGAAGAACACTGAGTGAAGATCCCCACTTAGCACTTACCGTGGGCAGTTCTCTTCGAATTTTTGCATCATCCATTATGTCGTCATGGATTAGCGTTGCTAAGTGCACAAGCTCGACGACAGAACCAATTTCTAGATGTTTATTTGTAATTTCTCCAGTCGAACCTCCAGCCAATATTGCAAGGGCAGGCCTAATTCTTTTACCGCTTATATCGCAAACATAGCTGACATACCCTTCGACTCCAGGATCGAACGACTTGGCCTGTTCTCGAATGAACTCATCCACTTTAATGAGATAGTCCGAGACGAGTTCAAAAGGAAAGAGTAGGCCGTCAGGTAGATGATTGCTATTCTCTCTTGGGGTTTTGGTGTTATTAGGTCTCAAATGATTAGTTTTGAGGATTCACTTTGTGTGGTATTTATCAAGGAATTTCGTCATTAAAATAAGAATTAATTTTTTCTTTTGTGTGACTTAATTATCAATCGACATCGAAGAATAAAGAAATGAGTTGTATTGGTTTATCCTATCCTAAATTATGGCTATATGGGAATTGATTCTGTAGATAGTATTTTAAATTCAGTCAAGAACGATGGTGAGCCCCCAATAGAATATTCCCAGGAACTTTGTGCCCTTTGGTATGCTAAGAAAGGAGATTGGGAGGAGGCGCATAATCTTGCTAGCGATATTCATACTAGTATGGGGTCATGGATTCACGCGCATTTGCACGTAATCGAAGGTGATTTGGGGAATGCATCTTATTGGTATAATAAGGCTGGGAGGAAACCGAGCCCTCCTAATGAGCTAGAATCTGAGTGGCTTGAACTTGTGAAATCGAACCTTTAATTTCTTTACGGTTTATCTTTTTAGGACTCATTTAATTGGTTTCATGAGCGAAAAAATACCACTGATATTCAATCCTTCTGCTCATGCTGAAAAAGGAAAGCAGTTCGCTGAGGAATTAAGAAGCTTTTCGGACAGGATCGAACTTTATGAAACTAAAGATCATTCTCATTTAAAAGAAATTGCGAGTGAATTAGTTTCTGAAGGTTGGCCGAAAATAGCAGTGGCTGGTGGAGACGGTACTATTAACGCGGTAATTGAATCAATTTTATCTTCAGAGATTGAGCTTGGAATTTTCCCTACTGGAACTATGAATCTTTTTGCCCGTGAACTCGGGTTGCCTTTAAATAAATTGAAAGAATGTTGGCAAGTAATTGAAAAGGGGAAGAAAAGAAAGGTCGATGTTTTTAAGGCGGGAGAATCTATTTTTGTACAAGTAGCAGGCGTTGGTTATGATGCAAAAATTATTGAGGAGACTAGTTGGGAGAATAAAAAAAAGTTTGGTAGATTCAGCTACTTAATTTCAGCATTTTCTGTTGCGAATCAGGCCCCACCAGCGATAAGGGTCATTCCGGAATCAGGAAAAATAATAGAAGGTGCATTTGTTCTTATAGGAAATGGAGCGCTTTATGGCCCCGCGCTAAAATTGTTTTCTGAGGCTTCAAATGACGACCGCCTACTGGATGTGATGGTCTTTAAGGATCAAAGTCCAACGGATATATTACGCTATGTTTCAGGGATCACTCTTGGAAGAGCTGAGAAAACAAAGGGTATTGAATATGTTAAAGCGTCTAGGATTAGGGTGGAAAGTGATATTGAGGTTCCCTTCGAGGTTGATGGCGAATTGGCTGGTGTTACTCCTATAGATTTCTTTCCGTGTGATAAACAATTAACAGTGTTTGTTCCTTAATGGCTGATAAATTTAATGTCAGTTTTATTGTTCCTTGTTGTGATGACGGGTCATTTCTTAGGGAGTGTCTTGGCGCATTAGTGTCACTAGAACCAATGCCACAGATTGTGGTTTCTGATGCGTCAAAGGACCGGGTTCCTGTTAGGTCATTATGTGATGAATTTGGTGTTGATTTAGTAGAGTTTTATAAACCTTCTAGAGGTGCGCAGTTAGATGCTGGGGCAGAAATTGCTAAGGGTGAAGTATTAGTTTTTCACCATGTGGATACTGAGTTCACTCAACGGCACTACGAGTCTTTGAATGCTCTTTTTCAGAAAGATCCGTCAATTCTAGGCGGTGCATTTCTAAAAGATGTCGTTGCTTTATATCCTTTCATGAAATTTTTTGCATGGATCCATAAATTTTTCACTATGCATATTGGCACAATGTATGGTGATCAAAGTATTTTTGTTGTACGTTCTGTTTTCCAGGATTTGGGAGGTTTTCGTGATTTACCTTTAATGGAAGATGTTCGTTTTTCTTCAAGATTGAGGGAGTATGGAGCAGTGAATTTAATTGGTCCTCCGATTAGGAGCTCAGATAGAAAATTTTCAAAGGAAGGTCGTATTCAAAGAAAGATGAAAAACGTGTGGCTTGTTTTTCTTTATCGCATAGGTATTAATCCTGAAAGGCTTGCTCAAATGTATTATTACAATGATTGGCCATCTGATTGAAAAGTGGACATTCTTAGTGCGTTTATTTAATATTATTGAATAATAAAAAAAATCCTAAATGAATTAAATTGTGAATGAGTATTTAATATTCGCCTTGATAGGAGCAGGAACTGGGTGGCTAGTTGCATGGGCATCTAACCGTCAATTGTCTCAGGTTTTAAAGTGTATCATTTTTGGATCAATTGGAGGTTTGGCCGGGGGCGGTTTAATTGATTTACTTAAGGAACTTGCGACCATGGCTGGCGCTGCTCTTGGCTCACTTATTCTTCTAGCTTACTTGAGAAAAAAATAGTTAGCGGTGCTAACTTGGCTCCATTTATTTTGGGAGCATATATTCTTCTTTAGTGAGGCCCGTGAGGCTTCCTATTCTTTTCATTAAGTAGAGAAAGCAGCCAATCATAATTGCCATCAGAGGAATGCCTATGACAAGGTATCCGTAGCCCATTACTTTTCCTACGGCGAGGTTATAACTTTCTTTATCTTTTGCCCCATCAAGTAAGAACATTGCTAGGAAGAAATTCATCAACGAACTCAAAAGAAAACTTCCCGCAAACATCAAGGTCAATTTTAAGCGGAACGATGAGTATTCTTGGAAATTCCCTTTTTCTTTTGCGGTCTTTTCAATTTTTGGAATATCAAAGAGGTCCGGATTTAACAAGAATACTTCAATGAGCGGTTTTTTTGTTCTGTGTGAGTAGAGCATTACTGCTCCCAGTATCAGAGGAGTGGCTGCTTCTTTTATTGCAAATAGCAGAGCCGCATTATCTTTGACGCTACCATCATCATTCCAGACATGTATTGTTATGAAGCCAGTTAGCAGAACGCTAATGATTCCTAGGATTGAATAAAAGTTAAACTTCTTGGTTTTAAAGAAAAACCATATTCCGTAGATCAGAGGAAATGCAACGGCGACAGTCATCCCGTATTCGGGGCCAAGGTGCCAGACTTTATCGCTGCTTTTACTTAATTGGCTAAGAGCAATTATTGGCAAAAGCACATTCACAAAAATATTTGTGAGTGGGTTCTCTTCTTCCTTTTTACGATTCATTTATTGGGAGATTGATTTGATAATTTTAATCTAATTTCGATTCAGAAACCGTTGATTCGCTGACACTGGGTATAATTGTTTTAGGTTTAAATTTGGGGTACTTTGTTTTCAGTTTGTTGCGAAGTTCTGAGGCTTTTTCTTTTTGATTAATTTTTTCATGCGCAAAAGCACTCTTCAGTAGAGCGGATGGAGTTACTTCTTCATCTTCTATTGCATAGGTCGGTTTAACTAACCTTTGAATCGCTTTTTCATATTCACCTTGTTGTAGAGCTATCTCTCCCCATAAGAGACAGAGCATCCCATACGTTCTACTTTTTGGTTGAAGAGTTAGACCGTTTTCAACGGAAGCTTCCGCTTCCTTGAATTTTTTCAAAGCTAGTAGAGCCACTGATTTATCATGTAGAACGCGAGCGCGATTATTGGAAGGTTGATTAGTTTCCAGATAAAAATCGAAAGCCTTGATTGCTTCTTTATTTTTTCCAGTGAATAGATGAGCTTGTCCTAGATATTTCCAGATCACCGCTTGCGTTGTTTCTGGTTCTTTCGGGTTACTTGCTATACTTAAATAAGTGGAGGATTCTTGATAATCACCATTGTCGAAAAGGTTGATCCCAAGCCATAAATATATTTGAGGAGGAATACTGATTTTATGAATTCGTTGACTTAAAATTTCTACTTCTTTGCGGACCGCGTCTACCTTTTGTTGGGAATATTCGGCTAGAATTATACGAAGAGTTGCTCTGTCACTATAGATTGGTCTGTTCAGTTCTCTTGCCTTCCGTAACGCGGCAGACGATTCTTTGAAATTCTTTAATTCGAATTGCCCCCAACCTATCCAGAAATAGGCTTCAGACTTTGCGCTGCTGTCGGGAAATTTTGCAATGAGGTTTTGATAATTTTTAATCATGCCACTGTAATCTTGTTGTTGGCCGTTAATCAGTGCGATTTGCTGATAGGCTAGCTCAACAGACTCTGACTCTGGGTGATTTGTAATGATTAAATTTAAATCCTGTAAAGCGGACGTGTAGTCCTCAATTGATCTGTAATTGAGTGCGCGTTTAGCGAGTGCCTTAGGGACTCTCAATTCTTCAGGATACGTTGAAATAAAATCGCTGAACGCGGTTATTGATTTGCGGTAATTTTTACTTTCTGTGTGAGCCCACCCCCGTTTATATAAAGTGGATCCTCTCAAATTGTTGGGAATGTTTGAGATTCTTATTTCATCATAAGAGTTGCCGGATTCTGCATATTTCTTTTTGTTAAAATAATGTTCGGCCTTTAATAAGAGAGCCATATCAATATTTTTATGATTAGGGTCACGAGGTGTCTGCCATTCGACAAAGTTATCGACATATTTTGGTATGCTTTTACTTCTCAAGTTAAATAATGAGAGTAATTTTCTGTATTCAGATTCGCTAGCTTCTTTGCTGGCGGGGTAATGCTCTCTTAACATAATATAAACGCTCACGGCATCTCTATGGCGCTGGAGTTGTCTGAAAGAATTGCCGACTATAAGTAGCATCTTTGGTCTGATTGTTTCAGACATGGGGTAAGCACCTTTTGAATATGTGCTAATGACCTGTTCGTAATTCTTTTCAGAATAGTAGGTTTTGATGAGATGAAACTGTGCATCAGGTTTCCATTCATCTCCTCCCTGTAAATTGAGTGCTTTATTTAAATATTCTTTTGCTTGATTTTCTTTACCGATAGAGCTGCTCATTAGACCTGATTTGACAAGAGCTTCGGCCTTTATGTCTTCACGGTTTGTGATTCCATTTAGTGAAAGAAAAGCTTCGATGGATTTTTCGTTATTTTCTGTTTCGGCGTAAATTCTGGCTATAGTTAAAAGCGCGGCTTCACGGTAAGGGTTTTCATCTTGAATCGAACTTAACTCTTCGTATGCGGCTAATGCAGATTTGTTATCTTTTATTTCTCTCAAACATCGAGCATGGTAATAAGCAGCTGATAACTGAATATCTTTTTTAGTTGCAGTTTTTTTTGCGGTGTTAAAAAACGTTGAGGCTTCTTTGTATTGATTGTTTGAGTAATAAATTGACCCAATTCTGTAAGAGGCAGCATTTAAATATTCTGAGGAGCTGAAGTTTTCAATAATTTTCATGTAAGCTTCTTCTGCGCCCGATACGTCTTTTTGTTTTAATAAGGATTCGCCAAGACGGTACCATGCTGATGCTGCGTCATTACCTGATGGCTGCAGTCCTAAGTATTTTTGGTAGTAGGAGCTTGCGAGTTGCCATTGTTTCTGGCTGTAGACATAATTCGCATACTCGAGCAGATTTTTAGCTTTCTCTTCTCGTGGTATATTTCCCCCTATTTTTGGAGGTTTGAGTGGAGGATTTACAGGTTCTGCGCGGGGAACAGTTTTCTCGATTTGGATAGGTTCTGCTTTAGGGACTGGGTTTATAGGTTCTGCTCTTGGAACAGATGGATTGTTAGCAGTTTCTTCAGATGTGTTTGTGCGCGGAATTAAAGGTTCTATTTCCTGACAATAGGCAGTGAGTGCATTAAAGGCCGTGATCACTGTTATAACCACTGGCAATGTTCTAATGATACTCATTTAGGTGGATTATTATCTCCTTCAGGTGGGGACGTGGCAAACGAGATGTTCCAGATGTTTGCTTGTTTGCATACATTTAGAACTTTAACAATATGATCAAAGGAAGCTGCACGATCGCCACGCAAAATGAGTGCCTGATCAGGATATGCAGCAACGATATCATTAAACATTTTTAGTAATTCTGGCTCTGACTTACTCACACCTTCAATAACAATTTTCCCATCTTTGTGAACATTAACAACAATTTCTCCGATTGTTCTTTTTGGTGTTTCACCGGAAGTGGCGGCTGGAACACTGATATCTATTTCTGTTTCAAATCTTGCGTAGTTCCATAAGACTATGAAGAAAATGAGGAGCAGAAAAACAATGTCAATCATTGGAGCTAATTGAATTCCCGTACGCTCTGATCCAAACTGTGATTGGAATTTCATTTTCCTACATTAACGAACTTTTTTAGACTCCGCGAATATCTGCCGGTCTATCATCAGTATTATCTTTTCCTGTTCTTGATCTCCTTCCGCTGGCCCTTTTGTATTGTGCGGCTAGGAGCGCCATGATGTGCGTTGATGCAGCTTCTAGTTCTGCAACAAGACCTTGTACCCTGCCTCTAAACATTGAATAAAAAATGAGAGCTGGAATTCCTATACATAGTCCTCCCGCAGTGGTTAATAGGGCCTCCGAAACACCGCTAGCAAGACCAGTTTGTTTAGACCCGACAAAACTATGTTGTGCGATTTCTCGGAAAGCTTTAATCATGCCAATGACAGTTCCCAAGAGTCCTACCATTGGTGCAATTGCACCAATGTCTGCTAAGTATTGAATGCGTTGATGGAGTAGGCTAGCCTGGCGTGAACCTTCTGCTTCCGTAACCTCTCGAACTTCTTCAAAACTAGCCAGTGGATTTTTTGTTGCAAATTCTAATGTCTTAGAAGTGATCCGAGAAATACATTGGTCTTGACGATTGCATACAGAAAGTAGTCCAAGATAGTCCTGCTTGCGGATTAGTGAATCTGCTGACCGCATAAAGCGACTACTTACTACGGCGCCTCTTCGGACCGTAAGTGTGTAAAAAATGATCAAGAACACGGCGGCGATTGAAAGCGCAGCTAAGGGCCATGCCAGAAAACCGGTCTCTTTAACTAGTTCCAATAGAGTCAGATCATTACTTGGGCTTGGTGCGTTTGCTTGAGTTGAGCTCTGAGCACTTGCCGTTCCCTTGATTAGTAGGGTCGCAAAACTGATTCGGATAAGGGTAAACATTATAGGGAATGTTGTATAATTAAGGTAATTATTTATTAAAGATGCCTCTTTTCTTCATGCTTTTCAATTCCTCCTTATATTAAGAATTTGTCTTTTAGTGGATTTCTTACGTTTAATTCGATAAATAGAATACGTTCAACGTGTCCACTGACTTTCAAATTTCGCCTATTAACCTTATGAGCAAGCTGCAAGAAGCGCCTCATAAGCCTGGCATTTATCTTATGTTGGATCGACTTGGGCGAGTAATTTATGTTGGTAAAGCTAAAGATTTAAGGAAAAGGCTTTCTAGTTATTTTACTCCTTCAAGAAAACTCAGGGCTGACATTAAGACTAGGGCACTGATTGATAGTATTTGGGATTTTGATCTTCACACAGTGAAAAATGAAACTGAAGCCCTGCTCCTAGAGGGTAAATTAATTAAAGAGTATCGGCCAAAATACAACGTGGTCTTTCGCGATGATAAAAGGTTCATGATGTTAAAGGTAAACCTGTCGGATGCCTTGCCGAGATTCCAGTTAGTAAGAGTCCGGAAAGAAGATGGATCTCGTTACTTTGGTCCTTTCCCCCATTCAGGAGCATTGCGCTTTACCTTTCATTGGATTAATAAGCAATTTAGCCTCCGGACTTGCCGTTCTGTGTGTCCAGGAGAATCAGATTATAAGCATTGTAATGATGATGTCATTCGTAATTGTGTAGCACCTTGTATAGGTAAAGTCAGTTCTGAAACGTATAGAGATAAGGTTAAAGAGGCTTGTCGCTTTCTTGAGGGGGGATGGCGTGATAGGATTTCTGAGATTGAGAGTCAGATGGATGAAGCGTCTTCTAATCAAGAATATGAATTAGCGGCGGATTATCGAGATATGATTGAAAGTCTAAAAAAAATCCTTCAGCCGACAAGGAGGTTCACAAGAGGCAGAGGAATTTTTGGATCTAACATTGATCCTGCTGCAGATCTACAGGAGTTGAGATCATTTCTCGGCATGGAAGTGGCTCCGATCACAATGGAGTGTTTTGATATTTCAAATATTTCATCAAATCACATTGTGGCCTCTATGGTGAGATTTGAAAAAGGTGTTCCTGATAATTCAAATTATCGCCGTTACCGAATCAAAACAGTCAAGAACCAGGATGACTTTTCTAGTATGGCTGAGGTGGTGAGGCGTAGATACTCAAGAATTCTTTTAGAGGCTAAAAAAATTATGGATAAAGAATCTGTAGAATTGACACAAGAGCGTCCCTCAGAAGTATTGAAGAGGTTGAGTGAAACAGGTTCTAGAATCAAGTTACCTGATTTAGTTATTGTGGACGGAGGCAAGGGCCAGCTCTCAAGCGCTGTTAAAGAGCTAAAAAAGCTTGGTCTAGAGGACCTTCCAATTATTGGGCTTGCTAAGAAAAATGAAGAAATTTTCAGACCAGGCGCCATTGCTCCTCTTCGGATTCCTCATGAAACTGGAGCATTAAAGTTACTCCAGAGGATTCGTGATGAGGCTCATCGTTTTGCTAATTCCTATCACCAGTTACTAATGAAGCGAAGAATTGAAGAGAGTGTACTGGATGATTGTCCTGGACTTAGCGAGGCTCGCAAAAGAAAATTACTGAAAAGATTCGGTTCTGTTGCCCGTATTAAAAAGGTGAAACCAAAAGAAATTGCCGAAATAAAAGGCATTAGCCTTAAAATGGCCGAACAGATTATTGATTTTTTATGTTAAAGTAATCTACACCTCAATGATTCTTGACGATAATAGATTGGGGTAAGACCTTAAAGAAATTGAATTTCATAATTAGTCACTCCAATAAAGAAGTGAATCATATCCTCTCATTGATATTTTTTATTTTCCTGTGTCCCTTGTTTTTACAGGCAGAGGAGGATCAAGCGTTATCTCCTGAATCTTCAGAAAAGAAACCAGGCGATATACCAAAAGCATTGCCTGTTAAATCATCAGATGAGGATGCTAATGAAAGCAGGAAAGCTCTCCGTGCATTGCCTCTTGTGCCTGTTAATCCTGAGGAGAAGCCTCTAAGGGCCTTGCCTGTCGATAAAGAAAAAAAAGAGAGTGTAAAGAAAGACGTTACTACTGATGAGGATAAGGAAGATAAGGAGGCTCCTCCCAAGAAATTTGAGCTTCCTCCGCTTCCCCCTATCAATGATCTGGATTTTACTGATAGTGATAAGAAAAAATCTAATATCAAAGCGGCATGGGAAACTAAGACAGAAGCGCGCACCCTCACTTTAAAAGTTCCTGCGCCCAGAGGTCAGATAACTGATAGGAAGGGAGAATCTCTTGCTCAGAACAAGTTAGGTTTTTTTATTGCGTTAAAATTTCCTTATCTTGAAGATCGGACCGACGAGAAGATAATTAATTATGCTAACGAGCGTATTGATTTTGCTTCATCTTTACTGAGCCGTGAATTGTATTTATCTGAAGAGCAAATTCTAAGCCATTACAAAGACAGGAGATGGTTGCCTTTGCCTTTTTCTGCGATGCTGACAGATGAAGAGAAAGAGGCGTTTGAAAAAAAACCAAAATCTGGCTTGGAGCTTTTCCCAACGTATCAGCGTTATTATCCTGGTAAGGGGTTGGCATGCCACATGATTGGTTATGTTGGGAAAAAGGCTAAAGCACCTACAGGGCCCGTTGCACCAGGTGAATTGCTTTGGCCGGTTACGGAGGGACGAGAGGGATTGGAAATGACGTTTGATGATCATCTACAAGGTTCGGCAGGGAGAATAAACTATCTATTCGATACGAATGGAGCAAAGCTTGCCGAAGAGATGGTTGCCCGACCTGTTCCCGGAAATAATGTGGTCACAAGTATCGATCTTGAAATGCAGAGTCTCGCAGAGAAAGCTCTGGAAAGTCATACAGAAAGGGGAGCTTTTGTTGTAATGGATTGCCACACCGGTGACATTTATGCTATGGCTTCGAGGCCCACCTACGACATTAATGTTTGGGTTCCTTCTATTAGCACTAAGCAATTTAAAACCCTTCAACAAGATTCAAACTTGCCTCTTTTTCCGAGAGCTTTTAGGGGGCAATACCCTCCCGCTTCCACATTTAAAATTTCTGTAGCTCTTGCGGCTTTGGAAAATGGAACGGTGGATCAGGATACGCTCATTGATTGTCCGAAATCACTTCAAATTGGAGATAAAATATTTCGTAATTGGAGTAAGAATAAAGAAGGGAAGCTTAATGTTATGAATGCCATTATGCGTTCTTGTAATACTTGGTTTTACGTGGTCGGCGGAGATTCCGGAGGAGATAATATCGCTTCAATGGCGCATCGTTTTGGATTTGGGGCAAAGACAGGAATTCCTTTAAATGCTGAAGAAGATGGATTC
>JASLJT010000283.1:0-4581 GCA_030747955.1 Verrucomicrobiales bacterium | reverse complement strand
AAGGCAGAGGAAGCTCCAAAGGCAGAGGAAGCTCCAAAGGCAGAGGAAGCTCCAAAGGCAGAGGAAGCTCCAAAGGCAGAGGAAGCTCCAAAGGCAGAGGAAGCTCCAAAGGCAGAGGAAGCTCCAAAGGCAGATGGGGATGAAAGCGCTATTAGGAGTAGCACATATGCGCCAGCAAAAGAGCAGGCAGGAAATGACGGTTTAGATTCTGAAGAGCCATTGGTTGAAGAAAAAGTGGTTGCTATTAATAGGTGTGCAAAAGTTGTTAAGGGTGGACGCCGATTTAGCTTCAGTGCGTTGGTCGTTGCTGGTGATAAGGACGGAAGCGTTGGTTTTGGATTCGGAAAAGCGAACGAGGTGGCTGAGTGCATTAAGAAGGCTAGTGAGTCAGCGAAAACTTCACTGCAACCTGTTCAATTAAGAGGCACCACAATACCTCATGAAACTATTGGTGTTTTTGGTGGAGGAAAGGTTCTATTGAAGCCAGCCTCTCCAGGAACTGGCATCATTGCGGGGAGTAATGTTCGTGCAGTTGTAGAGGCTGCAGGAATAACCGATATACTGACTAAGTCTCTTGGTTCTAACAATAATTACAATGTAGTTAAAGCTACGCTGGAAGGATTGAAATCTCTTAGGAATAGGGAGCAGGTATATAAGTTGAGGGGTAAGAAATTAGCTGAAAAGAAAGCGCTCTAAAAAGTATAAATATCTAAAATATAGATTATGAGATTGCATAATATTAAACCAAGGCCCGGAGCAAAGCATCGAAGGAAACGACTCGGATGTGGTGAAAGCTCTGGCTTAGGAAAGACAAGTGGACGCGGGCACAAGGGACAAAAATCACGTTCAGGAGGTGGGCCTAGGTCGACTTTTGAAGGTGGTCAAATGCCGTTATATCGTAGATTGCCGAAGCGTGGTTTTAACAATGCTAGATTTAAAAAATATTACGCAGTCATCAATGTAGGGACTTTGGAAGACGCGTTTGATGATGGATCTACGGTGAATGAAGAGGCTTTGCGTGACGCGGGGTTGATTAAGGGCCGATACGATGGTTTGAAAATTCTTGGACAAGGAGAAGTGAAGAAAAAATTCACAATCGAAGCTGATAGGATCAGTGTTTCTGCAAAAGGGAAAATTGAAAGTGCAGGTGGCCAAGTTAAGGCGATTGTTGCCGAAGAGCCAGCAGCCGAAGAGCCAGCAGCCGAAGAATCTGAAGAAAAGGAGGAGAGCGATTGATAGGTCTTTACCAATTTTCAATTGGTATGATCAGATGTTGATTCCTTAATATTATCTTACCTAGCAATTATGATTTCTGCGTTTAGCAATACATTAAAAATACCGGAGCTTAGGCAGCGGATTTTCTTTACTCTTATAATCATTGTTATTGTTAGAGTGGGAGCCGCGATTCCACTCCCAGGTGTAAACTCAACAGTCTTACAAGCAGCCATTGATGCGGCTGCAGATGCTGCAGCCAAATCGGGTGGAGGAGACGAGACAGGTGGAGGAGCCATAGGGGCTCTGGTTAACGTATTTAGTGGTGGTGGTCTTAAGAATTGCGCCATCTTTGCCTTGGGAATCATGCCGTACATTAGTGCGTCAATTATGATGCAGCTTCTGACTGCCGTAGTTCCTCAATTACAAAGATTATCTCGGGAAGATGGTGGAAGATCCAAAATCAACATGCTGACCCGTTACGTAACGATTGTTCTATGCTTGATACAGGGCTACATGCTTGCCAGATCGCTAGAGAATCCTGCGAACAATATTTTCCTTGCAGATATCGCTCGATACATGGGGGAATCAGGATCTCTTGTGCCCGAGTATGGGTTTCAATTTGTCTTTGTGACCGTGATGGTTATTACGGCAGGAACAATGTTAATGATGTGGCTAGGTGAGCAGGTCACTGAGAGAGGCATTGGTAATGGAATCTCATTGATAATTTCAGTTAATATCGTTTCAGCGCTGCCTGGTGCTTTGGTGCAGGTATGGGAAACATATATTTCAGGAGCCAAAGTTGCCCCTGGCGAACCCGCAGACTTACAGCAACCTCTAACGTTAGTATTTTTAGTGGCATTACTCTTTGTAGTGATAGCCGCTGTAATTAGTATTACTCAGGCAGTAAGAAAGATCACAATCCAATATGCTAAACGAGTCGTTGGGAGAAAAGTTTATGGGGGGCAAAGTTCATACCTTCCCTTAAAAGTAAATTATGCAGGAGTGATGCCGATTATCTTTGCTCAGGCCATTGTTCTTTTCCCTGCGCAAATAATTGCTTTTGCTTTTCCTGGAAGTGAAACCATGAATAGGATCGCTTCTCAATTAACTCAGGGGTGGATGTATTATACTCTGACAGGTTTGTTGATTTTCTTTTTCAGTTATTTCTGGGTCGCAACAATGTTTCAGCCCACACAAATAGCTGATGATCTAAAGAAGAACGGTGGATATATCCCAGGACATAGGCCAGGCAAACCTACTGCCGCTTTCCTTGATTTCACGATGAGTAGGTTAACTTTTGCTGGGGCTATTTTTCTTACTATCATTGCTTTATTGCCGGCATTAGTTGCAAGGAGGGCAGGAATTTCAATGAACGTTGCTCAATTCTTTGGAGGTACGAGTCTTTTGATTTTAGTTGGTGTTCTCCTCGACATGATGAGGCAAGCAGAGACGCACCTCATACAGAGGCATTACGATGGCTTTTTACGTAAAGGAAAGATTCGTGGACGAACTGACAGGCGCTTAGGGGCAGGTTCGGCTGCGGGTAAGAATTCTATGGTTTGGCTATATCTTTTGATTGCGATGCTTATCATTGTTGGAGTCGTCGCGATCATGGTTAACTCATGAAGTTAAGGGTAATTAGTTAAAGTCTCTTCAGACTTCATTAGGAGTAGAGTAAGATGCCAATTTACCGGGGCAAACAAGTAGAGTCTATGCGTGCAGCTTGCGGTTTAGCTCGTGACATTCTTTTAGAATCTGCGGCTCAAATAAAACCAGGAATTACGACTGGAGAAGTTGATTCTTTTGCAGCTGGTTTGATGCAAAAAAATAATTGTAAGAGTGCGTTTCTTGGTTACAAGCAAAGGAATGGTCCTGCCTTTCCCGGTAATGTTTGTATATCGGTAAATGATGAAATTGTTCACGGTATTGGTGGACCTAGAGTCATTCAGCCAGGTGACATTATAAAATTGGACGTTGGGATCATTAAGGATGGGTGGGTAGGAGATAATGCTTTGACGGTGCCAGTGGGGGACGTGGGCCATGAAGTTGAAAAGCTTCTATCGGCGACCGAAGAGTCCCTGCACATTGCCATAAGTTTTGCTAGGGAAGGCGTCATGCTTGGCGACTTGTGTGCTTCAGTGGAAAAGCATGTTAGAACTAAAGGATTTACTGTAGTAAGGGAATTTGTAGGACATGGTGTGGGGAAGAACCTTCACGAGTCGCCACAGATTCCAAATTACCGACCCGAAACGAACCGGCCTAAATTGAGGGAGGGGATGATTTTAGCGATAGAACCCATGGTGAATATGGGCAGCGCAGGGATAAAAATGCTCGATGATGATTGGACCGTTGTGACTGCAGATGGCAAACAAAGTGCTCATTTTGAGCATACTGTATTAATTACTGATGGAGAGCCAGAGATCCTGACCTGGCGCGAAAGGACTATGATGGCTGGGTCAGAAGCTTAAAATTCAATTAATCTTAAGTATTTATCACCTCCAAGCCCGTGAATTGCCTTAAAAATAGGAGAAGTGAGCCTTGCAGAATGCGTAATCTATGCTAAACATTTCCTCCGCTTTTGCGGAAGCTGTACGGCTTCTTTATTTAAATATCTTTGATGCTGATTCGATTAGAGTTGTGTCGAGAATGAAGAATACGAAGAGCTTCGAAATGCGGCAATGAAAGGGGTGAGCCTAATTGGTTTACACCGCAAACAAACAAAGCAAATAAAATGAAAGTAAGACCTTCAGTGAAGCGATTGTGTGAATCTTGTCGAGTGATTCGGCGAGAGGGAGTCGTGCGAGTTATTTGCAAAAACCCAAGGCACAAGCAGAGACAAGGTTAATTTCAGATGGCTAGACTTTTAGGTATAGAGATTCCGAACGAGAAACGTATAGAAGCTTCGCTTCCTTACATATATGGAATAGGTAATCAAACAGCAAAGAAAGTCCTTGATGAGGCTGGTATAGATCCTGACATACGAACTGGTGAGCTCACTGATGACCAATTGAGCCAAATTGTTAATGCTATTAATTCTGCGGGCATTATCATTGAGGGTGATTTAAGGAGAGAGCTTCAAGCGAACATGAAGCGCTTGCAGCAAATTAATTCCTACCGTGGAATATTGCATCGTAGAGGAATGCCTGTCCGAGGCCAAAGAACTAAGACGAATGCGAGGACACGTAAAGGCGGGAAAAAGAAAACAGTAGGGGTCGAACGGAATCCGAACGCGAAGAAAGGAAAGGTTTAACAAATCTTTTAATCAATTTTATTAGTAAAATATTTATTAATTTATATGGCTGACGACGAAAAGGAATTGCCGGAAGAGGAAACTCCAAAGGCAGAAGAGGAAACTCCAAAGGCAGA
>JASLJT010000282.1:0-6904 GCA_030747955.1 Verrucomicrobiales bacterium | reverse complement strand
GTCAAATGTCAGCATAGAGGCCTTAAAAAAGCCAATAATCCCTAATTATAATAATCTCGGGCCATGGCGCAGCTTGGTAGCGCGCTTCACTGGGGGTGAAGAGGTCGTGGGTTCAAATCCCGCTGGCCCGACCATTTAGCCAATAAATGGTATTTAAGGTAACCTTTTTAGATCATCACTTTTCTAAAAGTTTGATGGCACCAATCACCAATCGTAACCATCCCCAATCTCATTGCATCAGGTCCGGACGGTTTTCTAAAGTCCTTTCAACCGCAATCTTGCGCTTCCATTCTTTGATCTTTTCATGATGACCAGAAAGAAGAACCTCAGGAACTTTCATTCCTTCAAAGTCTGCGGGCCTTGTATAACATGGCGCCTCAAGAATCCCATCCTCAATTGAAAAGGATTCCTCTATCGGCGAACGCTCATCGCCAAGGACACCAGGAATCAGCCGTACAATGGAATCAATGAAGACCGCAGCAGCGAGGGCTCCATTAGTTAGAACATAATCACCAATAGACACCTCTTGATCCACTAATCCCTGAACTACTCGATGATCAATCCCTTCATAATGGCCACACAAAATAATTAGGTGCTTAGAGGACACAGAAAACTCACGGGCCATTTTCTGATCAAACTGGCGACCCTGAGGCGTCATTAGAACGACGCTAGTTTTTTCTTTTCGAAGATCTCTGACTGCAGCAAAAAAAGGGTCCGGCTTCATTACCATTCCTGGCCCACCCCCGTATGGCTCATCATCTACTTTACGGTACTTATCGGTAGTCCAATCCCTAAGATCGTGTATTCGAATCCCCACAGTTCCTTCGTCAGAAGCGCGGCCAAGAATACTCTCAGAAAGGGGAGCCCGAACGACTTCAGGAAAAATTGTCAACACATCAATGTCAAGGCGCTCACTCATTGCTATCTTTCTATCAATTTAATACTAATCCTCCTTGGGTGTCTGTCCCCTCAACTTGGCCTCAATGAATTCATCAATCCCTCCGTCCATCACATCATTTACATTACTAGTTTCATGACCTGTACGATGGTCCTTAACCATCTGATAAGGCTGGAAAACATAGGAGCGGATCTGACTGCCCCAAGCAATTTCTCCCTTCTCTCCATACTGCCGCTCCATTTCCGCTTTCTTCTTGTCCTCTTCAAGTTGGAACAGTTTAGCTCGCAACAATTGCAAAGCAACGGCACGGTTCTTGTGTTGACTCCGCTCAGCACTGCAACGAATTAAAATACCAGACGGGTGATGCTTCAGAATGACCGCGGTTTCAACTTTATTAACATTCTGTCCTCCCTTACCTCCACTACGAGTAGTAGTAATCTCATATTCCTTTTCATCGATTTCTATATCCCCATCATCTTCGATCTCTGGAACCACATCAATACTAGCAAATGAAGTGTGCCGCCTTGACTGGGAATCAAAAGGAGAAATACGAACCAATCGATGGACCCCTCGTTCTGTCTGCAAGTAACCGTATGCATGCATTCCACACACTCTCAATGTAACAGAACGGACACCAGCCTCATCATGTTCCTGACATTCTACTATTTCAACTTTAAAGCCTCTCCTTTCTGCCCATCTTTGATATTGGCGTAACAACATCTCCGCCCAGTCACAAGCCTCGGTCCCACCCGTTCCCGCATGAATAGTGAGAAAAGAATTCTCCTTGTCATGCTTACCAGACAAAAGAAGTTCCATTTCAAGATTACCTAACTGCAACGAAAGTTCATCGACTTCCTTTTTTACTTCGAGCGCCGCACCCGAGTCTCCCTCCTCTACTGCAAATGCCACAAGATCATCAATGTCCGAGACCCTGCTAGTCAGATCCTCAAAAAGTAAAATCTTTTTTGCTGCGGCAGCATGCTCCCCTGAAATTTTTGCAGCACGGTCATTATCATCCCAGAATCCCGGAGCCGACATCATTTCTTCTAGTTCCGACTGCTTTGATTGAAGCGTTTCCAAGTCAAAGATACCTCCTAAGCTCACCAATACGTGATTTTAAAGAATCTGTATCGAAAGCTTGGAGGTCAATGGAAATTTCGCTCATACCGCTTTACATTACCGCTCGATAACAAACACGCAACCCAGATGAATAAATGCCAAGGAACTATTATCCGCCGGATTCCTTTAACGGAAACGAGCATGATTGTGACATGGTGCACCATAGAACATGGAATATTAAAAACCGTCGCTAAGGGAGCGCGTAGGCCAAAGAGTCCCTTCTTTGGGAAGATTGACCTTTTCTTTGAGGCAGAGTTTGAAATAAGCAGAAGTAAAAAATCAGACCTACATCCGCTCCGCGACATCGCTATTATCAACACACGAGCTAAGATCCGGGAAAGTTACCAAAAAACTCTGGCCGCGAGTTATTTCGTCGAACTAATAAATAAAGTATCTGAACCAGAAGCTCCAATCCGTTCCATATATGAACTACTTGTAAGGGCTCTAAACTTTTTAGATGAATCCAATCCAACCCAAGGAGCAGTTCTTCACTTTGAAAAAGAAATAACTTCAAATTTAGGCATTTTAGATCCCGAAAAACTCCCATTCGACACTTTGTCAGAAATGTACAATTTACCAAAAATGCGCCCTGATTTAATCAAATTTATCAATAAACAAAATAATGGCAGTAACAGATAAAAAAATATGTAACTTCAAAGGTATTTTGTACGTCTAAAATACACATATTAGAAATACTTTACATATATGCAGTAAAAGAAATTTATCATAACGCACGCGCTCAAATCCATGAGTAACAAAAACAAAACTACAGTTCTAAAAGTCCTCATCGAACGTGTCCACTCACTTAAAAGCGGAGGCAAGTTAAATGAGGCTATCAGAACAGCACAAACCGCGGTCGATACTGCCAGAAGACTAATAGAAACCAATCCTGATCAAACATTAGATCTCATTACTTCTTTAGAATTATTCGGAGACCTGCTCCGCGAATCAGACAATTATGCTGATGCAGAGTCGATCTACATTGAAGCGCTTGAACAAACAAAATTAGCCAAATTAGATAATGAACAATTAGCCAGAATCAAAAGCAGCTTAGCGTCGGTTTATGATTTCAATCGATCTCCGGAACCGGCCATAACTTTATATCTTGAGGCAATTGAATTATTCACCAAACTCGATCCTCCTTCAGAACTAGACGTTGCCAATCTTCGTAACAATCTAGGAATGCTATATAAAGAAAATGGAAATTTTGATAGTGCAGAGGAGAATTACATGAAATCCCTAGAAATCTTTGAACGTATACTTGGCCAAAAAAACGCTGAACTAGCAGTCGTCTACAATAATCTCGGCACATTATACTATAGCTCAGGTTTCTTTGCTCAGGCTCGCGAAATGCATGAACAGGCCCTAGAGATTCGTGAAAATTGCACTCACATTAACTCGACTGACCTCGGTCAATCTTATGCTAACCTTGCCACAACATTACATCAGCTAGGAAACAATGAAGATGCACTACAAAGATACAAAAAAGCCATCAGCATCCTCGAAAACAGCCTTTCAAATGATCGCGAAACTTTTGCCATCGCATGCTCTAACTACGCATTACTGATGCGTAACCTTGGCAAAAAGCGCAAAGCAATATCTATTGAAAAACGCGCTCAGAAATTACTTAGAAAACAAACCTGACATCTTCCTATAATAATTTTTCCAGCAATTCATTCCAGGAATCTTTTTCTCTAGAAGGGTCAAAATTAAATGCCTTGCTGATGCAGTTTTTTGTCAAATCATCCAGGAAACCTTCCTCCATCTCTGCGCGCTGAAGTAATGTCGCAAGGGCAGATGCGTCTCCTACCGGGAATAGTCCTTCATAATCATCTCCTAGGACTCCGGTAACTCCATCTACACACGTCGAAATAATCGGAACACCACTGACTATAGCCTCCCCAACAACTCTTCCAGCTCCCTCGTGCTTGGACGTAATAATTAATAAATTACAAGAACTAATAAGTTTCCTTGTTTCAAAGGGATCCAGCCCGCCTAACCACTGATACCGTCCATTCTCAACACTTTCCCTCCTTGCAACTTCATCAAATCCTGAATCCAATACAAACCCAGCATGAAGAATTCTTAAATTAGATTCTTGCGGCACCATCTTTGCTGCCTCTGCGGCCAAAAAAGGATCCTTAACCTGACGCAAATTAGAAACTAATGCCACATCAAAGCCTTTCCGATCCGATTCAATGCCTGAACAGGGTCCGTCATTCACAACACTCTGAATGATAACATGAACCTTTTCCTTCATCTTATCAGGAACCTGTTTGGCTCCCTTATTCTGTAAGACTATTATCGAATGAGCCAACTGCATTGAATGGAATGAAATTTCAGAAGGTTCAGGATATATATCCGTACCGGAAAGGATCACTACAATTTTAGAATCAGGATACGATTCGGCAAACTGTACAATGTCCCTATTTTTCTTTTGTGCGTTAATCGCAATGAGCAGTTCCGCTCTCTGACCCTCAAATTTTTCACTTAAGACCACATCATGCCCCAAATCAGTCAGTATATCTTTATACTGACGCGCTGAGCATAAGTTTCCAGTAACGGTATTTCCCGCTTCTGGGTAAACAATTAATACATTCATGATTGATCACAGATAATTTACAGAACGCCGTGCAAGTGTATCTTTATATATTATCTACAATAGAACCAACCCCAATTTTATAGACAACGTGCAGATTCCGGAAGGCGAATTCGAAGGATTTATATTTGATCATGATGGTACCCTTTCATTATCAATGCATGTTCACTTCGACGGTTGGCTCGATGCATTCAAAAAAAATGGCGGTAACTTTGAATTTACACGCAAAATCGCCCAATCCTACGCGGGAATTGGCATGCATGACACGGTCAGAATACTTAATGACAGGTTCGGCTGTGACATGAATCCGGATCAGGTCGTCTCAGATCAAGAGTCTTACTACTTCGCAAATCTAGACAAAGTCATACCGTATGAGCCGGTCGTTAATTTCGCACGACAATGCCACCATCAAGGAAAACCAATATCAGTCGCGTCAGGGGGCATACGTGAAACCGTAATGAGAACAATGGAAGCGATAGAAATAGTCGAACTCTTTGATGTTATCGTTACCCAGGATGACGTGGAAAACAGCAAACCTGCACCTGACTTATTTCTTCTAGCTGCAGAAAGAATGAATGTTAAACCGCACAAGTGCCTCGTCTTTGAGGACAGTCTACTTGGCATCGAGGCTGCCAAAAACGCCGGCATGAAATCATTGTTAGTTACTCCTGAAGATCCTGTATAACTAGCCTATAATTTCCTTAACCACTCTCGCCTCCTCTACTCCAGTCAATCGCTGATCCAACCCCTGATAACGGAAAGTCAGTTTTTCATGATCGATTCCAAGCCGGTCCAAGATCGTTGCATTAAGGTCCCTGATGTGAACCGGATCCTTGACTATGTTGTAGCAATGGTCATCTGTCTGGCCATAATCAAATCCCTGCTTGATGCCGGCACCTGCCATCCAGGTAGTAAAGCAGCGGCCATGATGGTCTCGCCCGTGATTATCTTTAGTTAATTTTCCCTGAGAATAAATGGTACGTCCGAATTCACCCCCACATACCACTAACGTATCATCAAACATTCCACGTTCCTTCAGATCTTTAATTAGTCCAGCACTGGGCTGATCAATGTCTTCACATTGCTGACGCAATTTTGAAGGGAGACTACCGTGTTGGTCCCAACCGCGGTGAAAGAGTTGCAAGAACCGCACTCCCTTTTCAGCCATTCGACGAGCCAATAAGCAATTCCTAGCAAAGCTCCCCGGCTTTTCTACGTTAGGACCATAAAGATCCTTAACGTGCTTAGGCTCTTTTGATATGTCCATGAGGTCAGGCACTTCTGCCTGCATACGAAAAGCCATTTCATACTGAGCAATTCTTGCCTGAGTCTCCGGATCATTAAATTTCTTGTGAGTTTTAGAATTCAATTCCTGCAATCCGGTTAACATCTCACGGCGCATTTCACGATCGATTCCAGGTGGATTATTCAAGTAAAGTACTGGCTCACCAGAAGATCTGAGCTTCACGCCTTGATGTTTAGATGGGAGGAACCCGCTTCCCCAAAGGCGATCATACAAAGCTTGGAGCTGACCCCTGCCCCTGGAAATCATCACAACGTAAGAAGGCATATTCTCATTTTCGCTGCCCAATCCATAACTCAACCATGCCCCCATACTTGGTTTACCAGGTGCCTGGACCCCCGTATTAATGAATGTAATCGCGGGATCATGGTTAATAGCTTCAGTATTAACCGATCTTATGATGGTAATATCATCAACGATACTGGCAGTATGAGGAAGGAGGTCCTTGTTGACCCAAGTCCCATGCTTTCCGAACCTCTCAAACTCAAACATAGGAGCAACGCAAGGGAAGGACTTTTGTCCACTGGTCATACCAGTGATCCGCTGCCCCTGACGCACAGAGTCCGGTAATTCTTTACCATGAATCTCACGGAGGGCGGGCTTATAATCAAAAGTATCAATGTGAGAAGGCCCGCCAGGAAAGAAAAGATAGATGGCTCTTTTTGCTTTTGGAGCAAAGTTTGGAAATCCGGGCAGACCTGAAGCTGCACCAGCGGTACCAATTATTTCAGGGTTCCATAGACTACTTAAAGCAGCAGCGCCCATACCGTGACCAGTACTCAAAAGGAAATTACGTCGACCGTGATAATTCATCATAAGTGATTATTTAATTAATATATTCAATTCCCATTCAGCCTCTGGTCAGTGTCTCATCCATATTGAGTATGATCTGAGCAATGACTGTCCATGCAGCATGCTCGACCATATCAACCGATTCGTTGCGTGCTGACTCTCCAACAGAAAGAAAGCTCTTTGCTTTTTCCTT
>JASLJT010000281.1:0-6457 GCA_030747955.1 Verrucomicrobiales bacterium | reverse complement strand
TCAAAGGACTCTGATTTTTTCAGACAATAGCTTGCCTTGTATCGCTGAATTGGAGCATCATATTCTTTTTATTATTCAATTAAATTAATCCCTATTTAATATCCAACCCCAGTATTAATAACATGGTTTGTCAGCCCAATCTTTTGCCTCTTTTAAAATTCGGAGATCACGAAGTTGTTAGCTATGAAGCTCGCTGGCTATCAGATGAAATTAGTAAGGCGGCGGATAAGGCGGGGCATCCTGATTGGTTCTTTGCGGGTGATATTACGAGAGCCGTCATTGAATATCTTAGGCATCGTTTTCCAAAGAACATAATCACGATTGAAGAACTCTATAAGAAAATAGAGATGGCGCTTTCTCATATGGGATGTGATGACATTGCTAGCAGGTTGGAGATTTTGCCTCCGCCCGTTCGTATTTCATTGCTGGACGTTGCTCGAGATGCAGGTAGTGGTTTTGAGTTGGAATTCTTCCGGTTGTTGCGTCAGCGATTAGCTGAATGTGAGAGGAGTGGCACTTCTCAGATCATGTGTTATGGCTTGCGTAAAGCCGTTAAGGATTTGTGTTGTGCGGGGCGATGGAATAGGGCTTGTGAAAAGTTAACGGAAGAGATTAATGACTTCATTATATTTGAGTTGTCCAAGACTCGTGAAGGTGAAATAAGTCTTATATTAAAATAAAATCTGCCCTTAGCTTGAGGACCTAATGAATATTGGTCATGTCCGAGAAGACTCTGTTTGAAAGAATTATTGATAGGGAGATTTCTGCCGACATCATTCACGAGGATGATATTTGCCTGGCATTTAAAGACATCGCTCCACAGGCACCATTCCATATTTTAGTTATTCCAAAGAAACCAATTCCCAGGCTAGGTGAGGCTAGTGACGAGGATCAGAATACTTTGGGTCACTTGTTGCTTACTGCTCGATCCATTGCCCACGATTTGGGACTTGCAGATAAGGAAAAGGGCTTTCGTATAGTCATTAATAACGGTAATGACGGAGGCGAAACAGTTCCTCATTTGCATGTGCATTTAATCGGTGGGAGATCCCTTAACTGGCCCCCTGGATAGGGCTTGAGTTGGGTTACTCAAATCTTAGTGTGCAATTTGGAAGAGCTTTTTTCATTTCATCTATTCCATCATCAGTGAATTGGGTGTTCCGTAGATCGAGGGAACGAAGCTTATTGAGTTTTCCTAATTCAGTGATCGAGGCATCGCTAACGCTTGTTTCTTGAAGCCATAACTCTTCAAGATTTCGAAGTTTAGATATTTCTTTGATGCCCTTGTCTGTGATTTTGGTTTCGCCGAGATTTAGCCCCTTAAGATTGATTAGAATTTTTATCTGCATTAAGCCATGATCGGTTATGGGGTTTCCTCTCAGCCCCAAGTATTCTAGTTGGGGCATTTTTTTTAGATGGAGTAGGCCTTGATCATTTATGAGAGTTGATCCGATTGGTAGAAATTTTAGGGAGTTGATTTTTGAGAGTTGCTCGAGGCCGGCATTCCCTATTTTAGTTTTGTAGAGATTAAGCCATTCCAGTTTATTTAAAGCTGAAAGATGAGGCATGCCGGCATCAGTGATCTGCGTCCTTTCTAAAGACAGGTCAGTAATTTCTTTAAAATTGGATATGAGTATAAGGTCCGAATCGGACACTTTATTGTTTCCATTTCCGAGAACTTCAGTGACCGAGCCCGTTTTTTTGTCCGTGAAGATAGTGATTCCCAGAGACTTTATTTTTTCTTTTGCTAGTGACTCTTCATTGTTCTGACATTGAGCATCAATGATGAGCGAGGAAATGGCTATTAAAGAAGCAAAGGCTAAAGCTGTTGATGGTGGACCGAGAGTCATGCGTAAGCTTCTTACATTAACTCGTCTTTTTTGATGCCTAAAGGAGCTTGTTGATCTTTTCCTTATAACGGGTGTATACATAACCCAGCCCAACAAATACTGCTCCTAAGACGAAGAGGCTGGCAATTTTCATCTCTGTGCTAAGTCCCAAAATGATTGGAACAAGAGAAAGAAGTGCAATTCCTAGGGTTCCGAGACCCATGAGTCGATACCATCTTTCCTTTAGGCCAAGTCCTAGGATAAAATATATTACGGCTAGACCTGCCCAAATGATTGAGCGAAGTCCCTCTGTGCCTTCGCCTGCCTTAACTGTTGACCACCAGAAAAGGGCAATGGCCCCTGAAATGATTAATGAAACATGAGCCTCGTTAGGAATTGCTATTTTACCTCCAGTGCGTCTTGTGATTTGCTGAACTGTTAGCAAGAAAAGAACTCCAGCCATGCTTGGCAACATTGACTTCTCTTCCATTAGTTCTATTGCCAGAAAAATGTATCCTACAGATAGGTAGGCGATGGATGCGATGAGTGATTCTTTTCCGGAAAATGAACGGGATGAGAAGAAGAATGCTGCTGCAATGATCATGCTCACAGGAACTTGATATTCGGATGGGACGTTTTGGATATACATAATGCCCGACAAGGAAAAGGCCAATGCCACCCAGCCCCATTCAGTCGCTGGTCTCCATTTGCTGGCTCTGATACAAGCAAAACTTAAAAACACGCTAAGCCATAATTGGATGTCTTCTGGAACGAAACGGTAAATCCATAGTATTAGAAGTCCCGAAGCGGCTGATCGGTATCCGCATTGAATCAAGTCAAAGGTACGTTTGATGGATTCTGCAACACTTCCGAGTCTTTTTGCAATATTTGGAATTATTAGGTTAGTTCCTAACATTGTTCCTATTGGGATCAATGCCATGCTCCATTCGGCTTCAGTGCCATTGATGCATATGCCAATCTGAATTCCACAAGCGATCAGTAGAAATATTTGCGAGAATATTCCGATGAATTTAGCTCTAGTCATTGCGGAGTACGCGGTGATTGCTGCTGCTGCAACAGAGCCTATCCAGAGCCAGTCTGCACTGAATTGGTGATTAGCTACGAGCCAAATTAAGAGCTGTGATATGATTATTGATGAGTAGATTATTTCATAAAAAAGTGAAATTCCATTAGCCTGTTTTTCATTTGGATCGGCTTCCGTAATGAACTTATCTTTTTGTAATCTCCACCAGTGGGCAAGGCCTAGAGTTAATAGCAATAAGGTCAAAGGTTCTAAGCCGAACCCTTCGGTGTTTGAAAGAATTTCAAAAGTATGAAGTGCTCCAAAGATGGCGGGTATTTGACCGAGAAGAACAAATTCTCGTACTCGTAGATGATAAATAGAGGCGCAAAATATGACAGAGGTGGCGATCAGGATTGATCCAGTCATTAAAGAATAGTCTGCTTGAATCAGGAACGCAGTGATTGAGACGGCCAATGCTGAGACCGTGAAGTAACTGACAATGGGTCTTAAAAGACTTTCCTTATCCTGTTCGACTTTTTTACTAGTCAGGTATGCATTAAAGAGCAGGAAACCTCCAATGCTCAGGCAGCTGTATAGTGAATCCCCGGAGTCATTTGCTATAGAAATATACCCAAATATAACAGCAGCTGTCGCAGCGGCGACTGAGGCGTATCGCACAATCAAGCTCTTGAGGCGTATTGCGCCGAAGAGTAGGATCACGCTTTCTGCAGCAAGGATGGGTCCCTTTATCGATTCGGATTGTTTTGTGAGCATTAGTCCCAATGTGATTAGGGTCAGTCCCTGAATCAGATAACAGTTCTTCGTTAGAGAATGTTCTTTTAATGCTTTTGATACAAAAAAAGCACAGCCAATCAGAAGCACTCCTATGGAGAGTGGAAGGATCCAGTACTGGGACTCTGCATTTTTTAGTAGGTCCCAACTCATGAGTCCGAAAAGGGCACCGTTATTGAGGGTAATGAAAGTTGCCCGTTCATTGTCCTTGAATCCATTGTCACGGGAGAGGAGTGCAGCTGCGGTGTATACGATCCACAAGGAGCAGGCGAATAATGCCACTATGAAGAGTCCGGGATCTTCAGCCATTGCTCTCCAGATGAAAAACCCACAATAGGATGCGAACATGCTCAGCGCGGGCATCCTGAACCACTGGTTACGCAGCATGAAAATGACCGAAGATATTGCGAGGATTAGATTTGATGCAAGGATTACCCATGGTGAAATTTCACCTGAATGGATGATAGGAACGTAGGTAGCGTAATAGGAGGCCCCAATGGCGAATAGGGCAATGGTTTCAGATTTTAATTTTTCGGCAAACCAAACTATTAATGCGCCTAGTGAAAAGAGTAGGGCTAGGGCAAGTGTGGGGTCTTGAATGATCTTAACCGGTTCAAAGATGTGGGCCGCGTAAGTGGTAAAATAAGTCCCTGCAAATCCGCCAGCGATCAGAACCTGGCCGAAGTTTTTAACTTCTTCTTTTTTCTTTTGGATCCAAAAACCCAGACCACTCATTGTTGTGCTCAGAGCGTAAAAGAGACCAACTTTCGTGCCAGGAGATAGGTCCAAAAAGAAACTTTTCTTGAACCATGCTAGGGTAGCAATGCCAGTAAGAAGTAGGACTACGCCGATCCTAACGAACCAGTACGTTCCGAGTTTCATTTCAATGGAATCGGAATTTTTTTCTTTAGCGGGTTCAACTTTTGCAGGTGAAGAATGGGTAGCGCTTTCGGCGATTCTTTTGTCAGGCCCTTTCACTTTCTCCTTAGCAGTGTGAACTAAGGATCTGCTCATTGGAGTTTCTGTGGCATTTTTTAAAGTTTTTGAATCTGAGCTAATTGGTGCCGATTCTTGTGCGCTTTTGACAGCGGATTCCACGACGCTAAAATCATGTATGGTTGAGAGGTCAGAGTCATTGAGAGTTAATTTGAGCCTGTAGGAACCTGGTTCAGGAGCATTAAAATCCAGTCGTTGGGTAGATTCTACCAAAGGGTTCAACTCAATGGGCCAGCTGGAAATTACCTCTACAGGAAGGAGGGTGTTGTCAGATAATTTGAGCAATGTGAGTTTTGCCTTGCACCAATCCCCAACGCCATCCTTGTCTTTAGCAAATAAACGAACTTCAATTGGTTCGTTCGTATTGTGAGTATTGCCATCTATCCAAATTTTAAGATCGATGGCCTTTTCATCAACCTTTCGATCTTCTATGAATTGACTTAAAGAAATCCACTTCTTATCTTTGTAAATATAATCAGTTAGTAAAATTGTTCCTTCCTCCAAATTTTGCCTAAGTTGGTCCAAAGTATAAGGCCCACATTCCTGATCATTTTTACTTATCCAATATTTCAGTTCTTTTACATCACTTGTTGTTGGTTGGGGGGAAGGAACTGGTGTAACTGGTATTGATACTGTTTTGTCAGGATCTTTGTTTGCGGTTGATTTGGTTTTTTCTTTGAGTTCTTTATTCTTTTGTTCCTGAGATGACTTGTCATATAGGAGCTTATTTAGCTTGCTCCTGAGTTCGGCATTTTCTTTGAGTGCTTTATTGGCATTAACCAGAGCGGAAATTGCTATAAGAGGCATCGCTATGACCATTAAACCTATTAGAAGAAGTATTAATTCCATTGCCTACCTTTCAGATTATTTTTAGAGCATTATGATATTATTAGTATTTACAGGAAAATCTAACAAATCGATAATACATGAGCTCTGAAGGTTTGGTAAATCGAATATTATGTACAATACATCGATATAAATGATGTATTGTAATTGCCCTTTTATTTGATCTTTAATCTGAAGGATTGATTTTTGAACCGATTGGCAAAAGTGCTGCTCTGATTGCCTTGAATGATTATTGGTGATTTTATTACTTCCCATTTGATTAAGTCTTTGGAGGTTTCCAGTACTGTTCTTGGGATTGTAGTTGGCCATGAAACTTTTATGGAGTTGGCCGTTTTACTAATTGAAATTTGGAGAGGGTTTTCCCAAATTGAGCTTACCCATTGCGGGCGATCGATGAATGGATTTCTATTGTTTTGAATTTCATATACTCTGTCGTTTCGAATTTTTTCTTCCTCACTCACAGGATCCAGTATGTGCCATATGAGTAGGGTTTTGAGGGATCCCATTTTTGAATTGATTGAAGTTATTTCCGTAAGATTATCAGTCAGTTCTAGATCAGGTTCCCCGCTCTTTCCTTCGTAACGAATGGCCATGTAGAACATGGCCCTTGCGATGTCACCTTTGAGGGATTCAGGCGGTGACCAAGAATTATTATCTGATGAGCAGAGCGTAGCCTCAGGGTGAGAAGGAAACTTATAGTATCGAGAATCTGGATCGCTTTCATCGAAGTGTTTATTTCCTCTTGATGAGTTCACATTGGAATCACATGGCCTTAATGCGTGGATGTCTGAATAAGCGGGTCCTCTACTTTCGATTCCATATGAATTTGGCCAGAGATGTTCTCGGTTCCAACCACTTGAGCAGCAATTTAATGAGGGATCCGATCTTCTCGAGTAAATAAGAATAACATTATTCTTATTGATGGGGTCAGCATCAATGGTTGACATTGCTTCGTCCGTCGAGCTGTAGC
>JASLJT010000280.1:0-9561 GCA_030747955.1 Verrucomicrobiales bacterium | reverse complement strand
ATTATAATAAAAAATGAAAACAGAAGACCTTAATCATGTGGCTCTCCACGTATCTAATTTGGATGAGAGTAGACAATTTTATGGAGACTTGCTTGGGCTCGAAAAAATAAAGAGGCCCGATTTTGATTTTCCAGGGGAATGGTACCGACTAGGTGAGTCGCAGGAGCTCCATTTGATTGCGGGAAGAGAGGACGACGTGAATTCCTCTACTCGTGGGAATCACTACGCTTTAGGTGTAAAATCCATGGATGAGGCTGAGGCGTATCTTGCTGAGAAGGGAGTTCCACATACTCCTAGACAAGTCCGACCTGACGGGGCCTTTCAGATCTACTGTGAAGATCCTGACGGGTACTGGATTGAGTTTTGCCAAAATAATATCGGTTAATCTTTTGGCTTTTCACTGTGCCTAAGGATGTCTAAAATATTAATTCAATGACTAAACGAATATTACCTCTATTTATTGCTATTATCGCTCTTCTTGGTGCCGCAGGGCTTGGAATTTCTAAGTCAGGGGCCGGTGACAAGATCCGGGTCCTGATCATTGATGGAAGAAATAACCATAACTGGAAGGACACGACACCATTTTTACAGAAGCAACTCGAGGAGACTGGTAAGTTTGAGGTCAGTGTCGCAACGACTCCTCCGAACGGAGCCAAGGCAGAGGACTGGAATTCTTTTAGTCCAGATTTCAGTAAATGTGATGTGGTTCTTAGTAATTATAATGGAGCCAAGTGGGAGCCCGAGTCGGTCCGTAAATCTTTTGAGAAATTCCTTAATGATGGGGGAGCGTTGGTCAATGTTCATGCTGCCAATAATGCGCACAAAGGATGGATCGGTTTCGAGGAGGCCACGGGCCTTCTCTGGAGAGGCAATAAGGACGGAGCGCGTTTGTACCTCGATGAGGTTGGTAAACTTTTGAAAGTCGAAATTGGAAAAGGACGAGGAGCTGGTCATGGGCCGCAGCACGAGTATGTCGTGCAGATGCGTGACTCTAAACATCCAATCACTAAGGGCATTCCTAAGGAATGGCTTCATGGGAAAGATGAGCTCTATCATGGTCAAAGAGGGCCAGCCAAGGACATGGAGATTTTAGCGACGGCCTTTTCGGATAGTAAGAAGGGCGGGACTGGTGTCCATGAACCGATGCTCTGGACCATTCCTGTAGGTAAGGGAGTAGCAGTAACTAATGTGCTGGGACATGTCGGAGGCAACGCTAAGAATATGCCCGCCATGAAATGTGTCGGGTTCCTGACGCTCGTGGCACGTTCATGCGAATGGGCAGTGACGGGCAAGGTCACGATACCTGTCCCAGGAAACTTTCCTGACGATAAGAAGGTCAGTCTGATTGACTGATAGCCTGTATTAATAGGCTTTTTAACTTTCCATTTTTGCCAACTCCTTTATCAGGGCAGGGCCCTGGTAAATGAGTCCAGTGTAGACTTGAATCAGTGAAGCTCCGGCTGAGAGCTTTTCCTTCGCGTCCTCTTTGGAATTGATTCCGCCGACTCCAATGATTGGAATTTTGTCATTAAGTTCTGTATGGAACTTGGCTATCACTTCATTGCTCCTTGTGTTGATCGGTGCGCCGCTAAGTCCTCCATCCTCATTCGAGAGTGAGTGGTCGCTGATGCTCTTTCGAGAGACGCTAGTGTTCGTTGCAATGACTGCGTCGATTTGTAGTTCGCTGAACAATTCGCTGAGACCTTTGATTTGATCGTCTCCCATGTCTGGATCAATTTTTATGGCGACCGGAACGTTCTTCCCTGTGCCTTCTTTTAGTTTTTCTTTTTCATCCATTAGTGGGGACAGGAGCTCACGAGCGAACTTCGGCGTTTGCAGTTCACGTAAGCCAGAAGTGTTAGGCGATGAAACGTTCACTGCAATGTAGTCTGCATGGTCGTAGGCCTTTCTGAAACAGTGAAGATAATCATCCAATGCATTTTCGTTCGGAGTACTTTTGTTCTTTCCTATATTAATTCCAAGTATCCCATCGAATCCTTTTCGTGATCTTTGAATATTATCAAGTGCACTTTCTATTCCGGGATTATTAAAACCCATTCGATTGATGATTGCCTCGTGCTCGCGAACGCGGAAGAGTCTCGGCCTAGGGTTTCCGTCTTGGGCACGTGGAGTAATTGTTCCCACTTCGACAAAGCCAAAGCCCATCGAGCCGAAACCTGCAATGCAGTTACCTGCTTTATCGAGTCCGGCAGCGAGTCCGACCCGATTAGGGAAGTTCAAACCCATCACTTTGACCGGTTCTCGTCGCTCATTGGGACTTAGAAAAGAGGTAATTCCTAGCTTTTGTGCGATGCGGAGGCCGCTCAGCGTCAGGTGATGAGCTGTTTCGGCATTGAGCTTGAATAACAAGGGTCGAGCAATTTTATAAAAATTCACGGTAATTAGTACTGTTTTGCCACATTTTTTATTAATTTAAGATATCTTGAATATTTTGCGTGACATATCTTTTCTGGTCGCTAAATCTCGGCTCATACAAAATATAAAATACAAATTAAACTTCAGATGGGCAATTACCAAGAAGCAATTCGTCAAGTCTCCTTAGAAAACATGAAAGAGCCATTCTATGAGGGCTCTGTTCAGAAATTATATGCTATTCCTGATGAGCCAGATTATATGGTCACGGAAACAACTGCTGGGGGATCAGTTTTTGATGTAGGAACAATTTTCGCGATCGATGGTAGTGACGTAGCGAGGGCCGTCTTTAGACACGTTCTTTATACGAACTTATCAAAGTCAGAGACCTGGCAAGAGGTGCGTGAGGCAGTCAACTCAGCGGATGGACTGGATCCGAAGATGAAGGAGATTTTATTGGAGGGGACCATAGATAAGTTAACTTCGGTCGGTGGGGTCACGCATCATTGCGGCATGGTTGACGCTAAGACTGGTGAAGTTTCACATGAGGGTCTCCCCGAGAACGAGAGTGCGTTGAATATTGTTCGAAGATTCAAGATAGAGAAACCGGACCAAGACAAGTTTCTGAAGCATTCTTTTTACGATTACAGTAAATTCAATGATTTGGACCGTAACGTTGTTCCTCTCGAATGCATCGTCAGGTTCGGTATCACGAGTGGCAGCTCTGTCTTCAGGAAGTACTTAAAGCTTTCGGATTCTGATAAAAGAAAATTTGAGTTGGAGCTTGGGGCCAATGGCCCGCTAACGGCCTGGGAATATCTGACGACACCGATCGTGGACTTTACCAGCAAATATGAACCCGAAGACAGAGCAGTGACGAAGCAAGAGGCACATAATATGTCAGGTCTTGACGGGGACACCTTCGCTGAGCTCGGCAAGTTAGCGATCCTTGGAGGCTGGGCCGTGAGAGTAATGGTTGAGAAGATGGGGCTTCAGCTCTGGGACTTGAAATGGGAATTTGCTAGGGACGGGGACGATCTTGTGTTTGTGGATACCATTGATACGGACTCTTTCAGGGCAACTTCAATTCTAGAGGACGATGGTGACAGGATCGTGATTCATTATAATAAGCAGGCCATGCGTGATTATTATAAGATTTCCCATTCAGATTGGCTCAGCTCTATTAATGAGGCGAAGGAGCAGGGCAGAGCAGAGGGGGTACCATTCGTTGAGATTTTAAGAGCGAAGCAAGAATCGGGAGATGCTCCCAAGGATCCGGTCGTGGATGAGACTTTCTTAGCCATTCAGGTCGACAAGATGAATCTGATAAAGGATTGCATACTGGGCCGTCGTGAAAGTGACGAGGTCGCTGCTGCACTAGAGGATTGCGGTAAAAGAGAAGTCGGCTTTTATACGGAAAAGGGTCATAGAGATGCTCTGAAAGAACTTAACGGATTGGCCTAAATTAAATTAATGGAAAAAATCAGCGCTGAAGTAATTGGTAAATTTGAATCAGAGGGGGATGCGAATAAGCTCGTATATGCTCCTTTGAATGTTCCGGTCAAGTACCGTCGGACCAGAGTTTACATTCTTGAGTATGAGGGGCAGGTAGAATCGGCTAAGGGTTTTGTGGAGAAGAGCCTAGTCGATGATTATGCGGACGAGGTTTTCTTCACGGATGAGCCGACCATTAAAGATTTTTCTTTCTACATCGATTACGGAATGAAGCCTGGGGCCCTGGACCTCGAAAAGGAGGCCATTCTTTCAAGTCACAAGGGTTCGGAAGGATTCAATATCGTTTCCCTTAAGTTGGTCCAGCGCATTTATATTTTCTCTGACCCTTCAATAACTTCCGAGCGTTTTGTGCGTGATGTTTGTAACCCAGCAATTCACGTCTGGAGCGTGACTGATTCTAATGGACAAAAAGTTGCCTGATCAGCCCTCTAGTAATTATAGGGAGATTCCGATAAGGGACCTTGACCCTGAAGGCTTAGGTAATTTGAGTGATTCAATGAAGTTGTCATTGTCCGTAGAGGACATGATAGAGATTCAGGTCTATTACGAAGCAGAAATGCGCCGCGAGCCTACCGATGTTGAACTGGAGTGCATTGCCCAGACCTGGAGCGAGCATTGTAAGCATCGGATCTTCGGGGCTCGGATCGAGCATTCGGGCTCTGAAGGGAAAGAAGTTATTGATGGGCTATTTAAGACTTATATCAAGGAAGTCACTGAGCGGATAATGGAAAGGAAACCGGGATTTGTTCTTGGCTGTTTCGTTGATAATGCTGGTTTTATTCGACTCGATGATGAGCAAGCGATTTGTCTAAAATTGGAAACGCATAACCATCCCTCGGCCATCGAGCCTTATGCTGGAGCCAATACCGGTCTGGGTGGTGTGATACGAGATATTTTGGGCGCGGGAAAAGGGGCCAAGCCCATTGCGAGTTGTGATATTTTTTGTTTTGGGCCGCCTGATACGGATCCTCAAACAATCAAAGCGGACGATGTCATTCATCCTCTTGGGATAATGAGGGGAGTAGTGAGAGGCGTCCGTGATTACGGGAACCGCATGGGCATACCAACCATTAGCGGGGCAATACAATTTGATCCCTCTTACATATACAATCCGTTAGTCTTTTGTGGGACCGCGGGACTCATACCGATCACTGACATTGATAAAGAAATGTCTTCAGGGCTCAAGGTCATTGCGGTCGGGGGTAGGACCGGAAGAGATGGTCTCAAGGGCGCGACCTTTTCGTCAATGGCTCTGGACACTGAGAGTCACGAAGAGGATCAGCAGGCCGTGCAAATTGGTAATCCGATCGAAGAGAAGAAGGCCGCTGACTTTGTCATTGAGGCGAGGAAGAAGGGACTAATAGTGTTCGTGACAGATTGTGGAGCAGGAGGCTTTTCGAGTGCTGCAGGTGAAATGCTTAGTGAGGTGGGAGGGAACCTTTACCTCGAGAGGGCGCCCCTCAAGGAGCCAGGAATGACGAGCTGGGAAATCTTTTTGTCCGAGAGTCAGGAAAGGATGGTCCTTGCCGTCAAAGAAGAATCAATGCCGCAGCTCATTGAGCTTGCTCAGATTTATGAGACTGAGCTGACTGAGATTGGAGATTCAGATGAGTCAGGGATATTGAAGGTTTGGCACAATGGGGACCTCGTTTGTGAGCTTGATAATTCCCGACTACATGATGCGCCGGTCCGACACTTAAGTTCCGGGTACCAAGTCCCATCAGCCATTGAGCATGATTGGAGCAGTGATAGTCTTAGCGATGATCTTTTGTCAGTTCTTGGCGACTTTGCGGTAGGTTCACGAGAGCCAATCATACGTGAATATGACCATGAAGTTCAGGGAAATACTTTGCTTAAGCCTCTCGCTGGAGCTGAGGGGGATGCTCCTCAGGACGCTTCAGTGGTGAGGATAGACGATAGCAAGAAACTCATGGCAATGGGCCTCGCTCTGTTGCCGGAATGGGGCAAGACGGACCCACTGGCCATGGGTAAGGGGACCGTCGATGAATGTGTCCGTTCTCTGGTCGTTTCCGGTTCTAACCCAGATAAGATAGCTCTCCTTGATAATTTCTGTGTAGGTAATCCGGACAATCCGGAAGAGCTGGGGATGCTCGTTGAAACTTGCAAAGGGATGGCCGAAGCGGCCGAGGCGTACGGAGCGCCTTTTGTTTCAGGCAAGGACTCCTTTTATAATTACTTTGAAACTGATGACGGTGCAGTTTCTATCCCTACGACTTGTCTCATTAGTGGAATGGGTGTCATTGAGGATGAGGCGAACGTTACCGGATCCTCTGTCCGTAGGACTGATTCACTCATAGCAGTCATTGGAACGACTGACTCTGCAATGGGCGGGAGCGTATATGCGAGGATCAAAGATCTGACAGGAGACAAGGTGCCTGACACTGACTTTGAAGCGGCGCTGAATTCTTACCGAGCATATCATCTGGCCGTGAGTGAGGGTCTCATTCTTGCCGCTCATGATGTTTCTGAGGGTGGATTGGCAGTGTCAGCGGCAGAGATGGCTTTTTCGATGGTGGCCGGGATGGAAATAGATCTCGACTCGTTGCCAGTCAGCGGGAACGTGAATGACGCTCAGAGGTTATTCGCAGAGTCATCGTCGAGAATTCTCATCGAATGTGAGCCCGAATCTATTGATCGGATCCAGGAGATATTCTCTGAATCTGCTTTTGCTGTCATCGGTAGGACAGAATCGAGCCATAAGAGCCTTCGCTTCAAGAGCGGAGGTGCGAATATTTTAGACAATGAAATAGAATCTCTCAAAGAGACATGGAAAAACGTCCTCACGCCCTATTATTAAAGTTCCCTGGAACGAATTGTGACGCTGAAACCTCTCGAGCCTTAGAGGAGGCGGGTTTTTCGACTGAAATATTACCCATTGCCTGCGTCGATGAAAAAAGTTTAGAATCTGCGCAATTGATTGTTCTTAGTGGAGGTTTCAGTTACGGAGATTATGTGATGGCTGGTAGGTTAGCGCAGCTCGAACTTGAACGGCGGGTCGGAGATGCTCTTATGAGGTTCCGTGATGGTGGTGGGTACTTACTCGGAATCTGCAACGGATTTCAAATCCTTACTAAGCTAGGTCTACTTCCAGAGGGAAGTTTAATAAATAACACTTCGGGCCGCTTCATCTGCCGCTGGGTCAAGCTCGAGCGGCGAGTCGATGATAATCCTTTCTTGCGTGGGTTACCTGAGAATTTTGAGTTGCCAATAGCGCATGCTGAGGGCCGTTTCGTTGCTCCTGAGGGGGCCGCGGAGAAGTACATGGATGAGGGCCTCGCGGCACTAGTTTATGAGGAAGACGTGAACGGTTCGACTAGCCGCATTGCTGGACTAACGGACAGTTCAGGTAGGGTCCTGGGACTCATGCCTCATCCGGAGAGATTTCTTTGGGATTCCCATCATTATGACCAGGACTGGTCAGGCGATGATGATGGGAGGGGGTCCGGGTACCAGATGTTTAAATCAATTTACAATACAATAGCGGGCGAAATTGCTCATGAACCGGGATAAATAAATGGCAGAACAGATCACATATAAGGAGGCAGGAGTTGACATTCATGCGGCAGCTGAACTGGTCGGAGACATTGGCGAATTGCGTGCACGGACAGAGAAGAACAGAAAACTTTATGGAGCCTTTGGTCTCTTTGCTGCGGGTTTTGATCTGAGTTCATACAATGAGCCTGTTATTTTTACTGGTTGTGACGGTGTCGGAACAAAGTTGGAGCTTTTGCTCGAACATGATCTCTTGGAAATTGCCGGTAAGGATCTTGTGGCCATGTCCGTCAATGATATCCTGACGACTGGTGCCGATCCTGTGATGTTTCTGGACTATGTTGGTGTAGGAAAGCTGGACAAGACTAAGATTTCCAGAGTCATTGCCGGGATCGTTGAGTGGTGCGAGTCCTGTGACTGTATTCTTGCTGGAGGAGAGACTGCGGAAATGCCTGACCTAGTGAGTGAAAACATGATTGAGTTGTCCGGGTTCGGGATCGGAGTCGCGGAAAAGCCGGACGTTGTGGATCCTACCACGATCGGAGAGGGTGACACAATAATTGGTTATCCTTCTGACGGAATCCATGCTAATGGTTGGAGTCTTGTGAGAAGGATCCTTTCAAGCTTTCCGCAGGAGTTCACAGATGAGGATGTTATTTCCCTGTTAGCTCCGACTAGGCTCTACCATGATGTCGTGAAGGGTCTCCGCGATGCTGGAGTCAAAGCCAAAGCGATGGCTCACATCACTGGTGGAGGATTGCCCGAGAATCTTGAGAGGATACTAGGCGATAATGGTGCCTCATTGGAAGTGCCTGTTTGGGAATTGCCTGCCGTAGGTAAAGTATTGAACCATGTCGAAACTGATGAGGCTTTTTCAACATTTAATATGGGGATTGGCTGGGTCAGCATAGTCAATTCTAAGGATGAGGACGTTGCGATGAATGTGATCCCTGGAGCAGTGAGGTTGGGGTCAATTGGTGGAGATAAATTGTCAGTAAAATTAGTGTAAATGGGAGACTTCTTAAAACATGAGTGCGGCATTGCGGTTCTCCGCCTCAAGAAGCCACTTGCCTATTATCATGACAAGTACGGCACTGCTCTGTATGGCTTTCAGAAGCTTTTCTTGCTCATGGAAAAGCAGCATAATCGCGGGCACGACGGGATAGGCATTGGAGGAGTTAAGCTCAACATGGAGCTCGGCGATCCTTACATGTTCAGGGAAAGGTCCGCAGCAAAGGATTCAATTACCGTTGTTTTCAAGAATCTGATGGACCGGTACCATGATGTTTGCGAGAGGCGAGGACTTGACCCTGAAGATCCAAGCAATGTGAGCCGGTACTTTGATTTTGGCGGAGAAATCCTATTAGGTCATCTCAGGTACGGAACGTCTGGCGAATTTGAAGAGGGATCATGTCATCCGTTCCTCAGGAGAAGTAACTGGGAAACGAGAAGTTTGATGGTTCTCGGTAACTTTAATATGGCGAATGCACCGGAGCTGAACCGTACCCTAGTCGATAGGGGGCAGCACCCGGTCTTCGGGACTGACACTCAGACTGTACTCGAAGAGATTGGTTTTTTCTTGGATCAGGCGCACCAGAACATTTACCGAAGGTCCAAGGCCAGTAAGGTTCCAGGCACCGAGATCCCCGGACTCATCAGTGACAAGCTTCACATGCCGAGACTCCTAAAGAAGGCAGCAAAGATATGGGACGGAGGATATGCCATTGCTGGCGCCGTCGGCAATGGTGATGCGTTCGTGATGCGTGATCCTAACGGGATAAGACCCGCCTTTTACTTTGAAAATGACGATTTCATTGGTTTTGCCTCCGAAAGGGTTCCTCTCATGACGGTATTTGGACTAGAGAAGGAAGACGTTTCTGAGGTTCCGGCTGGTCATGTCGTATCTATTAAAAATACAGGAGACCTGACCGTCGAGAGATTCGCTGAGAAGAGACCGCTCACTCCCTGCTCCTTCGAAAGAATTTATTTCTCCAGAGGGAACGATCCTGAGATTTATGGTGAAAGGAAGGAACTCGGGAGGCTCCTGTCTAAGCCGATACTAAAAGCGATTGATTACAATTTCAGAGACACTGTTTTTAGTTTCGTTCCGAACACTGCTGACGTTGCCTATCATGGAATGATGGGGGGCCTGCGTGAGTA
>JASLJT010000279.1:0-19173 GCA_030747955.1 Verrucomicrobiales bacterium | reverse complement strand
TCACTGTTATTGGTGTGGTTTGTATCATGAGTTTAGTAATGAAACTCTCCGATGAAAAGGATAAGACAGCTAGTTTAATCGGCGAAATAAAAGAGCAAAATACTGCTAGGCAAGATGATAGAGTAGGTGCCGTTGAGAAGCAGATGAAAGAGGCATTGGCTCAGCAGCAAGTTGAGAATGATAAAAGAATTGCTGAAATTAGAGAAGAGATGAAGTCAGCTTCAAGCAGTGCGGCAAAAGATTTGGAGGCAGTGAAGGCTGAAAGAGCTCAGTTGTCTGAGACGATAGCTAAGACATTAAGGGATAAAAAAGAAGCCGAAGAGTTGACTCCTCTACAGAAGAAAATACGAGAAGCGCCAGCGATAGGTCAAGTCACTGCCGTTAAAGAAGGGCTAGGCTTTGTTGTTATTAATGCGGGATCTTCTAAGGGCATAGAAGAGGGTTCCCGTTTCAATATTAGACGAGACAAATTTATTGTTGCAGAAGTAGAGATTAATGAGGTTGTTGATGCTGATAATTCAATTGGGAATATTGATTCAAGCAAAAAGCCTCCAGGAATTAGTATTCGAAAAGGGGATGAAGTGATAGGGCATCCTATCTTTTAATAAAGTATGCCCTCAGGGCAATGTGTCGGTAATGGCATCAAGCATCGATGAGATGCTCTCTTCTGTTTCATCTCCCATGTTTGAAATACGGAAAGTAGTGCCTTTGATTTTTCCGTAACCACCATTTATGATTAATGAATGCTTTTCTCTCATTGATGCTATCCAAGACGGAACGTCAATGTTCAGATTGTTAGCGACGCAAGTCAGTGATTTGGAACGGTATCCTTCTGGTGCAAAATGTTGAAAGTTATTTTCCTCAACCCAATCGTGAACCATTGAATTTAGCTGTATATGCCTAGCATATCGCTCATTCAGTCCTTCATTGAATATCTTGTTGAGCTGATGCTGGAGGCCGTAAAGTAGTGAAATACATGGAGTGCTAGGAGTCATCATTTTCTCCCAATTCTTGTGAAATTCGAGAAAGTCAAAATAGTAACCACGGTGCGGTGTGCTCTTGGCGCGTTCGAGGGCCTTCTCTGAAACAGTAAACAGTGCGAGTCCAGGAGGAAGTGCTAGGGCTTTCTGACTGCCCGTGAGAACAACATCGATTCCATTTTCAGATGTGTTAATGGGTGCTGCTGAAAAAGATGATACTGTGTCGACTACTAATAGTACGTCAGGATATTGAGATACGACTTCGGCAATTTCATTCAATGGATTCATTACGCCCGTTGAAGTTTCATTGTGAACTAACGTTACTAAGTCAAATTCATTTTTAGAGAGTGCTTCATTTAAGCTTGAAGGTGATATGGGCGATCCCCATTCAGCCGTGAGGGCTTCAGCTTTTATCCCGCAACGCTCTGAAACGTTAAGCCATTTATCTGAAAAGGCTCCGTTGCAGCAATTTAAAACTTTTTTTTGTGATAAGTTTCTGACGGATGCTTCCATTACACCCCAAGCCGATGAGGTGCTAAGATAAACTGGTCCTTCTGTTCCAAACAGATCCTGAAGTTTAGGATGGATGTCCTCGTAAAGTTTTACGAAGTCACTGCCGCGATGTCCTATCATTGCGGTGCTCATCGCATCAAACGTGTCATCGGATACATTGATGGGGCCGGGATTGTATAGTCTTACTGGTTTTTGAGACATGGATTAATGTGTATTGATACTATTAGGTGATAGATGTCGCCCATCTTTGTCTGCATGCAAGTGTCGGTTCTCGTCAATTATTGATCTCTTTTAGCTTTGTATCTCACAAATATTGTATGTTTTTTATACTGAGAATTCTTAAATTTGATAAACAGCAAAGAAATAAGCATTTCGCTTGTTTTCTCTTGTTTATGAACAAATTGAATCTATAAATATTATAATTAATCATATTCATTGATATTACCCGCAATTAATATTTAAAGTAATTCTCAAAAAAGATAATCACTATGGCTACAGAAGATGCACCTGAGTTAATGACAGTAAAGGAAACGGCCGAATACCTTAGGATTCCCTTACCGACCGTTTATTATTTGGTGCAAAGAGGTCAGTTGCCAGCCATTCAGATAGGTGGTCGTTGGCGCATTAAGAGAAGCTTGCTTGATACAGAGGTATTAAAGAAGGAAGAAGGTGGCCAGCCAACGGTTCTGGTTATTGATGATGATCCGGCACTTCAAACGCTTTTTAAACAATTTTTAAAGAAAGCAGGGTTCGGAAGGATCGTAGTTGGGTCTGGTGCTGAAGCCATTTCTTATGCCGAGAAGCAGGAATTTGATTTAGTTTTTCTTGATCTCAAATTACCTGATATATCCGGTGATGAATTATATGATAAGCTAAAAACTATTCATCCGGAGCTTCCTATAGTCATTATTACTGGTTACCCTGACAGTGAAATTCTTAGTAAGATATTAGCGAGTGGTCCAGTGACTGTTATTAAAAAACCAATTGAGTTTGAGCAATTAAACCGAACGGTTAAGATTCTAGGTCATAAAGGGGCCGGCCACGAGGCAACAGCTTAAAGGCAATAAGAGTTTAGTATTTGTTGTTAGCCAGTTTGTTCCAAATTTGCTAGGTACACTTATGCAAATTTTTATCACCTTTAATTACTGACTATTTGCTTTCGGATGAAATTTGGAGATCTACGCGGCATATTGCAATATGTGCCTCAGTTCAGAGACAAATTGTTTGTTATCAATTTAGAGGGAGGAGTCGTCGGATCAGATAACTTTTCTAACGTTGTTCTCGATTTGGCTGTATTATATTCGCTGGGCGTTCGTTTCGTTATTGTGCATGGGGCAGATCAGCAAGTTAAGGATCTTTATGCAGATAGGTATGGAGTTGAATTGTTTCCGAACAGTGATGATCCAACGGATCGAGATTTTTTGGATATATTCATGGATGCGGTTTCCCGGGTAGTGAGCACGACAACCAAAGAATTGACAGCTGTAGGGTTGAAGGTTGCAAGTGTTGATGCGGTTCTTGCTAGGAAGGTAGGAGTGATTGAAGGTGTGGATTACTCCCTAGATGGCAAGGTCGAGGAGCTCGATAAGGATTGCTTTTACGATTTTCTTCAAAGGGGGATGGTTCCTATTCTTACTCCGATCGGATCTGATGGTGGTGGAGGTAATCTAGTTTTGGATGAAGATTCCTTAGTTTTTGAAGTTGGGAAATGTTTGAATGCAAACAAAGTGATTATGCTGACTAAAGATTCATGCATAGCTACTTCTTCAGGGTGCGAGTATTCAGTTTCTGAGGCTCGAGCAGTGACTAAAAATGGATGTAATTTGTCAGAGAGAGTTAATCGATTGCTCGGAATGGCTGCTCAGGCATGTGAGGAAGGTGTAGAAAGAGTTCATATCCTCGATGGATTGAGGGATTATGCGATTTTGGCAGAACTATTTAGCAATGAGGGGGTCGGATTAATGGTGCATAGCGATCCTTATGGTGAAATACGGCAAGCAAAAAATAGTGACGTATCAGAAATTCTATCAATCATTCGTGGAGCGGTCATGGATAGTGAGCTTTTGCCAAGGCATAGCGCAGATATTTTCTCCTGTATCGAGGATTATTTTGTTTTGGAAATTGATGGTAATGTTGTCGGGACCGTTGCAGTGCATTCTTGCGAAAGTTTTGTTGAGCTTGCTTGCCTCTTTGTCAAACGCAACCATGAAGGCGTTGGTTATGGTAAGCGGTTGGTTGATCATGCAGAGCAAATAGGAAAGAGTCGTGATGCGGAAAAGATTTACGCGCTATCTACACAGGCTGCAGGTTTCTTTGAAAAGCTGGAGTGGCAAGAGGGAAGTCTGAATGATCTGCCGATTGACAGGGTAGGACAATTGAAAGTGAGTGGCAGGAATTCAAAAATTTATTTTAATATCCTGGCCTAGAAGGTGAGTCTACGATCTTTGCTTGATGCTAAGATTAATTTTGTGATTTTTCTTCTTCCTCTTTTTCTACCTTGATTGCCTCTTCTTCTGCCGTTTCGATAGAATGCTTAAATTCGTTTTGTGCTTTTTTGAATTCTCCGGAAGCTTTTCCGATTCCTCTAGCAAGTTCGGGGAGTTTTTTTGCTCCAAATAAGAGTAGGACGACTGCACCAATAGCTATGACTTCGGGTCCTCCTAGAGCAAAGGCAATTAAATATGAACTGGTCATGATTTTGTATATTGAACGGATCTTTTATTCTTTTGAGTCCGTTTCCTTGGAGGGCTCTTCTATTGCGGCCTTTAATTCTTTTTCCGACTCTATGCGCCCCTTTTTGAGCTCTCCGCTCGCCTGTCCAATGCTCCTTGCCAACTTAGGTATTTTTTTTGCCCCGAACAGAACAATAATTATTATTGCCAGGATGATGATTTCTTGTCCGCCTAGAAAAGCTAATAGCTGTGTAGTAATCATTTAAATTAGTTTAGTGGGAATTGAATAAGTGCGCAAAAGGAAAGTTTAGTGGTTTCTTTACATGTAAAGCTAAAGAATTAGCATTGTGATTAATGGACCCTGATTCTCTTCCTATTTATGATTCTGAAGAAGCTATAATTAAAGCTTTTTCGGGAAAAGGTGTAGTTAGGCTTGTTCTTGAGGCTCCGACAGGTTCAGGTAAATCGACTCAGATTCCTAAAATATTGCTCAATAATGGGCTAATTAGCAAAGGGCAAGCTGTCATTTTGCAACCTAGGCGGGTCGCAGCCAGAATGCTTGCTAGACGGGTCGCTTATGAAAGGAAAGGGGCATTGGGAGAAGAAATTGGATATCAGATTCGTTTTGAAAAGGTTTTCGGGAAGAGTACAAAGGTCCGGTTTGTGACTGAAGGGATTCTTTTAAGGCAATTCCTTGATGATCCTAGTTTGAGAGGAGTTGATACTATCATATTTGATGAGTTCCATGAGAGGCACATCCATGCGGATGTTATGTTAGCTTTGGCTATAAGGTTACAAGAGACCACTAGAAAGGATCTGAAAATCATTGTGATGTCGGCAACGTTAGATTCTCAAAAGATAGCAGAGTACCTTGATAGTTGTTCGGTCGTGCGCTCTGAGGGGAGGGCATATCCAGTCGATGTGGTTCATTTGAATAGAAATTCAGTCAAAGAGCCGTTGTGGGATTCGATTGTCAATGTTTTCAAGAAGGAGATTATAAAGAAAAACATTGAAGGTGATGTGCTTATTTTTCTTCCAGGTGTTTATGATATTAGGAGGACAGTGGAAAGGCTGAGAAAAGTGCCCAAGCTTAAAGGGTGTCAGATACTGCCGCTGTACGGTGATTTGTCTCCAGTTGATCAGGACCGCGCTCTTACTAAAGGTGAAACAAGGAAGATTGTTGTTTCTACCAATGTTGCTGAAACATCTCTTACTATCGATGGGGTTAAAATTGTTATCGATTCAGGTTTAGCTAGAATTGCAAGATTTGATAAGGGTAGAGGAATTAATACGTTAAGAATTGAAAAGATATCCCAGTCCTCTGCGCAGCAACGTGCCGGCAGGGCTGGGCGTTTATGCCCAGGAAAATGCTTCAGGCTTTGGTCTGAGAGTGATCATGCGGCTCGAGAAATTGATCTAATGCCAGAGCTTTTACGGCTAGATTTATCTGAAGTGTTACTTTTGTTGTTAGTTGCAGATATTAATGCCGAGCTGGATTTAAAGTGGGTGGATTTTCCATCAGAAGAATCACTGAGAGCAAGTCTTTCTATGCTAACGACATTGGGAGCAGTTGAAGGGGGTTCGAATAAAGTTACTGAGATTGGTCGAAGAATGGCAGCGTATCCTGTTCATCCGAGATTTGCGCGCATGCTACTAGAAGCATTAGAAAGTGAGTGTGGCGCTGAGGCTGCTTTGTGCGTGGCTTTGTGTCAAGGTCGCAGCCTTTTCATTCGCAGTTCATTAGTAGAGTCGAGTGAGTTTTGCCATCCTGATGACATTTCTGATTTCCAACCAATGATCAGGGCTTGGTTATTTGCCTTCAGGGCACAATTTAATTTCAATAAATGTGATGCTTACGGGATAAATGCAAAGGCAGCGCGTGAGGCTGGAGCCATCATGGAAAGCTTATTAAATATTGCAAGAGGGCAGGGATACGGCATTGAGTCACTGCGAAGTGATTGTGATGGAGAGGCTTTAGCTAAGGTCCTTCTCGTGGGCTTTTATGATAACTTAGCAGTTAGAATGTCTGAGGGAACGTTGTCTTGTAATTTAGTGGGGTCTCGGAGAGGTAAATTAACAAAAGGAAGTGTCGCGTCTTCCGAGCGAATAATAGTGGCTGCGGAAGTTGCTGAGATTGAGGGTAAAGATGTAAATGTTATGATTTCTAAGGCTACTTCTATTAAAATGGATTGGCTTAAGGACGTCTTTTCCGATGAAGTCAAAGAGGAGGAGGTTTGCCGATATGATGTCGGAACAAAGAGAGTCGTCGGAGCCCAGGTTACAAGATTTCTTGATCTTGAACTGAACTCTAAATCTACTCAAAAATTTCCCCATGATCAGGCCGGATTAGTGTTAGCAAATGCCGTCATTGAACAAGATTTAAAGCTCAAGGGGTGGAATAGTGAATGCGATTCTTGGTTGCGAAGAGTCGATTGCGTGAGGAAGAATTGTCCTGAGCTTGGCCTTCCTGAATTTAGTGAAGAAGACAGGAGACTTGTCATTAATGAATTCTGTCAGGGCTCATCTAGCTACAAAGAGATTAAGGAGCTTAATGTTTGGCCATTTTTGAAAGTTTGGCTTTCGGCCGAACAGAGGTCATTTATAGAGCGATTTGCTCCAAAAAAAATAACACTCAGTAATGGTCGCGAGATTAAAATTGTATATGAAGAGGGAGGGCCTAAAATTTCTATCATTCTACAAAAGCTGTACGATGTGATGAGTGTACCGAAAATATGTAATGGGAAGGTGCCTGTTCTTGTTGAGATACTTGGCCCCAATCACCGTCCGGTCCAGCGTACCGAGGACCTTAAAGGTTTCTGGTTATCTGGTTATCCAGAGATTAAAAAACAGTTAAGGGGAAGATATCCTAAGCATGAGTGGCGGTGATTCATTCTTTTTTGTTAATTGCCAAGAACTGGCTAATGTAGAAGCCTTGAGATATTGAATTAAGAATTATGGACATAATCTTTCTAGTAATTGGTTTGATAGGTTTGTACTTTGGTGCCGAATGGTTAGTCAGTGGCAGTTCGCGGCTAGCATTAAAGGCCGGAATTTCGCCTTTGGTTATTGGATTGACGGTAGTTGCATTAGGTACAAGTGCACCAGAACTTGCGGTGTGTTTGAGTTTGAATTTCAATGGTAGTCCTGATGCGGCTATAGGAAACATTGTTGGGTCTAACATATGTAATATTCTTTTGATACTTGGATTTAGCGGGGTTGTTATGCCTCTTGCTATAAATAAGCAAGTTTTGCGCAAGGAAATGCCTATCTTGTTAATCGTTTCATTTCTGCTCATTTGTATGTTGGTTGATCAACGGTTGTCTAGGTTAGAGGGTTACGTGCTAGTTATTGGTATTGTTTTGTACGTTGCTTCTAATTTTGGTTTATTTGGAAAGGGTTCGAGAGTTGATGATGTTGATCAGGGTGAGAAAATTAATGGAAATGACAGGTCCTTTGTATATCTTTTTATTCTAATTATTTTTGGATTAGGCTCACTTGTGTTGGGAGCAGATTATTTTCAGAGAGGTGGAATTGGTATTGCTAAATCTTTAGGTGTTTCTGATGCCATTATAGGATTAACGGTTTTGGCTTTTGGAACATCATTGCCTGAATTGGCGACTTCGATAGTTGCCTGTATGAAGAAGCAGGGTGATCTTATCGCAGGTAACGCGATAGGTTCATCAATTTTCAACATCCTAGCAATTCTTGGAATTACCATTATGGCCAAGCCAATGCCTCAAGTTAAGGGGATCGATCCTGCTGACTTAATTTTTATGGTTGGGTCAGTATTTCTTGCCGGAGCGCTAATGATGGGAAAATTAAAATTAGGCAGAGTTAAGGGAGGTGCAATGATCGGAGTGTATATTCTGTACGTGATTTTAATTCTGAGAAGGCCTTAGGGAGTGGCTGAATTTAAGAGCTTAAGAATGGAGCTTGATGGTATGCAGGACTTAATGACCATTTGTAAATTCCGCTCAATTCCTTCGCTCTTGTTATAGTAGATTGAATTGGTTGCAGCTACTACGCCGATGACTGATCCGGTAACGTCGAAGACCGGTGATCCGCTCGACCCTTTGGCAAAATCAGCAGTAATAGCTAATCTGGGCGAACCTTTTTCTTTGCCTCCTCTTTGTTTGTAATATCTCGATATGATGCCTCTGGAGACAGTATAAAATCTCCCTTCTGGATGACTTATGACAATAACATCAGACCCAATAGGCGCTGATTTTGCGATGGGCAGCGGTGTGAATCCATCGCCTTTGAGCTTAACGATGGCAAGGTCATCTTTTTCAGAGGATGCTACAATTTTTTCTATTGGATACAGTTCGCCCTGAATGTTCATTGCGCCGAAGGCTCCAGCTTTTGAGTTTTTCATAACGTGATAGTTGGTCACGGCCAGGCCGTCTTTTGTTATTATGAAGCCGCCAGCAATATTTCCATGCCACTTGGAGCATCGGTCACATTTATAAATGTTCCCCAAGCAGAGGACGCCGTTTTTTCGTTTCTTGTAAATTTCCGAGCTGTGAAGTCCTGAGTTGGGTGCTTCCTGAAGATCGGCATTAATCTTGTTTTGTTCTTTGAGTTGTTCGGAAATTAATGAAGCGTCGGCGGTCTTATTCTCATCTTTCAGTTCACCTAATTTTGTTTCGAATAGGACTTTAATTACGGCATCGTCGATGGGTCGATCATTGCCGTCACTTAGTGCTTTGATCGAAAATAGACCGATCAATAAAATGGTAGAGAGCAGTTTGTTTTGAGGAATTCTCATATCTAATTTATTGATTTTGGGTATTTGATTTTAAAGAGTCTAATAAAATTAAAGCGTCTTTCCAGTGAACTTCATCTTTGCTGTATTTGATGTAAATATTAAGGGCAGCTATTGCTTCTTGGTTCTTGCCCAGTTTAGCTAGTGCGTATCCTCTTGGCCGATAATAATTATAGTAAGTCGGATACTCTGCGACTGCTTTTCCCGACCATTTAGCAAGTTCTTTCCAGTCCTCCTCATATTCTGCATTGATTATTCTCAATGAGTATCGGTCCCTTTCTGATATAATTTGAGAGTCTAGGTATTTGAACCAGCCCTCAGGAATGACAGACTTATCATTGAGTCTTTTTGCTGAATCATAAATAAAACGTATGGATTGAAAGTCCAAGTAACGAGCTGCTTTGGCTGCGCTCTGAACTGTGATGCCTTTGGCTGTAAGGTTTGCTGTTTTAACTTTGTCTGGAAGTTCACCCATAATAAGAGCGGGCCAACTAACGTCTAACAAATCTGCCGAGAAAAGTTGGTCGTCAGAAATCTTAAGGAGTGCTTCTTTGAGTTTCTTAATGTCTTTATGAGCCATGAGTATACCTAGTTTGGTGGGTATAAGTATACTTTCTAAGACTGGGTGTTTTAATCCTGTCCATACTGCATCAATGTTAACGGATTTACCTAAGCGGATATCGCCCGATTGTGTTTCGGTAATTATTGTTGCTGCATATGTGAACGGCTCCTGTGCTCTATCTCTATTTTTTTCGAATGTTTTAAATAATCGGTCACGTAAATCTTTGTCATCTGTGTCTATAATTGAAGGGGTAGAAAAAATGCTGAATGATTTTTCAAGGTCAGGAATATTGCTTCGCATCAAGTTTTCAATCAATTGAAATGAAAACTTAACTTGGTTTTGATCTCGCGGCATTAGCTCTGCCAATTCAAACCAAAACCTTGGTGAACTTTCTATTGTGGTGCCGCTTAATGCCCTTCCAAGCAGCAAACTGAATGCATCCTTTTCAGATAGGACTTTTAAGTCTACAGATTGTTTATAATCACTAATGTTAACAATTTCATCGGGTTTTGAATTGGGATAAAGTGCAGCTATCAATTTATGCATTGATTCACCAAAGGGAATCGAAGATTTCGCTCTTTCGAATGAAGTTCTAATGGCAGTGGTTAATATTTTTTGTCTTTGTCTTAATTGATTTGGGACTTTCCATTGTGTTGATTCATTAAGAATTTTTTCTGCTAAATCTAATGAGCCGATAGACAATGATTTTTCAAATAACTGAGCAATGACGGCAAAGCTTGAGGCGTCTAGAATTTCTGAGCTGATATTTTGGTAGCATTCGGATAACGATTCGTTGGAGTTTAAGTCAGCGCTGGCAAATGCGCCGTAAGTCTGTATGGCTGATGCTATTCTGGGATTTTTCCTGTCGAGTAGAGGGTGTGTTATTGCGTGAGTAATGTCTCTTTTCCTGGACAATGTCAGTGCTTCATCCATAGAAAAAACAAGAAGCACTTGAATTAGTTGTTGTGGGAATCGGTCGTCTGAAATTAAATCGCGCAACATTTTTCTTGAAGCCGAAAATTTATGACAGCTTGAATAAATTTGAGTGAAAGCTCTTTGAAACGAATCTTCTCTGAGCGCTCGAGGGTATTGCTTGGAACTAGAGACAAGCACATGTAGTTTTAAATGCTCTTCTCTTGATAGATTAAATAAAGATGGGTTCGCTAAGGCTTTGTCGATATCTACATTTTTCAATCTGGAATCATTCAATCCGCTAGGAAGTGCAAAGTTCAGCCATTCTGGTGAGTGCGAATTAAACCAATTTTGAATTGCTTCTGTGAATTCTTTGGTCGTGACTATGCCCAAGCTTATTTCGTTGAGTCGAGATGTGAGGGTCTGGTGGACTTGCGGATCGGATCGTATTTCGGCGTCCTTTACTTCTCTTGAAAGAAGCTGTTCTTCTTTTGTATAATCTTCAATTTTTCTATAAATTTGAGCCAGTGACAATACTGTCTGAGGCCTATTGCTCAATTTTTTGTTTGAATCTAGTAAGGTTTCCAGTGCGTTTTTTGGTCCCTGTGTCTCTGTTTTACCATTGATGGCTAGGTGAGCCCATAATCTAATAATGGTTTCAGTGACTTCATCATTTTCTGAGTCTTCATCTAAAAAGGATTTTATGTTTTCGATAGCGTTGTTATGATCGTTAATAACTGAGAAGCTGATCGTTTTGTATAGTTTAGATCGTCTATCAAATTCTTTGTTACCTTTAAAATTCCCATTGCAAATTAGCATGAGTAACTCATGGACGTCTTTTTGCAGGTTGTTTTGAATTTGTGGTAATAAGAAGCAAAGCGTAGTTCCTACTTCATTGAGAGAAGAGGGGCACCATCTGAGCCTATGCATTAATAGATCTAGCTGATCATAGAAAAGAATGACATTGTTAGAGGCTATAGATTGAGCAATGATTTTCTGGACCTGTCCGGACTCAGTTAAATTAGGGATTCTTAGATCAGTTACATTTAATTTAGCCTTTGATGCCTTGCGCAAGTTCAACCATTTTGGCCACCAAGTTTTTGAATGACTCCAATAAAGACTCAATTCATTTCCATTAGAGGCTAGTGATAAAAGTGTTTCTAATGTTTTGGGAGAGGATGTGATTTTTCTTAATGAGGGCTTTGTATTCTTTAGTGAGAGTAATTTTTGTAAAGCCTGTGCATTTTGGCCTAATTCAAGATGAATTATTGTTGCTCTCAGAGTGAAGTCGATTGGCTGAGGATGGGAGTCAATGCCGTCATTGGTGGATGTATATAAGTCAAGTGCTTCAGTGAATAGTTCTTGGGATTCTTTTAACTTTCCAAGTTCTCCGATTGCAGTGTACCGAGCGGATGGAGAGAGTTTGGCTCTCTTGAGTATTTCATTCAATACTTCTTCCTGTTTTTGAAATTCTCCTTTGCGCTGATAATGTCTAGCTGATAAAAAACGACCCTCCAAATTAAAGGTGTTGTCCGGAGGGAGTTGGCTGCAGGCATTGATTAGTGCAGGAAAGAAAGGCTCGGTTAGGAGTCGGCACTTTCCATTTTCCTCTCTCAGATCAACTATTGCGGTGAGCTTCCATAGTCTTTCAGCATAAGTTGAATCGTTTGGAAATTTAATTAAATATGCCGCGCTATATATGATGAAATCATCAATTCGGTTTGGATTGTCGAGTTGATTAATTTTGTCAGAGAGTTTTTTTTGAGTGTCGAAATCGACTAGTATTCTTGACAAGTCAACTTCTTTGCTCAGCTTAGCCTGAACATACGACTTAAGGTTTTTGCTTATACGAATGCAGCTTTGTTTTAAGGCTTCATTCCCAGTATCTGGGTTTAACAGTTTGTCTATTGCCTTTCTGATCGAAGGCGGAGGTGATTGTGCCTTGCTGTACTCTGTTAATGAGGAGACTGATGACAAAGTGAAGCAAAGTGCGGCAGCCACTTTGTAGAATGGTATATTCAGTCGCATTGTTTACTTTTTAAGTTATTGGTATTGATATAGCAATATTAGGATTGTTTTGTATTTAGCCAACGTGGGGTGCCCGTTCCACTAATAACAATAACGATTTCACCTTTCACCGGTTTTTGTGAAAATAATTTAGCGAGTTCAAGTGTGTTTCCTCTTTTAAATTCTTCGAACTTTTTAGTTAATTCTCGAGCTACAACAATTGCTCTTTCCTGATCAAGGGTTGATAGCATTTCAAGGGTAGATGCGATTCGGTAAGGAGAGTCAAAGAAAATAGAAGTTTCTGCTCTGTGTAATGATTCTTGAAGTTCATCTTGCCGGGCCTTTTTCTTGGTCGATAAAAAACCGCCAAAATAAAAACGATCAGCAGGGAATCCCGACCCAGCAAGAGCCGCGGTCACTGCTGACGGACCCGGGATCACTATAACTTCGCAATCTTCTGATGAGACTAGATGAACGAGTCTTGATCCTGGATCAGATATTAATGGAGTTCCTGCATCAGTTATATAAGCTACATCATAACCGTTTTTAAGTTTTTCAATAAGATTGGCGGTCCTAGAAGCCTCATTGTGTTTGTGCAAACTTATTCTGGTAGTTTCAATTTGGTATTTGCTTAACAGTTTTCCGCTGTGTCGAGTATCCTCACATGCGATAATGTCGACGGCTTTTAAGCATTCGATTGCTCTGGGTGAGATGTCCAATAAATTTCCGATTGGGGTGGAAACTATGAATAGTCTGCCTAGCTGGCTCTCCATTAAAATTATAAATAATTAAAAACCTTCACTTATACGAGCCGATATTTTTTTTGCTAAATCATTAGCGGCTAGTTGTATGGCTTGTCGTTTAGTTAATTGAAAGTTTGAATCTAAATAACTAGTGCTTCGTCCTATGATTGTACCTTTGTCTAATGTTTTGCCAGTAAGGTTTTCTTCAAGAGAAAATATCATCTCGATAACGATTTCAATTTCTTTGGTTTTTAAAACGTTTTCACGCGCAGATCTTAATTGCTTTCTTGTTATTTTTTCAATTGTAGCGAATAAGGTGGCATCAGAATGGTTAGGTTTGGATACCCGATAGGCACCAGTTTGGTGTATGGCTTTGATTGTAGCATTCGTTACAAGTGTTTGTAATCGGGGCTCGAGGGTCTCATTTTTGAATATAGGTACAGAGATTGAGCTCAGTTCTTGCAGGTGAGCGGGTTTATTGTTTCCAAGCCGATAGCCTATGCATGAGCTCATTCCGATCAGAATGATGATAGAATGTATAGCGAATTGTGCTCTTTTTAATCTATATGATGACAAAGCTGAAAATAGTTAGGCGGTTATGACTATTGGAAATCGAATTTAACTTTCTGAGGGAGGAGGAGGGAGTATTACTGGTCCCTTCTTCTCATTCGATATTGTTTTACTTGAATCGGAGCGAGGTGAAAGTGGCAAATCTCCCTTTGGTTCCTTTTCTATTGGAGTTTTTACTTTTGATGCTCCCTGTAGGGGGGAATTCTTTTGAAAAAATGCAAGCTTCTTTAAAGCATTGCTGCGGATTATAGGGTCCTTGGAATTTGATGCTTTTTCGTAATAGATTACGGCGCTCCTTAATTGATTTTGCTTCTCATAAAATAAACCGGTTTCATAAAATTGTTTTGCTTCAATTGCTTCAAATTTTGCTAGCGCAATCTTGGCTTCTTTTGCTCTGGGGCTATTTTCATAAGCGACGATCACATCCTCCATGGCGTTCCTTGCTGATACAATGTTTGCATGGTCCCTGCTGCCGGCCTCAATTTTTTGCCGTGCAATTTCTCCGATTCTGAATTGTGCTTCTGGTGATTTTGGGTGGTTAGGATGTTTGTCCACTAGTGACTGGTAAGCTGAAATTGCTAAGGAGGGCTTCTCATCAGCTTGATACAGTTCGGCTATGGCGAATTGAGCGAGTGGAGCTAGGGCAGAGAAAGGAGCATTGTCTATGATTGATGTGAACCATTCAAGGAGGTCCGATTGTTGAAACTTTTTTGGAAGAAAAAATACTTTATGGTTACTGTTTTGCGCTTGTGCAGAGCGCGCGATATCGTATTGGGATTGAATTGCTTTTATGTAATTAGGGCTTGATTTGTATCTGTCTACAAAGTCCTGAAAAGAAGAGAAGGCTTTCTTCAGTTTTCCTTTTTCCATGAAATGTTCAGCCAGTTTAAATTGGCTGGTTGGAGCGGACGAAGTGAATGGGTAATTTTTGATGATGTATTGATATTGAGAAACGGCTTTGGATTTCATGCCGTTCTTTTCATAATTCAAAGCTTGGTCTAACTTCTTTTTAGCAAGCGGTTCTTGAGCAGTAAGTTTTTCTTTGGTTGGTACTTTAGATAGGTCCTTTTTAAAGTAATCTAGGATTTTTGCGTGGGATGAGGGGGCCACACATAAAAAGAAGAAACAATGAGCCAAAAAAAGGATTAAACGGAGCTGGCTTTTGGTCATTATAGATCGTATTTGCATCATTGGATAAAATCAAGGCAGAGTAGTCTTCAGATTTAGCACAATTATGCGCTTTATGAATGATGCTTACACATTTATTTGATTACAAAATTTTTAATTAAGTTGTTTCATGAAGTGTTTTACTGACAATTCTATGCAAATAGTACAATTGCTGTGTTTGCGTTTTAGCGTAACTAAACTAAATATCTTCTTCCTGAAAACAGGTAATTAAATTGAAAAAAAGACAATTTGTTGATCATGTCCGAATTTACGTGCGGGCAGGTGACGGAGGTAATGGCATAGTGCATTTCCGAAGAGAAAAATATGTTCCAAAGGGAGGGCCTGATGGTGGAGACGGTGGAGACGGTGGAGACGTTATTTTGAAAGTTGCTTCAGATACAGACAATCTGACTCATTTGTTTTTCAACTCACGATTAATAGCAAAATCTGGAGCTCATGGTCAGGGTAGGGGAAAGCATGGCAAGTCTGGTAAAGAACTTGTTGTTAGGGTTCCTCCTGGGACGCTTGTCTATGAGTCTGACCAGCCCGGAGTTTCAATAGAGGAACTCAAGCTTAACGTTGAACCTATAGCTGATCTTACAATGAATGGAGAGCAATTTGTTATTGCGAAATCCGGAAAGGGAGGCAAGGGAAATGTCCATTTTAAATCTTCCACTAACCAAGCCCCTCAGGAGCATACTCTTGGTGAAAAAGGTCAAGAAGGATTTTTCTATCTTGAATTGCGGCAGATTGGTGATGCTGGGTTTGTTGGTTTTCCTAATGCAGGCAAGTCCAGCCTGTTGAGCGTTTTATCATCGGCAAAGCCTAAAGTTGCTAATTATCCATTTACTACACTTCAGCCTTCAGTGGGAGTTATTGAATTCAATAGTGCAGTGCGAGCTACCGTCGCAGACATACCTGGTATCATTGAGGGGGCGCATGAAAATGTGGGGCTAGGACATGATTTTCTTCGCCACATTATGCGATGCAAATTATTACTTTTTGTTGTCGACATAGCGGGCAGTGATATGAGGGATCCAGTCGAGGACATTCAAACTCTTAGGAAGGAGATTAAGCTTTATAGCGATGAACTTGCTTCTAGAGATTGGATGATTATTGCAAATAAAATGGACATAGATGAGGCAGGAGCAAATTTTGATATATTAAAATCTAGATTTTCCCGCATAGAAGTCATTGGGGTGTCGGCTCTCACTGGACTTGGGATTGAGTCACTTAAAGACAGGCTCGAGGAATTAATAGGCAAGGAAGTTAGCTAGAAAGAGCCATTCCGATTACTCCGCTGACGGCGATAATTCCTCCAAGAACGGACACCATGGTAGGTCTATCTTTTTCAAAGATGAGCGCCAATGGAATTAGGATGATCGGGCTCGTGGCAACGATGGCCATTGATTCGCCGCTAGTCATTGTCTGCAATGATGCTTGAAAGCAACTCACTCCTAAGACAGGGCCAAAAAGGGCAGCAAAAATCAGCCAATTAATTGGTTTTTTATTAACGGGTGAAAGAGTCTCTCTTCGGGTTGCGAATTTCTTGATAAGAAAAATTAGTAATAGGAATAAAAAGCCTGCAAAGACTCTTTGGAAGGCCTGACTAATTCCTCCAATTGTGACGTCGTTATAAACTGCAATTGTTGTGGCGTGGCGACTAATAGATGCCCCCATTCCTTGGCCGATGCCTGCGATTGTTGCGGCAATAATTCCTATTTTATAGGATCTGATATTATTTGATCCTAGGTTTTTGGAGTAAAGTGCAATTGAGAGTCCTGCAAGGATGCAAAATATATAAATGAGAGTTTCTGGATTAATTGTGTCGCCTAGCCATAGCCAGTCTGATGAGGCTCCGACTAATGTGGCTGTACAAAAATTAATTAGAATTGTTAACCTAGATCCGATTTTTGAAAGAGCGATGAATAGAGCGATATCGCCAATTCCAAAACCTACTATTCCGCTGAATATTAGCCACTTAGAGGCTTCTGCATGGAAGCTCTTTGGATCAATAATTAATGTGGCAACGCCCAAAATAAATGTTGCAATTAAAAGTCTAATTAGGTTTGCGGTGATTTGATCCATCTGCCGCGAGACCTTTGTGTTACAGATCGCTGAAAAGGCAAATAATATAGCAGTTGAAATCGCAAAACTCATCAGATTCAAGTCATTAGTAATAAGAATTAGCAGAAATGAACTCTTTATGATAGGGAAGTTTAGGCCACGACGTATAATTTAAATATACTACAACTTATAATAATGAATCTAGGTGATCAGAGCTCCCATAACAAATTGTGGATAAATGGGAGTATCGTCGAAGAAGGAGAGGCTAGGGTCTCTCCATTTGATCATGGTCTTTTGACTGGTGATGGGGTCTTTGAAACATTGATTTCTTATGATGGCGCTATTCCGTTTGCTTTTACTAGGCACTATGAGCGTTTGACGAAATCAGCTCAACCCTTCGGATTGAATGTCCCTGAGCCTGAACTCTTAAGTGATGCGTGTCAGGCGGTCCTTGCTTTGAACAATGAGGTTCCTGCACGATTAAGGATTACAATTACGGCAGGGAGGGCTCCGCTTGGCTCTGAGAAGGGCTCGGATTCTGAGAACGTTATTGTTGCATCTTCCGAAGCGCCTGAACAGCCAGCTCATAGTAAAGTTATTTCCGTTCCATATTTAAGGAACGAACGTGGGGCCTTAGTCGGAATAAAGACGACATCCTATGGAGAAAATGTTGTGGCTTTGGCGCTTGCGCACTCTAAAGGAGCCAGAGAAGCAATTTTCGGTAATGTGTCCGGCAACTTATGCGAAGGGTCCGGCAGTAATATTTTCATTGTTGCCAAGGGCCAATTAATAACTCCACCACTTTCATCAGGATGCTTGGCCGGAGTTACTCGTGCTCTGGTGCTTGATATATGTAATAGAATTGGTATTGAAGTAAGCCAGATTGATTTCCCCGTGGCTGATCTGACCAGTGTTGATTCAGCATTTCTGACTTCAACTCTTAGACAAATACAGCCGATTGAGAGTATTGATGGGGTGTCCTTGAATGAATTGGAGAGCAATCATTTCTTGAAGATAAGGAATGAATTTAATGGATTAGTCCAAGGTGAAATTGATCCTTAGTTAGTGCCTTCAGTGCTGGTGTCTGTTTTTAGGAAAATAAGAATTATAAGCATTCCAAATGCAGAAAGGAATGATCCAGCGTAAATGACTTCCTTCGCTCCATAGACGCGGGCAATTTCACCGGCAATTACAAAACCGAGAAGACGGGAAGGCACGGTTATTAGGATAGTAAATGCGCCTTGGATCGAATTTCGGAACCCTGCACCGGACACTTGATCAAGATACATTATAGGAAGAACGAACATTGAAAGAATTTCTAAACCGTGGAAGAGTTGAATAATTAAAGCTGTTTTTAGTGAAGGGAACGTAGCCAAAATTGACAATCTGATAGCCATTGAGCTTAGGCCTACCGTCATTACCCCACGAAATCCTAGCCATTTTTTTAATTTCGTAAGGTTGAGGAGATAAATAATTTCGATAGCAACGCCTATCGAAGTTATTGCTGTGATATGATTATTTTGAATGCCGATTGATTCTTTGAAGAAGACTGACAGGTAAGGGTAGTAACAGTTTGCGGCAGTGTAGGAAAAAAATATGCCGACGCAGAATGGTATTAGTCGCGGAGACAGAAGAACGCGGAAAGCTTCTGTCGTTGGCTTCTCTAAGGTGACCTTTTGAGAGGAGGAGGGGTTCTGCATTAAGTAGGTCGCAAGTAGGGACAGGATGCAGAATGTAACTGCGCACCAAAGTGAATTTGCGATATCTTTTTCACCGCTAAGAGTAAAAAATAAAATTGAACTTGGTGCAATGAATCCAATTGACCCCCAGATTCTAATCTTTTGGTATTCGAGAGCTTTTTCTCCACGCTCTTTCAGTTTTTCGTTGTGATTGAAAAAGTAACCATCTAGTAGAGGCAGAGTGGGGATGAAGGCTATGCTATAGATGGTCCAGCTGAGAGTTACATGAAATGGATCAGTTAAATAATAAACTGCAATTAACGAGCCTGCTGTAATTGAAAAAATAAATCTTAAAATTTTACGCGAATCAATTGACTTGTCTGCGAGATAAGTCATTAAGGCTGGCGTGAAAAGCATTCCAATGCTTGAAACGCTCAGAGTGATGGCGATTTGTCTTGGGCTAAAGTCTTTTGCTTCCTTTAAGAGAAGAGCCATTAATGGAGCTATACTGCCAAGGGCGGCGTAACTCAGAAAGA
>JASLJT010000278.1:0-7924 GCA_030747955.1 Verrucomicrobiales bacterium | reverse complement strand
TTTATTTAGAAGGCATGGCATCACTGAGGCTAAGCCTGCGAGTCGAGCAGGGGCCTTGTATTATTGGTACCTAATGGCTGTGGGTTCGGTTGGCCTAGCCGTGGCAGCATATACATTCAGGGATTCAAATCCTTCATGGGTGCTATGGGTTCTAAGTTTATTAGCTGCTGGCGTTATTATTCGAATTGTTTTTCTCCATTTCCATGGGAAAGATGATAATTCTGCGCGTAGGCCTAAGCGAGATGGTATGTTCTGGCCCGATCAAATATTCCGAGATGCGATTGTTTGCTTTGCGGTACTAGGAGCTGTTCTCTTCTTTGTTTTTTGGAAAGGGACCGAGCTGACTTCGCCTGCGGATCCGTCTCAACCCTATAACGCGGCACGACCTGACTGGTACTTCATGTCCCTCTTTTTGATGCTAAAGTTTGAACCATTTCAAGGGGAGTTTGGTCTGGTTCTGGGTGCGATCATTGTGCCTGGTGTCTTGTCTTCAATGCTATTCATGATGCCTTTGATTGGTCTCAAGAAAATTGGTCATTGGGTCAATGTCGTTTTACTTTATGTCTTGATTGGCGGTTTCGTTGTTCTGACCGTGATGGCTTTTAAAAAGGACGCTTCTGATCCGTCTTACATTGCGGATGTAAAAAAAGCTCACGAGCAAGCTGATAGGGTCAATGAGCTAATTGAATTTAATGGTGGGATTCCTCCTGAAGGAGCCCTCTCGTTGCTTTATTCTGACCCGCTGACTCAGGGACCGAGGCTCTTTGCTTCTAACTGCGCATCTTGTCATGCTTATGGTTATGACGAAGAAGGTAATGCTCTTGACGGGACCAATAAAAAATTGGCTGATAAGCAATCAGCTCCAGATCTTAAAGGCGTAGGTAGCCGTGAATGGATCTCAAAGGTGCTGACGGTTGAGCATTATGAGAGTGAGCAATTCTTTGGTAACACAAGTTTCAAAGAAGGTAAGATGTTGGAATTCCTTGTAGACACAGAGCTAGAGGAGGAGGACGTGGCTGGACTCGCGGCGGCTTTGTCTTCAGAGGCTAAACTCAAGTCTCAATCCGATATTGATAATAAGGATACAGAATTAATAGATGACGGTTTTGAATGGATGGGCGAAGACGATCTTGCCTGCGTTGACTGTCATAAGATTCAGGGAGAGGGGGGTAAGAAGGGGCCTGATCTTACTGCTTATATGTCTAGGCAATGGCTCATAGACTTTATTGGTAACTCAAGCCATGAAAGATTTTATGGTGATGATAATGACAGGATGCCTAATTTCTTAGACGCTGTGAGTGCGAAAGGTGAGGCTAAGCCTGGCAAACTTGATCAAAAGAGCGTTGAGTTGATTGTGGATTGGTTGCGTGGAGAGTATGCTGATAAAATAGTTACAGAATAAGAAGCTACTTATTATAATTATTCTTTATTTCAGATGTTAAAGATTGAATGTCCCAAATGTGGAACACCTTTAGAGGTTCCTGATGATAAGGCCCAAAGTAAGGGCAGGTGCTCAACTTGTGAGACAAAATTTTTGATTCCTGCTTCCGAAGATGATGAGATAGAAATTATAGAGGAAGAGCGGGACGATGATGTTAAAGGTCAAGAATTGGAGGGGTCAAAAGATAAAGAAGAGGTTCGTAAGGATAAGAATGACTCTGATGATGAGGAGTCCATCAGTGATGATGATGGTGGTGAATTGCCTGAAGATTTCATTGCTAGGTGGCTTAAGGTCCTTGGCCTTATTACTGTGGGTTTAATGATGGGTATCGTGATTGGTTTTTATGTGGGCAGGTTCACTGCGACCTCTGATGATGGGTTTTATCAGTCAGAACCTTTAATTAAATCTCGAGGTGACACAATTGATCCTTTTGGTATAGATAATAATTAGAACTAAATAATTAGTAATTAATTAAAACTTTTAGTAGTAACTACCAGATGCTAAACAGAATTTATAGCCTTGTTCTGATCCTTGGATTGCTTGGTTTCGTCTCTTGTGATGGAGGGAAAGAATTTGTTGAGATTAAAGATTCACGGGAGCCTGGCCGTTTTTCTCCTGACCCAGAGCTTGGTTTGCCTTTTAAGGACAGGGTAGGGATAACTTCAGCTGCTAATAGTTCTCCTGAATCTTCAAAAGTATCATTTTTTGTTAAAATGGTTGGGCCTAAAGCTTTGATTGATGTGGAAAGAGCGAGGTTCGATGCTTTCTGCAAAACTTTAAAAGTTGGGAAGGGTAATCCACCGTTTGAGTGGACTAAGCCGGACGAGTGGAACGATGTGGAGGGTACGGCAATGAGAATTGCTAATTTTAATTTCGGACCAGATAAGAAGGGTGAATGCTATTTTACAGTTTTGCCTGGTGGCGGTCAATTGTTAGCGAACCTGAACCGGTGGCGTAGTCAGATGGGATTGCCAGATGCAACGATCCAAGAGGCCGAGGCTTTGCCATCGCGGCAGTTTCTATTTGGTGAAGGTAAGTACGTTGAAATTGAAGGTTCTTTTAAAGGGTTCGGAGCAAGTGAGGCTAAGGACGGATATAAAATGATTGGTATAATTATGCCAGAACTCCAAATAGGAGGGCCTAAATAACTTAATGTCTGAAACTCAATCAGAGAACGACAGGGTTAGGGCCAAAAGTAAGTCTTTGCTTGCTAAGGTATATGATTTTTTTTCCGGGTACTTGCTGGCTGTTATCTTGTTAACGTTTTTGCTGGCTCTGACCTATTTTGGAACTATGGCTCAAGTTGAGCTGGGTCTTTATGAGGCATCCGAAAAATATTTTGAATCATTTTTTCTAACTGAGAAAATTCTAGGCGTTCCTGTACTACTTCCGGGCGTATATTTAGTCAGTGCACTGCTATTCTTAAACCTCTTGCTCGGAGCCATTGTCAGGGCCCGCAAGAGCTGGCGCCGCCCAGGGATGCTGATCGCCCATGGTGGGATACTTTATATATTACTTGCCGGGTTCGTCGCATTTCATTACACGAAGGAAGGCAATATGCTGCTCTATGAGCCGAATGGATCAGATAAGAGGCATCAATCAGATGAGATCTACAACCTTACCAATTGGAGTATTGAGATTATAAAGTACAATTCAGATGGGAAGCCTGAGTTCATTCATGTGATAGGTTCGGACCAATTAGGTGGGGCGTGGAAAGAAGGGGCAACGAGAACTTATGTTAACGATGATATTCCGTTTGAGGTTAAGGTGTCTGGTTATTTGCGAAACATAGCAAACGGCAAAGGTCAATTGGCAGGACTCCTTAGTGAGAAGAGGGCAAAGGACAAAGGAGTGAGGGTCCTAGAAGGTTATGGGGTCGAAGCTGTCCCCACTAATAAAAACATGGAATTTAATCTTCCGGCTACATACATTGATATTTACTCAAAGGCTAAAGCTGATTCAGAGCCGACCTTTTCGGCTCTCATCATTGGATCAGGGCCACTGTCTCCTAGGCCATTCACTTTTGAGGTTGGTGATGACCGGTGGTCCGTTGATTTGACTAGGCAGCGTTATACTCTTCCCTTCGCAATTGAATTAGAGAAATTTCAAAAGGAAGATCATCCTGGCACGATGAGAGCCCGTGAATATTCTAGTGACGTAATAAAGATTGATACCGGAAGAAAGGTTCACATTAGCATGAATAAGCCGATGAGAGACGCCGGGTTCACTCTTTATCAGGCTAGCTGGGGTCCAGAAGGCGCGAGGCCAGGTGATCGGCTGTATACTAGTTTGGCGGTTTCCTATAATCCAGCTGATCAGTGGCCGAAGTACGGAACTTATGTGATTGCCATTGGAATGACCATTCATTTCGTGCAGAAGCTTTTTTCTTATCTCAAACGCAGTAACAGGTCACGTCGGAGAGAGGAGGATTCACAATGAATAGGCTAATTAAATCACTGAGAGTCATACTTTATTTTGTTTTTGCTTCGGCTCTTACTTTGAGTGCCGCGGGGCTCGAATCCTATCAGAAGTGGGACCCAGAAATTGTAGAAATATTTGAGGCGATGCCCGTTCAGGAAGAGGGCCGTCTCAAGCCGATGCAGACAGTCGCTCGCTACAAATTGATGAGGATCAATAATTCAAAGAGGCTCCGTTTTGAGATTGCCGGCGAGAAGGTCAAGGTCTCTGCTGCGGAGTGGTTAATGGACTGTCTTTTTCGTCCTGAAGTGGCAAAAAAAATGCCGATCTTTAAGGTTAATAATCCAGATGTAATTGAGGCGATTGGGGTCGAGCCTCATAAGTCTCCTCGTGAAAGATACACCTATGAGGAGATCGCTAAATTTGATGAAAATGGTTTTTCAGAGCCCATGAAACTGCTCTCTGAGAGGACCGGGGAATTGGGTAAGCTCATGGAAGATTCCGATAAAGAAGACGAGTCCAAGGCCGCTCGTAGAGATCCTGTTAACGCGGGGCTCCTTTCCCTAAAGTCTGCCGTCAATGAATTTGAGTGGGCTATTAATGCATTTAACTTTGCGAGGGACGGGATCGCTGTTGATTTGGGGGAAGCTTCTGAAGAATTCAAAAAATCTGAAGGTGGCAAGTCCAGGGTCAGTTACTTTCTTTCTGAGTTCGATAAGATCATAGAGATTGCAAGGAACCCTGAAGGTCAAGACTTCGTAGCAAAGATATCGGATGCATTTAATTTGCTTCAGAGGGACGTGGCAACGGCTGGGGTAAAGGACAAGGTAAGTATGATTAGTTTGGCTATGTTTCCGCCCATATCGGATGATGATGAGGAGTGGATAAAGCCTGGTTACTTGATCGACCAATTATCGTTTCGTAAGAACGAGTTATCGGATGAGGATCAAAAGGAATTTGCGCTATGGGCGTTGCCTAAAATTGAGGCCCTCGAAGGTCTGACTAGAAATGTAGGATCACCGAGGTTTGTTGCTGATCTAAGAGCTTTGAGTGATGGGATTGTTAGTAAGGCAAAGGAGAGGGGGGAATATAAGAACATTGAATTGGAGTTGCTAAATAACAAACTAGGGCTTTTCCACTGGGCGTTACCTTTTTACATCATGGCATTTATTCTTTTGGCTGTGACCTGGTTAGGCCCAGGCAGTAAAGTTTCTAGGGTTCTCACCTATGGGGTCCTTGGGATGACAGTGTTTGCGACGATAGCTCTGATGGCTGGGATTTGCTTTCGCAGTATACTTCTTGGAAGGCCACCGATATCGACTCTTTACGAGACGATTCCGTTCATTACGGCAGTCGCAGTTATTCTCTGCCTGATCATAGAGTTTTTTGATAGGAAAGGCATTGCATTGGCCTGCTCTGTCATGATTGGCATCATTGGTCTTTTTCTTGCGATGCGTTTTGAAATTAAGGAGGCCAGAGACACCCTTAAAGTACTTGAGGCCGTTCTTCGTTCTAATTTCTGGTTAGCGACTCATGTCATAGCGATTAATATTGGTTATGCAGCGGCCATTCTTGGAGGCGTTATAGCTCATTTGTATATCTTTTCTTGTTTTCTTAACATTGGGTCCAAGGATTTCAAAAAGTCAGTGACACGAATGGTCTATGGAGTCACCTGTTTTGGGCTCTTATTTGCATTAGTGGGGACTGTCCTTGGAGGCGTCTGGGCAAATGACAGCTGGGGCCGGTTCTGGGGCTGGGACCCTAAGGAGAATGGGGCACTAATGATTTGTATAGGAGCTCTCATACTATTGCATGCCAGAATGGGTGGCTACATCAAAGAGCTAGGGATTAATTTAATGGCTGTACTGATTTTGATGATCACTGTCTTTTCGTGGTGGCATGTGAATCAGCTCGAAACTGGTCTCCATAGCTATGGATTTACTAGCGGCATTATGTTTTGGCTCTTCATTGTCTATGCCATTGAATGTGCGGTCATAACAATAGGTATCAGTTGCAGCTTTTTGAGATTTCCTGAAAGAAAGGCGCGGCTAGTAGCAAAACGGTTAGTTCTAGCCGATCTATTTCCCGTCTCTTTTTTCCTTTTGGCCTTCTGTTTTACTGTTATTTTTGCCAAATTAGCTCTTCGGGTCTAAGCCTAAAGATATTAGAATTTAAATTTTACTCTAAAAGCATGAAAATAAATATAACTATCAGAGCATTAATAGCTGCAGTCTTTTTAATCTCAGGGTCTTTAGCATTTGCAGAATCAAAAAAGAAAATCGTTTTTGTGGCCGGTAATCGGAGCCATGGATGGGGAGCTCATGAATTCAATGCAGGTTCATTGCTAATGGAAGCTCATCTGAAGGAGGCCCTCGGAGATGATATTGAAACGGTCGTTCACAAGAATGGCTGGCCAAAAGTGGCAAATCCTTTCGACGGAGCCGATGCGATCGTTCTCTTCATGGACGGTGGAGGAGGTCACCCCATCAATAGGAACCTGGATCAGATCAAAAAAGAAATAGACCGTGGATGCGGGTTAATGTGCATGCATTACGCCGTTGAAGTCCCTGCAGGCAGGTCAGGAAAAGCGTTACAACAATGGATTGGGGGTTACTACGAGACTGGATGGTCAATTAATCCACATTGGATAGCTAATTCTAAACTCAATAAAAATCACCCAGTCACGAGGGGAGTTCAGGATTTTAAAGTTAAGGATGAATGGTACTTTAATATGCGTTTCAGGGAAGGGAAGAATGGCGTTACAAGTATCCTTGATGCGGTCCCGGACGATGTGGCTCGGTCAGGCAAATCGTCTTGGCCTCGCGGCCCCAAAAAACATATCGTCGAAGCGTCTGGAAGAGCTGAGACTTTATGCTGGTCAGTTCAGAGAAAGGACGGGGGGCGTGGCCTTGGCTTCACTGGGGCTCATTTTCACGCCAATTTCGCTGATGACGGTTACCGTAAGCTGATCTTGAACGCTGTGGCTTGGACTGCTGGAATCACGGTTCCTGACAAAGGATTGGTGTCGCATAGACCGTCCGAATCGGAACTTGATGCAAACCAAGACTTTAAAAAGCCAGGTTCTCAGAAGAAGAAAGTTGTAGCTAAACCAAAGTCAACCAAAGCGAAGGCCAAATTTACCAGCAAGACGATTTCAAGAGCAACTCCTAACCATTCGGTCAATGTTGACGTTGATGTGAGTGGAGCCAACAAGCTCTACCTTGTAGTTGATGATGCTGGTGATGGATACGCTGCTGACTGGGCAGATTGGGCTGAGCCTCGAATCACTGTTAAAGGTAAAGAGACGAAGCTTACTGATCTTAAATGGAAGTCAGCGAGGGTCGATTGGGGGCAAGCACGTGTGAATAAGAATGCTGGAGGAGGAGCTTTGAAGATTAATGGTAAGGACATTAGCTATGGTATAGGGGTCCATGCTAACTCTGTTCTTGAATATGATCTTCCCAAAGGAGCTGAACGATTCAAGGTAACTTGCGGCCTTGATAATGGGGGGACAGACCAAGCGTCGCAGGGTCCGAGTGTTCGCTTTCAGGTCTTCACGGAGAAGCCAAAAATTGCAGCAAGAAAGTCCGGCGGCAATGGCGGTCTTGAGCCTAGCGAATCACTTGATTTATTGGAAGTGGCTGACGGTATGACGGCTGAGCTGTTTGCCTCTGAGCCGATGATATTAAGCCCCTCAAGCATTGATATAGATCACAAAGGTAGAGTATGGGTCGCTGAAATTGTTAATTATAGGGGCCATAATGGGAAGAGACCCGAAGGGGATCGTATATTAATCCTAGAGGATACAAATAGTGATGGTCTTGCTGATACGGTTAAGACCTTTTATCAAGGACGAGACATAGATTCTCCTCACGGTGTCTGTGTATTAGGAGATAAGATTATCGTTTCAGCTGGTGAGCAGGTCCTTCTCTTCACTGATAAGAATGGTGACGATAAGCCTGATGAAAAGAAGGTGTTATTCAATGTTGTAGGAGGAAAGCAGCATGATCACGGCATTCACGCATTCTGTTTCGGTCCTGACGGAAAATTGTATTTCAATTTCGG
>JASLJT010000277.1:0-3258 GCA_030747955.1 Verrucomicrobiales bacterium | reverse complement strand
ATTTATCTGCAAGAAAAAGATCCAACTCCTCACGAGACGGAATTCTCCCGATAACATCCAAATAGACTCTTCTGCAAAACACATCGTCTGAAGAATTTAGTGATGGTTCTAACTCCTGTTCAGACCAGGACCTCTTCATAGCAAAATCGATAGCCTGCACGAAAGACATATTGTGAGGCATTTCAAATTTTAGTGCGGGCTTTCTATTTACTATTGGATCATCATTCAACCCATCAATCCAAGAACGCAAATCCTTAATATTCTTTTCATTTAATTGACCTTTGGGTGGCATATGAGGGTCACTACCTTCTAAAACAACTTTAAACAATTCACTCTCCTCAGCAGACCCATTCACAATCACTGGGCCACTCTCTGCTCCCTTAATCAATGATTCATAGGAACGAAGATCGAGCCCTCCTTTTTTCTTAGCTCCTCCATGACACTTCACGCAATTGGATTGGAATATAGGAGCAATATCCGTGTCCCAAACATCCCCAGACAAAGAACCCTGAGCTAAAATTATTGTAGCGATATAAGAATTAATCCGGAGCACCTGTATGAAATAATAATCCTCTATTATAATAGTTCAAATTCTGGATTCTTTTAAAGCCTTAGAATAAATTCTTCTCCTCTTGTGAGTTCGATAATCATATCCATTCCACATAGTTAAAACTCTTGAATTGGTCTCTAGCTCTCCATTCGTTTCAGCCCACTTTAAGCCATTATTCAGAGCCGTTTTATGCATTTCATGCATTAATATAGAATTTAATCCCGCACCACGAAACTTGTTAGCAACAGCCACTAAACACAAATCAAGCACCTCATTATCTCGCATTGCCAAAAACATTTTCAACCAACCAAATGGTAGCAGTTTACCTCCCGAAGACTGTAACGCCTTGGACACAGACTCCATGGCAACCCCAGCAGCCACAATATCACCTTTGTCATCTACCACAATTTTCACATATTTAGTTTCAATAAACGAAAAGAAATGACCAATTAAATAATCAATCTCCTCACGAGAAAGAGACACAAAATCATGCAATCCGGCATATGCTTCATTAATTAAATTAAAAAATTCTTTTCCCCTCAATATAAGTTCTTTCTTCGATCGAGCAGACCACAAGGAAAGGCCTTTTTTCTTCAAAACATAAGACGAAATTTTTTCTACCCTTGAATCGGGCTCTTTTGATATTTTTATTCGATGTTCTAGGTAATCAACTTCTTTCACGTAACCATGACTCTGGATGTGCTTTCCATAGTAAGGATAATTATAACTGGATATAGCTGTCGGCAATTCATCAAAGCCTTCGACAAGAACACAATTCCTATCAAAATGGCCAGGACCTAGCGGCCCCTCAATTAGGTTTAAATCTTTTTCACGCGCCCAGATCTCGACTTCTTTGAGCAAAATTCCACAGACAGATGCATCATCAATAAAATCAATCATACCAAATCGAACTGCCTTCCTTTCTCTGATTTGGTTATCTTTTCTATTAATGAAAGCCGCTACTCTACCGACTATTTTATTTTCGCGAAAAACTAACCAATATGCAAAATCTGATTGATTGAGGGAAGGATTTCTTTCGGGGATCAAACTCTTAATTTCTTCCATCATTAATGGCGGAACCCAATACTTATCCCCCTCATACAAATCATACGGGAACCGAACAAATTTTTTCAAAAGTGCCTTTTTATTGACCTTAACAATTATTAGATCAGAGCTCACAGAAAAGAATCAAAACCTAAAGCCAAAAGAACTTCAACACTCCATAAAACATATATACCTATCTATTTTGAATATTGACTATAAATAGGGGGATACTCAGAATTTACCTATAATGTTGAAGCAAATTAAGAAGTCTAACCGACGCAATTTTCTTAAAAAGTCCGCCACAACTGTCCCATTACCCCTATTCATTCCTTCGTCCGCTTTTGGAGCCAATGAACGGATCAATTTCGCAGGTATAGGAATGGGAGGAAGAGGAAGGGGAGATCTGAATTCATTCCTAGGCTTCAGTGAAATCCAAACACTCGCTGTATGCGATGTTGTCCAATCACATGCAGAACAAGCTAAGAGTGCAGTGGATCGACGGTATGGCAACAATGATTGTAAGACCTATGTCGATTACCGTGAAATCATCATGCGTGATGATATTGATGCTGTACTAATAGCCACCCCGGATCATTGGCATGCAAAGATAGCCATTGAAGCAATGACCTCGGGAAAGGATGTATTCTGTGAAAAACCCGAAACCTTAACCATACGCGAAGGCCAAATGATGCGAGACACGGCTCGAAGATTCGGGCGCGTTTTTTCCGGTGGCAGTCAACGGGTTTGGGGTGATTACAACTGGTTTCATCGGATGATTTACGGTGGAGCCATCGGTGAAATCAAAGAAGCATGGGTCAATGTGGGAGGGCCTTCAGGAGAATGTTATCTTCCTCCTGAGCCATTACCAAATGGGGTCGACTGGAACCGATGGCTCGGACCAGCTCCATGGCGCCCATATCATCCTGCTCTAACGAGAGGAGGGTTTAGACCTTTCCGTGACTATTCAGGAGGAGGAATGACAGACTGGGGCTGTCACGGTTTTGGAGGCGCTTTGTTTGCCTGTAACTTACATGAAACGGGCCCCGTAAAAATAACACCCCCTGATGGCAAGGACGTGCAACAACTCACCTATCAATTTGCCAACGGAATCAAGATCTATCATGGGGGAGGATGGGGAGGGCTCTTGTCTTTCCGCGGCACTGAAAATGAAATTCCATTCAGGAACAATTCAAAGAATCGGCCTAATCCTCCATCCGTTCACATCCCAAATTACAAAGGACAAGGAGGCTTATCCGGTGATTTCATCCATTGCGTCCGGAGTCGAGAAAAACCATTTAGGGACATCGAGAGAGCGCACCGCACGGCAACGCATTGCCATTTAGGAAACATCGCTTACTGGCTCAAAAAAGAAATTATATGGGATCCTGAGAAAGAGGAAGTTATCGGTGACTCTGAAGTATCAAGATGGATTGACAGGCCAAAGCGGGAACCTTTCACCATAGGTTAACCTGACAAATTAAATCAGATGAAAATATTAATTTTTACTCTTTCTTCTCTAATACTTTCCTTAGCAGTAAGTGCTGACGAGCTGGATAATAAACTTTTATTGGCCGGAAAATTCGTTGATGGGAACCCCTCTGAGCCCCTAAAATTCATCGAATCCAAGGCCGTGGAATCACTTAAAGATCCACAATTAAGAGATT
>JASLJT010000276.1:0-5795 GCA_030747955.1 Verrucomicrobiales bacterium | reverse complement strand
TCGATAAATTCAAAGCCGGTTATTCACGGTTAATGAAAGATCTCAAAGAAAATGGCTCTTCTCTCATCTTATTGACTCCTCCTGCCCAGGAAGCCACCGGATCGCCCGTTCCCGATCTCGAAGAGCGTAACAAGCGCCTTGCCGAAGCAGCCAATTTTATCATCGAATATGCTCAAAAAAATGACCACCTAGTCATTGATCTTTTCAGAAAAGTCATAACAAAAAAAGATGAGACTTTGACCGAGAATGGGATGCACCTGAACGATGAAGGGTATCGCAAATTGACAGCAGTAATGGCGAGCGGCTTGGGAATTTCAGACGGGATCGGCTCTTTGGTCACGATTGACCCTGAGGGCACTGTTTCGTCCCAGCACGGAGCAATCGTAGAAAATCCAATAACAACGAAACGCGGCATTCGCTTTGACCTGCGTCCCGATAAGCTTTTTTGCGACTTCCTTCCCAATACGCACAAGATTCTGATCAATGACGCTTCAAACAGTTATCGACTCAAAACTGATGGGGTAGAAGTTCTTAGTGGAAACGCGGCTGGCTGGCGGAGCGGCTATTTAATATCCCGCGGCCCCACTCTAAAGGACACTAATCGGCTCAGGTCCGCTATCATCGGCAAAAATCTTCAGCACCGGCGTAGGATTCGCCCCCTCAACAAGACTTACATCTTTCTTTTCAGGTCCTACGAGATGGGTCACTTACGCTATGAGATGGCGGATTTTGATCGGTTAGTCGCGGCCGAAGAAGAGACCATAGCCAGACTCCGTGTCCCGCAAACTCATCGCTATACCATAGAACGCATCGATCCCTGGAAACCGGTTCATAATGATCCTGAACATGAGGTTCCCCGTCACATCCCTGAACCGGACGTGAAAGCTGAGCTTGCAAGTATGACTGTTCCTGAGGGCTTCGAGCTCAACCTTTTTGCCTCTGACCCAATTCTAACTAATCCCATTAATTTAAATTGGGACACTAGGGGCCGTGCATGGGTGTCAATGAGCTCCACTTATCCCCACATCAAACCGGGCAAAGAACCCAATGACCGAATCGTTATTCTGGAGGATACGAACCAGGACGGTAAGGCTGATAAGTCGACTGTATTCGCTGATGGATTATTGGTACCCCACTCAGTGATGCCGGTCAAAGGCGGCGCTTATGTCTGCAGCGCTACCGAATTTTTATTTTTGAGTGATACTGATGGTGATGATCGAGCCGACCAGAGACGAGTCGTCTTCTCGGGCTTTGGCAACGCGGATGTTCACCATATGATTCACGCCTTACGGTGGGCTCCTTGGGGCGAACTCTATTTCAATCAATCAATCTACATTAACAGCTTCATCGAAACGCGTTGGGGCAAGAGACGACTCAATGGGAGTGGTGTTTGGAGATTTCGACCCGAGACTGAGCGCCTTGAGATTTTTGCGCGGGGAGCTGTTAATCCTTGGGGCCATGCCATTGACCGATGGGGACAGTCCTTCATAACAGACGGTGCCGGGGGACAAGGGCCTCATTACACGTTCCCGGGAGCCGCGTTCCGCAGTGCAGTAGGCGCTCCCAAGACTCTTCCAGGACTCGTCCCTGGAAAGCCCAATGGGACCGGATGCGAAGTCCTCTCAGGACGCCATTTCCCAGAAGAATGGGCAGGAAGCATCGTAGAGAATGATTTCCGTGCTAACCGGACCGTTCGCTACAAACTCACCGATAACGGTAGCGGATTTGCAGCTAAAGAAGTTGAAACACTCATTCACTCGAGCCGCCAAACCTATAGACCAGTTGATCTTAAGGTCGGTCCTGACGGCGCTCTTTATGTCGTCGACTGGTACAATGCAATCATCGATCATGGAGAAGTCGACTTTCACCACCCGTTACGCGACAAGGCGCACGGAAGGATCTGGCGACTCCAAGCCAAGGACCGTCCACTGGTCAAACGCCCAAACATCAGCGGGGCTCCAATCGAAGCCCTTTTAGATCATCTGAAGGCACCCGAAGACTATACCCGGACCCAGGCCAAACGCGAATTAGCAACTCACTCACAAAATGAAGTGCTACCAAAACTCAAATCATGGTTAGCCAGTTTGCCGGTCGACGATCCTGACAGAGAGCATCACTTACTCGAAGCGCTCTGGCTCCATGGAACCATTAATGCGCCTAACGAGGAATTATTACGCAATGTTTTAAAATCCACCGAGGCTCGGGCAAGAGCCAATGCAGTGCGAATACTATTTCATTGGAGAAATGACATAAAAAATCCGAACGAATTATTCCGCGCCGCGATCGACGACGAGCATCCCAGAGTACGCCTAGAAGCTGTGAACGTTCTACGCGAAGTAGGTTCCTTGGAATCTGCCAACATTGCTCTTGGAGCGTTGCGTCAGTCACGAGACAAGTGGTTAGAATACGCAATTTGGCTCACGTCTCGCGAGTTGCGTGATGATTGGCTACCGGCCCTCAAGGCCGGAGAGACAGTATTTAGTGGAGACACCGATCAGTTACGGTATGCCCTCGAAGCGACTGGTGATTCCCGGGCCACCGAATCCCTAGTGACCTTACTGAAGAACGGCAATGTTGATGCCCCTAATTTACCGAACGTTGTCAAGACCGTTGCCGGACTAGGTGGAGTGGAGGAAATTGATATGGTCCTGTCCTTGGCCGAAAAGCAACCGACCCTTCTGACTCCGATAGTCGCTGGCGCGCGTCACAATAAAGCTACGCCAAAAGGCATTAAAAAAATCCTCCCACTTTTAGAAAATCAAGATTCAGACGTTCGCCGAGCCGCCGCAGAGCTGACAGGCATATGGGGAATTACGGACGCTGGTGAATCGTTGGAGAAACTAGTGCGAAATACTGAAAACATTCAAGAGCGCCTCACAGCAGCAAGGGCTTTGGGCCGCCTGAAGCACTTTGATCGTTTAGCCAACCTCGCAAACCCAAATCAAAGTCAGAAAATTCGCATCGCGGCCACAGCAATTTGGGCCGAAAATCAACCTGACAAAGCTCGTGAATCGATAATTGAAATATTCGCAAAGGCATCTACCATTCAAGAAATTGAACCTCTTTTCTTATCCTTCATAAACCGGCAATCCGGCGATAAGCAATTGCAAGAAGCGCTCAAAGACACACCTCTTCACCAAAGCATCGCAATTGAAGGGATTCGCCTCATCAGGTCATCAGGCCGCGAATTCCCCGAACTCGTTGCCATGCTGACTAAAGCGGGAAATCTTAAACTGGTCCCTCTTGATCTTTCCCAGAAAGATCGAAAAGAACTGCTTAGCAAAGTCGCAATTTCCGGCAACCCTGAACGTGGAAAGGAAGTCTATCATAGGAAATCAACGGCCTGCACAGTCTGCCATCAAATTGGCACAAGAGGTGGATTAGTAGGACCAGAACTTTCATCAATAGGAGCCTATGCCCAACCAGCTGCTATACTCGATTCAATTCTGAGTCCTAGCAGGGACATCAAACAGGGATTTGAAACTGTTCTAGTCACTAAACAAGATGACACCATCGTAGCGGGAATTTTTCAGCGCCGTTCCGACACTGCTACTCTTATCCGTGAAACCACAAATAAAATCGTACCCATTCCAAACAGTGAGGTGAAAAAGATTGAAAAAAGCCCAGTATCTCTCATGCCTCCTGGCCTCACTTTGAGTCTACGAAGTGACGAACTCGTTGACTTGCTCAGTTTCCTAGTGAGCCTTGATGGGACCACTGAAAAGACAGAAAGAAACAATTAATAATTGGGTAGGCAGGGTTCGGATCTGCAACTAAGGAATATAGTGAACTATTTCTTCGGTGTGTTTAGGTCCCTCTTTTTATCAACCTTGGCCTTGATATCAACCTTCGTTGTTTTTACCAGATTGGCTGCCTTATCGCCAAGGTCACGGGCGATCAGACCACTCGGATCACACCCTTTGCTGATAGCGGCAATTTTACCACCCTTTCCGATGAGAAAATTACTAGGCATGGTATTGGTGCCAAAAATCTTCCAGCTATCTTTTCCTGGATCCAAAGCATACTGCATATTTAGTTTTTTTGTTTTCACATACGTTGCGAATTTATTATCCGGCTCAGCAAAAACGGCAACGAACTTAATGCCGTCTTTCCTGTATGCTTCATGCAGTGCTTGGAAATAGGGCAACTCGCGATCACAACCCAGGCAACCGCAGGTAAGCCGCACCAATACCGGCCCACTCTTAGCTAGTTTGGCAAGATTAATTTCCTTCCCTTTAGTGTCCTTGATTTTGAATTGAGGAGCAGCATCGCCAACCTTTAACGGCTCAGCAGAAGCATTCCAAGTCATAGCGAGAATGATTGTTAAAGTGGCAATAATACTTTTCATAATATTTCGAATAGGATAAATCCTAAATGAGTAAAGGAACCATTCCAAACTTTATTTATACACACCTAAAAAGCATTCTAACAATGATACCATGATATAACTAGCGCCAAGAGATATTCTTTGGGTATTCCTCATTAGCACACGCTGCCTGAGCCCTTCCCCTATTTAATGCCCTTCCTAATATCAATGAGTAATTTATCGCATCGTTTCCGCATCGAATTCAACTTCTCAAGATAGTTAGGATCCTCCGAAAGATTATCCCTTTCATGAGGATCATTTTTAAGGTCATAGAGCTCCTCATGAATTGGGTCCTGCTCGAAGTAGCGAATATATTTCCAATTCTTCGAACGGACTCCCTCACTCTTAGGAATTTTTTTATGCTCAAAGAGGTGCTCACAAAGAAAATCCTCACGCCATAAATTATCGGCATCGCCTGAAAGGAGAGATTTAATACTCCGCCCATCCATTGGAGATTTTTTCTTTATCATAGCAAAATCGAGAAGGGTCGGCGCCAGATCCAAATTGAGAACCATTTCTTGACGCACTTTGCCCCGCTGACTCTTTGTCCTTGCCCGAGGATCGTAAACGATCAGAGGAACACGGATCGATTCCTCATACAGTAACCAGCAATCACTCAGCCCACGTTCTCCAAAAAACATCCCATTATCGCTGGAATATATAATTATAGTGTTCTCTGCTAGATCGAGCTTATGTAATTGGTCCCGTAAACGACCGACTGCGTCATCTACTCCGCTGACCATCCGGTACATACCCTTCATCATTCTTTGAAATTTTTCGGGCGTATTAAATCTCCAGCGCCACCGTTCTCTGCCAAGAGAACCCTGCAGAAAAGTGGGCTGTCTTTTAAAAAAGTTCAGGTCTGAATTGAGAGGCTCAGGTATTGTAGATTCTACATAATAATCATCAAAACGAACTGGCCAGATGTATTGCCTCTCATCATCATCCTGAGCATGAGGGGCATTGAAACACAAAGTCAAACAGAAGGGCTGGTCACTCTTGCTTCGCTGCACCAGAAATGAATTGGCCTTGTCAGCCGTCACATCAGTCAGATGTTTTTTCCGACCTTTTGGATCGGTAACAAAGTATCCTTTAGGACCACTCTTACCCCAATGCTCAAAGTTATCAAAATCATCAAACATCAGCCCTAATGATTGGTCTTCATTCTCAACCATGATTTCACCATTCGACTCAATACCAAACTTCCCTATCAGTGCGGTCCAGTAACCATTTTTCTTCAATTGTGCAGGATAGCTTTTTGTCGCCAATTTGGCCTTTAATGGATCCGTATTAAAAGTGAATTCATGGCGACGACGGTACATGGCCGTCAGGATACTTGCTCGACTAGCACTACAAATTGGTGTCGTCAGAAAAGCGTTCTGGATACGTACACCTTCGGCCGCCATACGATCCAGATTCGGTGTGGAGA
>JASLJT010000275.1:0-11401 GCA_030747955.1 Verrucomicrobiales bacterium | reverse complement strand
CTCTCGAGGAAAATATAAGCACTCTTAACACTTCACTAGTTGAGAAAAACTCTCAGATCAATTCTCTCGATGAACAAGTCACCTCTTTGTCTGATTCACTCACAATGAAAGGCAACCAAATAACTTCACTCGAGGAATCTGTTGCCACAAAAATGATTCAAATCAATTCTCTCGAGGAAAATATAAGCACTCTTAACACTTCACTAGTTGAGAAAAACTCTCAGATCAATTCTCTCGATGAACAAGTCACCTCTTTGTCTGATTCACTGGCACAAGCATCCAACCAATCAAGCGCCATAGAAGCACTTAACGAAACAATCAATGGCAAAGATCAAGAAATCACAGATCTCAACAAACTGTACGAGGACAAATGCACTCAAGTCATTAGCTTGACTGATGAAATTGAAACATTGAACGAAACAATCATTGATAAAATTATCGAAATCGGAAAACTATGTGAACGCCCAACGGTAGAGGAAATTCAAGACGGCAGATCAGGATCGATTCTTTTGAGGCCTAACCCAAGCGACAACACCATCACTATTGATCTTAGGGTCGAAGAAAGTGGTGATCTCATTGATTGGCAGCCCACCGAAAGGACTCTTTCCGGAACTTTCCCACTCAATGGAGACAAAAAGTTCTACCGGTTCTCACTGACGGAATAAGAACTCAACAATCAAAGGATACCTTAATAGGTATCGTTATGATTATTGATTTCTCTATCAAAGTCCTCATATATTCATGCACGGGTCCGCCCATGCATGAATATGAGGAATGATAACTCTAACGAATTTGAACTGAGCCGCGATAGGGTCTCTAAGTACAAAGAGGAAGGTTACCTTGTGCTCCCTTCTTTTCTGAACCAAGCTGAGGTTCAGGAATGTCAGGAAAGGATCGATAATTATATCAAGAAAACTGTACCTAAAATCCCAGGTGCTGAGGTTTTCTATGAAGATAAAAATGATCAAAATTCGCTCAAACAGTTACAACGAATGCATGAGCACGACCCATGGTTCCATGAACTGTTCAATGGCAAACCCAAACAAGTAGCAGAAAAATTACTGGGGACAGACGTCATTACCAAAAACCTACAATATTTTAATAAACCACCAAAAATAGGCACTGCTACTCCCCCCCATCAGGACGGTTTTTACTTCAAACTCGATCCTCCAAAAGCTTTGACCATGTGGCTGGCTCTCAATGATGTGGATGAAGAAAATGGCTGCGTTCGTTATGTCATAGGATCGCACCTGAAAGGAATGCGAGAACATGGCCTGACAGGAACACTTGGATTCTCTCAGGGAATCTCTGACTATGGAAATGAGGATGATAGATTGAACGAAGTTCCGGCCCCCGCTTCAGAGGGAGATCTCATCGTTCATGACTCTCTGACAATTCATCTCGCAGGAAAGAACCTATCAAATGACAGGCCCAGACGAGCGATAGGATTTATTTTCTACTCCTCAGAGGCAAAAGAAGATTCCAAAGAAATAAGCAACTACCAAGAAGAACTCAAGGATCAGCAAAGAGGCAAGATCTGAGATTAATATCCTAAGAGCGATTAGCTAGAGACTCACTGATCTGAATCATTTCTTCGGCAAGCTCCTCGACCCTCTCAATGACCTCAGGATCAGTGATCTCGCTCCCCTGAAACGCATCACCGAGTGCATAAACGAACCTAGGGACAATGTGACACCTAAAATCAAGCATTAGGCTATTGGCAACACTCATTACAGACATATAGCTCCCCTTCCCACCGGCAGCACAGGCAAAACCAACAACTTTGCCCATCCAGTTCCTTCCAGTTAACTCAATGAGGTTTTTCGCAGCAGCATTAACATCATAGTTATAGATCGGAACACATAGAATTATCCCATCGGCAGAACGGATACATTCAGCAAGTTCACTGGTTATTGGTTCTGAGTAAACCTGATCCCCATCACAAATAGGAATCTGTTTCTCGGCAAGGTCAAGGAACTCAACGGTTCCTTCCCTGGACTCAATGTTCTCTTTAATTGAAAGACCAAGCAACTTACTCTTACTCTCCGGATTGAGGGAGCAACTAACTACCAGATACTTCATGACCTTTCCTCAGGAAAAATTCTTACTTGGGCTTGGGGCCGACCAACTCAACAAAGTTGCCGTCAGGGTCCCTTACAATGGTCAAGGAAAGTGACGGGTCCAAGTTCTTGGGCAAAGTGACAGGACCTTTGGCAATGGGTTTTACCCCGGCCCTTTTTAACCGAGCCATTGCCTTGTCTGTATCTTTAACGAAAATAGTAATGTAACTAAACCCCAACGTGCTGTCGATATGACTCTGGTCAGCTTTTCCTCCAGATCCTTTGACCTGCATAAGCTTGAGTTTAGTTGCCTCTTCCCCCTCGGCTCCGCCTAACGTAAGAACTTCAATATCAAGTTCCTTACCTTTAGTGAGTCCCGAACTCTCAGCAAAATCACCGGGGACCTTAAAACTGCCGGCAACTTTAAAACCGATAGCTTCAGTATAAAATTTAACAGAAGCGTCTATATCACTAACAACACAACCTATATCTATGGTTGGTTCAATGAACTCTTCACTCTCATGATTGTCAGAGAATGCAGGGACGATGCAATTAAAAGAGATAAATGCGACGAATAATAAATTTTTCTTCACTGGATTAGAGTCTTTCCGGGTTTGTCTTTAAAAAGATGGAGCGGGTAGCGAGAATCGAACTCGCATAACTAGCTTGGAAGGCTAGGGCTTTACCATTAAGCTATACCCGCATGGCGGTAATTGCCGGGCCTAGAAATAAGCACCTTTCTGCGTTCTCTGCAATAACCCAATACAACTGGTTCAAACTTTTTTGATAAATAAACTGCAGTATTAGCAATAATTGTTAATGCTCGGCCTTGCACTTTTGCTATTTTTGCATCAATCATGTGATCCCCCTCTATTCTGGACAGGTGTCTGAGTGGTTTAAGGAGCACGCTTGGAAAGCGTGTGTGCGAGAAATCGTACCGTGGGTTCGAATCCCACCCTGTCCGCCATTTTTGATCTAAAGTTTAATTTTTTCTAAGAAAGGTCAATCGCCCACCGTTCCATTAGATATATTAAATAAACCAAATAATATCATGCGCATACTCAGCTTACTTCTCATTTTTTTTGTGACCTTCGGCATTAATCTCTCAGCTCAGAATGAAGCAAAACCTCAGAAAGTCTATAAAGCTCCTAATGGCAAACCTTTCCCGACTCACTGGGGTCAACCGCCCCTGGCTGAAACACGCGATCTCAGAACTCTTCCGGGCGGATATGGTAAGGGCAGTGGAACATTGGCACGTTGGATTGGAGGAAATCTGAAAACAGATGCCAAAGATCCTAACAAAGCAAAACCTCAGAAAGCCTTTAAGGCTCCTAATGGCAAACCTTTTCCGGCTCACTGGGGTCAACCGCCGCTGAGGCAAACACGTGACCGTCGAATCCTTCCGGGAGGATATGGCGAAGGCAGCGGAACATTAGTACGTTGGATCCAGGAAAACCTCGATAAGGATGCCAAGGATCCAGGAAGAGTAGCAAAGAATACCGCAAACCCTGAAATTAAGAAATTAGAGAAAGAAATCGCGGAAATGAAACACACGCTGACCGTAGCAAAGTTCACTGCAGAGGGCCTTGGTAAGTTCATGTACCGCCTCAAAAAAAAGGAAACGATGCTTGCTCAACTCAAATCTTCGGAAAATAGAACTGGAAAAGATAAAACTCCAAGCTTTGAGGACTGGGTTAAGGGAGGGAAAAAAATTCCTAAAGGATTAATCTTCACTGGCGGCTCTCCATGGTTCAACGAGAGCACGGGAAAGAACAGAAGTCCTGAACAGGTATACAGAATGATCTTTAACAAGGACCCAAAAAAATAAGAGCCCTACTTCAAGGGAGAAAAATCAGTAGGATTTAAATAAATTCTCTCCGGAGGCTGTGCAAGCAAAGCTCCGTTAATCTGGGACTCCCTTGCAACTTTTTGCCAATTCGGATCATCACTGAAAGATCTCCAGTTAGCATCTGCCTGTTTCCGGTCCGCGTGGTGCAATAGATAAATGAGTGTGTTCTCTGATTCTGGCTCATTAAAAGCCTTCCAATAGAAAACATTCCCAATTCCGTGCCGATTAAAGATAGCGGCCGTATGTTCACTAAAACGCTTATTCAGGAGCTTAAGTTTGTCGGGATTAGCCACATACGTCCGCAATTCGTAGATACCCCCAGACCCTTTGATATCATTATGTACAAGCTTTGAATAATCAGTAGCTTCCAAAAAAATACTCACTGGTTTTAATGAAAGGAGTCCCTGAAACTTGGGTTGATCAAGGACCCTTTCCCAATCCTTATCGTTCGAGAAATTGACCCAGTTCCTATAAGCATCATAACGTGATTGATGCTTCAGAATATAAATGACCCGTCTGAGTTTCTTGGCCGGACCTTCGTCCGGAGTCCAATAACCGACAGGTTCTAGTCCATGCTTTTTAAATATAGTATCCGTATGATCCCTGAATCGCTGAATGAGATTACCAAAACGTCCCTCATTCGCAGAATAAATGCGCAATTCATAAACGGGACCACTGAGAAGACGGGGATCAGGTTTTAACGGCCCCTCTGAAACTTTCGCTTCAGCCCCTTTCCTTTTTCCAAGAGCCACTTCGAGCGGTGCCTTGAAAATCCAAGCCATATTGTCGGAAACTTTTCGACTAGAATCATGGCCTCCGATGAAAAGGCTAGAATCATTGAATGGAGAAAAGCAAAAGGCACGGGGCGAAATGAGAGGCCTCTTCCCTGGCCTGTAAGAATTATTTACTTCCAGAACTTTGTATGTCTGATCTTCCCTGCGCACGGCATACAATGCTCCAGCATAAAGGGCACTTCCCTTCCATCTCAAATCCTTCTTAGTTCTTATATTTCCCTGAAAACCAATTAAATGAACAGTTTCTCCAGTGCTCTTATCAATGATCGGGTACATCATATTATGAGCACCCAGAGTATAGGTCACTTCAGCACCTAGTGTGGCACTCATCAAATCAATGAGTTTAACTTCATCATGAACCTTGTATTTCCCTTCCCCGTCAGGATCGATCCTCTTCACTTGACACTCGGACCTGTTACCTGGAGCCCAGAGAAACAAGAGCGATTGGCCCGGACCATTAGGATTCTTTATTGTGGTAAGACCACGGATACCTCCAACGTCAGTGTCTGTGTCTTCATGAAAGTCCAGAACCTTGGAATAAGTGGGAACTTTCCCATCTACTCTGCGGTAAATCGTTCCTCCCTCAGAAAAGAAGAGAGTCCCGTTAGCCACAGTGATCCCGAGTGGCCTTGTCCTAAAACTGCCCTCTTTCAAGAAAGGAAACTCTAAGTGCCTGTCCCAACGAATCTTACCTATGACCGACGAGTCATAAGCCCCAGCCACAATTCCTGGATTCCCCAAAGACATGAATATTTTTTCTTCTCCAGTCACTTTGTCCGTATGAATTTCCATGTCTCTGGGAACCCACCGGATCCCACCAACACTAGAACCATGCCTGACAAGCGAATGGTGCCATGCACCTAATTTATCATCCCTGACCCAAACCGATACTGCCCCACCCTTCTCAAAGTTGGAACCTGCTGCCATGACAAGAAGGTTCACGGGCTCAGCTAGAACCTTACCCGTTCCGTCACGAGTAAAGGTAACTGACCTCAAGACATTGCCCTTCATATATTCAAGTCCATGGCCATTGGACCTGCCCGTGTCCAGATCGACCTGCCAAGAAGAATCCAATGAATCCAAACGCAGAACCTGAGCCGATTGCCTTTGACCTTCTGGTGGTATTACCCAGCGAGAATCCATCCAATACCCGTTCGCCGCATAAACTTTTCCTTTATGAGGAACAAGGTGCATGATCTCACTTCCTCCAGCAAAGGATCCTTGCTGATCCTCGTAACCCGCTGAATAACTTTGACTCCAACCTTCTTTAGCGCTGGAAGCATCAATACTTAATTGTATAAAGAAAGCACCAGCAAGAATTCTCACTAAAATGCTTAGTCTCATTCTTTGTAATGGAGTCAACCCAATTAAGTAGCAGAATCAAAGTTCTACTCACATTGCAATGAAGCATGTGATCCATCACAATAAGGAACTTTTCCACTCGCCTTACATTGGCAGAAATAAGCTGTTCCAGTCTTTTCCGCAACAAATGCAATGGGGCTAAATTCTGTTCCAGAATGCGCTCCATCACAGAACGGTTGACTCTGCGAAGCTCCGCATGAGCAAAAGAAATATTTTTTTCCTTCTTCAACTTCAACAGGTATAGGATTTTTAGCGGCTATTTTTGGCTCTTCCATAAAGATTAATATGAATACTATTCAACTAATCGCAAATTGCACTTGTGCCATTGTGTCTCTTTAAGGTGCGCCACATTGACTCTTTTAGATGAATTCCTAACTCAATGATATTTACTTTGAATTCATATAAGTCATTGGTAACCAGTTTACTATAAATACTTAAAGTGGCTTGGCATAACAAGTGCGATATAGCTCTAGTGCACGGAAATGTCCGTGAAATTGAATTAAAACACTACAACAAAATGAGTAAAATTTTAGGCATTGATCTTGGAACAACGAATTCCTGCATGGCCGTCATGGAGGCTGGGGAACCAACTGTCTTGGAAAATTCTGAAGGTGCTCGTACTACACCTTCCGTTGTTGCCTTCACTAAGGGAGGCGAACGGGTCGTTGGACAGGCCGCTAAACGCCAAGCCATAACCAATCCAGCAAATACTATCTTCTCAGCCAAGAGACTAATTGGGCGCAAATTTTCCGAACTGTCAGAGTCTGATAAAAGAGCTCCCTACAGAATTGTTGAAGCCGAAAACGGAGATGCTCACATCGAAGTGGAAGTTGACGGCGAAAAGAAAACTTATAGCCCCCAAGAAATTGCAGCAATGGTTCTGGGGAAACTGAAATCGGATGCGGAAGCTAAACTCGGCGAAACAATCACAGAGGCCGTCATCACAGTTCCAGCTTACTTTAATGATTCACAGAGAAACGCTACCAAGGCAGCTGGCGAAATTGCAGGCCTCAAGGTCCGCAGAATTATCAACGAACCTACTGCCGCTTCACTCGCTTATGGACTCGATAAGAAAAGCGATGAGCGTATAGCTGTTTATGACCTGGGTGGTGGAACTTTTGACATCTCAGTCTTGGAAATTGGCGAAGGAGTTTTTGAAGTGCTCGCAACTAATGGTGACACTCAACTCGGAGGAGATGATTGGGACAATGCTATTATAGACTGGGTCGTAGCTGAATTTAAATCCGAGAGCGGCATCGATCTTTCAGGTCAACCAGACGCAATGCAAAGAATCAAGGAGGAAGCTGAAAAAGCCAAGATCGCCCTATCATCAGCACAAACATACGAAATTAACTTACCTTTCGTTACGGCTGATCAGACTGGCCCGAAACACATTCAAAAAGAACTGAGCCGGTCCAAACTTGAACAGATGACCGACGACCTCTTTGCCAGGACAAAGTCTCCAGTAGATAAATGTTTCAAAGAAGCAAAGGTCAGCCCATCAGACATAAGTGAGCTGGTCCTCGTCGGAGGAATGACTCGCATGCCAAAGGTCGTGGAAATTGCCCGGGAAATTGCCGGTAAAGATCCTCACCAAGGGGTGAACCCAGATGAAGTCGTGTCTATGGGAGCAGCTATTCAGGGCGGAGTACTTCAGGGAGACGTTAAAGACGTGCTCCTACTTGATGTGACCCCGCTGAGCCTCTCGATCGAGACCGAAGGTGCTATCGCGACTCCAATGATAGAGAAAAACACCACCATTCCTAAGAAATACAGTCAGGTATTTTCCACTGCCGCTGACAATCAGCCGGCCGTTGATATACGTATTTGTCAGGGCGAAAGATCAATGTTTAGCGACAATAAGCTACTAGGAAACTTCAGACTGGATGGTATTCCTCCAGCTCAAAGAGGAACGCCTCAAATTGAAGTCACTTTTGACATTGATGCGAACGGCATCCTTCACGTGTCCGCCAAAGACAAGGGAAGCGGAAAAGAACAAAAAATATCCATCGAGGGATCCAGCGGTCTGAGTGAAGAGGAAATTGAAAAGGCAAAACAGGAAGCCGAAAAGCATGCCGAAGAGGACAAGAACCGCAAAGAATCCGTCGAAACCAAAAATCAGGCAGAGTCACTCGTACACGAATGTGAGAAGCAATTAAAAGAACACAAAGACAAACTAACGGAAGAGGAAACTAAGCCGGTCGAAGAGGCAATCAGTAAACTCAAAGACGCACTTGAGAAGAACGACGCCGAGTCCATTAAGGCAGGCCAGGAAGAACTGCAGAACGCATTCATGCCATTAGCTCAGAAATTCTACTCCGAACAAAATCCTCAAACTTCAACCGAAAGCACCCCACCTCCTGAAGGAGCAGATGGCGAACCGAAACCTGCCAAAGGAAAAGTCGTTGAGGCCGAAGTCGTTGATGAAGAAAAGTAATATCAATCTCCGTCCGCCGTCCGCCGGCGAACGAATCTAAACTCCGCCCACGCGGATCCAATCAAATAAAACAAACACAACAAACAAACAAAGTAACTAACAAAAATGGCTACTAAAATCCAACCACTCGGACCGCGCGTCCTAATCAAACGCCTGGAAGAGGAAGAACAGTCTTCAGGTGGAATCATCATTCCCGATACCGCCAAGGAAAAGCCTCAGGAAGCCCAAGTCGTAGGACTCGGCACCGGCGGCAAAGACGAAAACGGGAACGATTACAAGTTCACCGTAAAGAAAAAAGACAAGGTGCTGATGTCCAAATATGGCGGCACTGACATTAAGATAGACGGCAAGGATCTCCTCATCGTTAACGAGGTCGACATCCTAGCAATCATCGGATAAACAAACTCTAAAAGAACCTCAACAAAAATTTAATTAAATAATAAAACAAATGGCTAAACAACTGCTATTCGACGAAGCCGCACGCCAGGGACTCCTGCGCGGTGTGGAAAAACTGGCCCGAGCGGTCAAAAGCACGCTCGGACCTGCCGGACGTAACGTGATTTTGGACAAAAAGTTCGGATCACCGACAATCACCAAGGACGGTGTCACCGTCGCTAAGGAGATCGAACTGGACGATGCTTACGAGAACATGGGCGCACAGCTCATTCGTGAAGTTTCTTCCAAGACATCTGACATTGCTGGTGATGGAACCACTACTGCGACTGTACTTGCTGAAGCAATCTATAAAGAAGGTCTTCGTAACGTAACTGCTGGTGCAAACCCAATCTCTCTTCAGAGAGGAATTCTGAAAGCATCAGAAGCACTCGTGAAGGCACTTCAGTCCATTTCAAAGAAGGTTAACAGTACCAAGGAAATTGAGCAGGTCGCTACAGTCTCCGCTAACTGGGACTCTGAAATCGGCGGTATCATTGCTGAGGCAATGGACAAGGTCGGTAAGGATGGTACAATCACCGTGGAAGAAGCCAAAACTATCGACACTACTCTCGACGTTGTTGAGGGAATGCAGTTTGATAAGGGTTATCTGTCACCGTATTTCATAACTGATCCACAGACTCAGGACTGCACATTTGATGATGCTCTGATTCTTATCTTCGAGAAAAAGATCAGCAATCTAAAGGACATGCTTCCGCTTCTTGAAAAAGTAGCAAAGGCTGGTAAACCTTTACTTATCATTGCTGAGGACGTTGAAGGTGAAGCTCTCGCGACCCTAGTTGTAAACAGCATGCGTGGTACTCTGAAAGCAGCAGCCGTCAAGGCACCAGGATTCGGTGACCGACGCAAAGCAATGCTCGAGGATATTGCTATCCTAACCGGTGGCACATTCATCACAGAAGACTTAGGCATTAAGATCGAGGGACTTGGCATCAAGGAACTCGGTTCTGCGAAGCGCATCTCAATTGGCAAAGAAGACACCACAATCATTGAAGGTGGCGGAAAGGGCAAAGACATTTCAGGTCGAGTCAACCAGATCCGCGGACAGATCGAAGAGACAACGTCCGACTATGACAGAGAAAAGCTTCAGGAGCGTCTTGCTAAACTTGCAGGCGGTGTCGCAGTCATCAACGTTGGTGCTGCTACTGAAACTGAAATGAAAGAAAAGAAAGCCAGAGTCGAGGACGCTCTTCACGCAACACGTGCAGCCGTACAGGAAGGCATCGTTGCAGGTGGAGGAACCGCACTCGTCCGTGCACAATCTTCACTCAACAAACTCAAGTTAAAGGGTGATGAGAAGACCGGAGTAGGCATCGTCGAAAGAGCCATCGAAGCTCCTCTACGCCAGCTTGCCGCCAACGCTGGTCGCGAAGGCGCTCTGATTGTTGAAAACGTAAAGTCTGGAACTAAGGGCTATAACGTTGCCACTGACAAGTACGAGGACCTCATCAAAGCAGGGGTTGTTGATCCAACAAAAGTGACCCGATCAGCACTTCAAAATGCCGCTTCTATTGCTGGATTACTTCTGACTACAGAATGTTTAATCACAGATCTTCCTGAGAAAGAAGAGCCGGACGCCGGCCATGGACACGACCATGGAATGGGCGGAATGGGCGGAATGATGTAATTCCGAGCAAATTCTCTATAGAATTAACACAATCACAAAAGGCACGTCATTCTCATGACGTGCCTTTTTTTGTCTTCACAAAACCCACAAATCTATCTCAATATGTAGAAAATGGGGTTTTAACAATTTGCCTATTAATAATCTGTTAAGAATTTAGACGATTAGGACATTAATTACTTTAGTCTGACCCTTAGCGGACAACTCAAAATAATCACATCAAGAAACTAATAAATCCATGACCAAAAAAGCTGCGAAAAAAGCAACGGCCAAAAAGAAGGCCGCGAAGAAAACACCATCCAAAGCCACGGCCACCAAAGGTGACCTGCAAGCCGTAAAAGATCTCGGAACAGCCAATGATAAACTCAAGGCCGAACTGAGTAAGACCATCGTCGGTATGGATAATGTTATTGAAGAAACACTAATAGCAATTTTCTCACGAGGGCACGCACTGCTCGAAGGCGTTCCAGGCCTTGCTAAAACATTGCTAGTCAGCTCAATAGCTGATTGTCTCTCACTTTCCTTCAAAAGAATCCAGTTCACTCCTGACCTGATGCCTTCAGACATCACAGGTTCAGAGGTTCTTCAGGATGACCCTGTTTCCGGGAAACGTCAGTTTCAGTTCAGCAAGGGACCAATCTTTGCGAACATGGTACTAGCAGACGAAATTAACCGGACCCCCCCAAAGACACAGGCAGCACTCCTAGAGGCCATGCAGGAAAAGCAAGTATCGGCCGGTGGTACCGATTACACGCTCGACGCACCTTTCTTTGTGCTAGCCACTCAGAACCCTCTCGAACAAGAGGGCACTTACTCACTTCC
>JASLJT010000274.1:0-3972 GCA_030747955.1 Verrucomicrobiales bacterium | reverse complement strand
GCAAACAACTACATCTTCCATCCTTGCCTAGAAGCAGTATTAAGGTAAAATTCAGATCAAATGCAAACCCCATCCATCAATGCACGTCGTTCAGGATTCACTCTCATCGAACTCCTAGTTGTCATTACTATTATCGCCATTCTTGCGGCCGTAGCAGTACCTGTTTTCAACATGGTCAAGGATGGAGCCAATTCATCCAACTCGAAAGCCAACCTCAGAAACATCGGAACTGCGCTTAATGCCTATCAGGGACAAAATGATGGAAGATATCCAGCAATCGAAAGCAATTCCCCAGAAATTGAATTTCTTGATAATTGGGTCTCCGAATTGGTAGTCGCTACAAACGAAAATATTGACATTGAGGAGCTTCGCAGAGACCCCCGAACCAAAGACTTTGTTTCCCCAGGCATAAAATGGAATACCCCATCAGGTGGATATTATAAACCGGAAAACATCTACAACACTTATGCCGCAACAGATGCTCTACAAGGATATGATGCGGATGAAAACCTCAGCCCCAATAGAGGAAGACACACGAGTGGAATTGAGAGAGTCTCGGAAACAATTCTCTTAGTCGAATCGCAGCAAGAAGGAAGCAGCCCTAATTGCAGAGGATGGATATCATGGGATCAAGCCTCTTCTGATTTAACGAGCGGAGAAGAAACTGCTACCATTGTTGATTTCAGATATAAAAAATCCGTGAACGCATTAATGGCTGATAATAGCGTCCAAAGCTTCGATGAAACGGAAGCCCCTCAAATTCGAGAGTGGAACTGGATCGGCGAAGACTACCAGGAAAATTCCCGTTAATTTTATTTTTTCGGACCAGGTTGCTGCTCAGACACGCCGTCCTGTATATGAAGGTAAGTGCCCTTCTTGTTTCCAACAATAATATCAGGCCTCTTGTCCCCACTAATATCCTTAACAAGGAACTGAGTTCCAACGCCTGAATCATCGTCGATCTGATAAGGAATGAATCTGGCTTGCCCCGATTTTTTACCTGGAACTACCTTGAACCAGTAAAGAACGGCAGGCTCATTGCCTCCAGGATCATTCCCATTATGTGCCCACCACCTCTTGCCTGTAATAAGGTCCTTCACTCCGTCCCCATCCATATCAACTAATTGCGCAGAATGGGCTTGACTGAATCGGACCCCATAAGAATTATCCTCAGCCTTTGGTCCAGTGATGACATGCTTCTTCCATATCTTTTTCCCGTTCTCGGCTTCTGCCTGCTCGAACCAGGTCAGCCCATAGTTGTGAGCCGCAGCCGCGGTATAAATGTCATTGTCTCCGTCCCCATCAAAGTCATAGGCAAACATGTCAGCTCCTCCGGGACCAGTGAACTGAAAACGGTACTCTTTCCATAAAGGGTCCCCGTCCAATGAATCTGGCTGCATCCACCAGTGATCCTTATCAAGAACATCCATTTTCCCGTCCCCATTAACATCACCGACTCCGAGCCCATGAGTGTACCTGCCCCCAGTGGACTTTGGTGGCGAAATATTATGCCGGGTCCACTTCTCAGTAGCAGTTTCTCTCTTAAAGGTGAAATAGACGAACTGACCCGCGACTGAACCTACCATATCAGGCAACCCATCACCTGTTACGTCCGTGAATTGAGGTGACTCATTTTCCAAAGAATCCATAGCGACGTGAGGCTTCCAGGGCCCCTTCCCTTTAGGGTTTTCATGCCAGAAAACTTTCTGCCCAGGATGAGTTACCCGAATCACATCATCCCATCCATCTCCGTTAATGTCATAGGCCCAAGTGTTAAAATTAGGAGAATAGCCCTTTGGTTTAAATTCCTTAGTATCATAAATTTCATACCTCTGGGTAAAATCAGGACCCGCGTACCAGTAAGGACCACTCACAACATCCATCTTTCCGTCATTATTGAAGTTCCCGGCAGAGGCGCCTTCAGCATAGAACTTATCAGTCAATTTGAGGCGCTTAAATTTGGGAACCTCACCAGCAAATGACGTGTTATTAGCAAAAGTAACAATTAGAATAAGTGAACAGATAGCTTTCATTTTGTTTGTTCTAACACCTTAAACCTGCAATGAAAAGCCTGATAGACATACTCGAGTTTGAAATCCCTTCTCTTTTCTGTTCTATTCTATGTTGTATGCGCTTAAATGATGGTAAAGCTCAGACTAAAAAGCATTAAATTATTCCATAACTTCCAGAAAATTAAGAGCCTACACAAATATACACTCAATTATTAATAATAATCTAAAATGAGCAATTCCAGAACAGAACGTGACACGATGGGTGAAATGGAGGTCCCTGAAGAGGCTTTATATGGCGCAAGCACTCAGAGAGCAGTACTAAATTTCCCAATTTCCGGTGAAAGCTCAAGTCCAGGGCTCATTCATGCTTATGGCCTCATCAAATGGGCCGCTGCACGCGTCAATGGTGAATTGGGTCACGTCGATAAGGAACTGACAGCTCAGATCGAAGTTGCTGCTCAGGAAGTGTACGAAGGAAAACTTGATGTGCACTTCCCCGTTGACGTTTACCAGACAGGGTCCGGCACCTCCACCAACATGAATGCCAATGAGGTCATCGCGAACCGTTGCTCCCAAATTGCCGGAAATCCTATCGGCTCCAAAGATCCAGTTCATCCAAACGATCACGTGAACCAGGGACAATCATCGAACGACACTTTCCCAACGGCCATGCACATCGCGACGGGAGTAGCCATCAAAGAGACTCTAGTTCCTTCACTGGAAAAACTTCAGGCGAGTCTGCAGAAAAAGTCCGAAGAATTCCATGACATCCTTAAAATCGGTCGGACTCATCTCATGGATGCTACGCCAGTGAGGCTCGGCCAGGAATTTGGCGGATACGCTAAGCAGATCGAAAGATGCATTGATCGGGCTCACAAGGGCCTCAAGGCCATACATGAGCTTGCTCTGGGAGGCACGGCAGTAGGAACAGGCCTCAATTGCCACCCTGATTTTCCAGGCAAAGCCATCGCATTGATTGCAGAGAAGACCGGAATTGACTTCAGGGAAGCCGAAAATCACTTCGAAGCTCAGGCAGCTAAAGATTCTCTAGTCGAGTGCCATGGTCAGTTAAACACCATTGCAGCAAGCCTATTCAAAGTAGCCAACGATATTCGACTCCTAGGGTCCGGGCCAAGATGCGCGATCGGTGAAATCAGCCTCCCCGCGACCCAGCCAGGCTCTTCGATCATGCCAGGCAAAGTGAACCCAGTCATGTCGGAAGCAGTTACTATGGTCGCTGCCAGAGTCTTCGGCAACCAGTCCACAGTTACCTGGTGCGGAGCCAACGGTCATTTCGAATTAAACGTATTCATGCCAGTCATGTCCAAAGCCATCATGGAATCCATCGAACTTTTAGGGTCAGTCTCTGACGTGTTCAGCTCACGTTGCGTCGATGGAATCACCGCTAACACTGAGCGCTGCAATGAATTAATTGAATACTCACTGTCAATGGTCACTAGCCTTGCCCCCATCATCGGTTATGAGGTGGCCGCTAAAATTGCCAAAGAATCCGTCAGTTCAGGAAAGACTGTGAGAGAACTCTGCCTAGAACAATTGAGTGAGCTTAATATCACTGAAGACGAGCTCAATGCGGCACTCGAACCATCGAGCATGACTGAGCCCAAAGCTTAAATCCCTCTATATACTGCAGTTAAGTACCTTTCTGGGTTCTTTTCTTGATCATGAACGACTTTTGCAGGTACTTTTGTTCCTAACAGAAGAAAAACCGCATGAAAACAAATCCTGACCGCCGCAAATTCCTTGGCACTGCTCTCGGAGCAGGAGCCGGACTATCAGTCCCTTTCACTTCAAGTGCAAAAGAGGCAAAAAAACCAAAGCATTCCAGCGAAACACTTGTCACTCAACTCTATAAATCACTGAACGAAAAGCAACGCTCCACGATTTGTTTTGATTTCGATCATAAGTTGCGATCCGCTGTTAATAATAACTGGCACATCAC
>JASLJT010000273.1:0-7506 GCA_030747955.1 Verrucomicrobiales bacterium | reverse complement strand
AATGGTGATGTCCGGTACGATCAATTTGCAATTGAGCATATTGCTGGTGATTTGTTAGCGGATCCAAGAAAGAATCAAAAGGATAATTATAATGAATCAGTCATAGGTACAGGTTTCTGGCATCTTCATGAAGCGACCCATGCTCCTACAGATGTTAGGGGCAATGAAGTGGAGCGGGTAGACAATCAGATCGATGTTTTCAGTAAGACTTTTTTGGGGCTCACGGTTTCGTGTGCTCGCTGCCATGATCACATGTTTGATGCTATATCCACAAAGGATTATTATGCTTTGGCAGGTTATCTGCAAAGTTCACGGCGCCAAGAGGCTTTCCTTGATCCGGGAGATGCGATCGGGTCTAAGATTTCACAAATAAAGAAACTCAAATCAGAGTTGGATAGCATTCCTTTAGAGTCTTTCACTAAGAATGTGTCACCAGACAAGATAGCTCTTTACCTGATGGCTTCGAAGGAGGCCATTAGTGGGCTACAGATGAGTGAAGTTCTTAAGAAATATAAAGTTGCAGAAACGACATTGAATAGATGGGTTGAAGCGGTAAAAGATCCTAAAATTAAGGATCCCGAGCATCCGTTATTTGTTTGGTCGCAGTTCATTGATGCAAATCAAAATTTAACTCCAGGCCTTTTCGATAAGAAAATGGAAACGGTCAAACGGAAATTGGCCGATCAACAGAAGCAGCACCTCGAGTCAACGAAGGACAGTATCAAGTTCGCAGACTTTTCCGAAAGTAGTTACAAGGAATCTGGATGGTTAGTTCAGGGAGAGGCCTTTGAGGATGCGCCAACGAAGCCTGGCGAATGGGTTCAGTCTGATGGGAAAGCGGCCATTCCTGGGCGTGCAAATGGCGGAAGATTAGGTGGCAAGTTACAGGGAGTCCTTCGGTCCCCAACATTTACAATTTCGCATAACCAGATCCATCATCGTTTGGGAGCCAGAAAAGGAGGTCTTCGCATTCGTGTGATTATAGACGGCTACTACATGGAGCCCTATAACGGGCTCTTATTTGGTGGGACAAGATTAAATGATCCGAACACTGACGGTCATAATAATTGGATGACTCAGGGGAGGGACTTGAAAATGTATAAGGGTCACAAGGCACACATCGAATACGTTGATCATGGGGACGGTTATTTTGATGTCGACGAGATTTGGTTCTCGGACCGCGGAGCACCGAAGCCTAGGTCTTCCGCTATTGCGTATAAAATAGCCTCTAATGACAAGATTCATTCTGTGCAAGACCTTGCCATTGCTTATGGATGGCTGTGGAAACGTTCGATCAATGAGGGCTCATCAAAAATAGACGAGGATGGGAAGAAGTTCCTTGCTTGGGGCGTTGCATGTGGGATTGATGAGGAAAATGATGACGATGAGTTATCAAGGCTAAGGAAAGAAGTTTCTAAGCTTTGTGGTGAAGTTCCTGCTCCCCGCAAAGTTCAGGCACTTTGCGACGGGACCGGAGAAAATGAATTTGTATTATTACGTGGCAATCATAGGAGGCTCGGAGACGAAGTTCCTAGAAGATTTCTTACTGCGTTAGGTGGAGAGAAAGAGAAGGCCCCGCTAGTCGGTAGCGGTCGTTTGTCTCTTGCTAAACAGGTCACTGATGTTAATAACCCTTTAACGGCGCGAGTATTCGTAAATAGATTGTGGCATCATTTATTTGGCAGAGGAATCGTTCCATCTACTGATGATTTTGGAGTCTTAGGAAAGAAGCCGTCAAATCCAGATTTATTAGATCACTTGGCTTCTTCTTTCATGGGAGATAATTGGTCCATTAAGGGGGCAATAAGAAGAATGGTTCTTACGCAGACTTACCGCCAGTCCAGTTCAACTAATCCCGAGAGCTCCAAAGTGGATCCTGAAAATATTCTCCTTCACAGAGCAAACCTAAAAAGGATTCAAGGTGAATCTATTCGCGATAGTATACTCATGGTCTCAGGAAGAATGGATAATAAGATTTTCTGTGATGGGGGCTCTGTGCCGGTCCATGTGACGGATTTCATGACGGGTAGGGGTCGTCCCCGAGGAGGTCCTCTAGATGGGAAGGGAAAAAGGAGTCTTTATGTATCAGTGAAAAGGAACTTCTTATCTCCGATGATGTTAGCATTTGATACTCCTGTCCCATTCAGTAGCATGGGTAAAAGGACAGTCTCTAATGTTCCAGCTCAGGCACTCATAATGATGAATGATCCGTTCGTTCATGAGCAATCTAGTATTTGGGCTAAGAGCTTTACTGATACCAAATTGAATACGACTCAAATAGTGGAGCAGATGTACATGAAGGCTTTTTCGAGGGTTCCTAGTGGAAAAGAATTAGGTGCAGCTTTGGAGTTTCTTGGTGAGGAAAAAGTGGATGAGGGAAAGTTAACGGATTTTGCTCATGTGATTTTTAATACGAAAGAATTTATATTTTTAAGATAAATTATACTTATGCATTGCAACAGATTTAGACCGCAGCCTTTGAGTCGTAGGGATTTATTAAAGGGTTCAGGAATTGGGTTCGGAGCCTTCGCTTTGGATGCTTTTTTGATGCAAAATTCATCAGCTTCTAATGGTAAAGGTATGATAGGTACTCATCATGAAGTGAAAGCCAAGAGTATCATTTTTCTTTACATGGATGGTGGAGTTTCGCATGTGGATTCGTTCGATCCAAAACCTTTGCTTAAAGAGCATAACGGTAAGGATCCTTCTAAGTTCTTTAAGGTGGCTCCGACGCAGTTCAATAATAACGGGAAAATTCTAGCAAGTCCCTGGGGCTTTAAGGAATACGGTAAGAGCGGAATACCGATCAGTGACCTTTTCCCTAACATAGCGAAACACGCTGACAAACTTGCTGTGGTTCGCTCAATGACATCGAAATTCTCTGAGCACACGAATGCTAATTATTTTTTGCACACTGGTAGTGGAGTCCAAGGCCGTCCTAGCATGGGTTCATGGGTCACTTATGGGTTAGGTAGTGAGAGTGAAGATTTGCCTGGTTTTGTTGTAGTGAATGGAGGTCTTACGCCTCCTGGCGGGCTCGATAACTTCAATAGTGGTTTTTTACCTGCAGCCTATCAAGGATCAGTATTCAAGCCGCAAGCGTCACCAGTCTCGAACATTAAGCGTCGGGAGTCTGATTCTAATCATCAGCAGAGGAAGCTCGATTTGGTGGCTAAACTCGATGAGGGGATGTCTAATCTTACTGGTGGTCAGGACGCGATCGAATCAGCCATCAAGAATTATGAGATGGCATTCCGAATGCAGAACTCTGTACCGGAACTGGCCGATTTGTCGAACGAATCGGATTCCATGAAGGAGCTCTATGGGATGAATCATAAGTATGACAAGACACGTATTTTTGCATCGGAATGCTTGATGGCGCGGAGGTTAGTGGAGAGGGGGGTTCGTTTCATTGAGCTGACGTGTCCCAATTGCGGACATGATAGGTGGGACGCGCACGGGAACCTTAAGCGTAACCATGAAGACAATTCGAGGGCAGTTGACCAGCCCATCGCGGCTTTGCTGGAGGACCTTGAGCAGCGAGGAATGCTAAAAGAGACCCTAGTTGTTTGGGCTGGTGAATTTGGTCGGACTCCCTTCGCTCAGGGAAGTAACGGCAGAGATCATCATCCCTTTGCATATTCAATGTGGATGGCTGGAGGAGGAATTAAGGGAGGGACAGTCTATGGTAAGACGGATGAGTTTGGATATCATGTCACCGAAGGGAAGGCAGAAATACATGACCTGCATGCGACGATGCTACATCTGCTTGGAGTCGATCATAAGCGCAGTACATACAGATTCAGTGGTAGGGACATGAGGCTTACGGATGTTCATGGCCATGTTCTTCATGATATCATTTCATAATCTTTATTATTTTTTGATGAGTGATCATTGCTAATGAATCGTTAGTTTGATAAGAAAGATATTTTAATGGGCGCAAAGAAGTCTAAGAAAGATAAGTCTAAGAAGAAACCGAAGCCGGTTGTTGAAATCAAAGGTCTGACGGTGCGTTATGATCGTGTTGTTTTACGCAAGATTTCCTGGAAAATTGAACGTGGAGAACAGTGGGTCCTACTCGGATCAAATGGTTCGGGTAAAACGACGCTGCTCATGTCAATGGCGGGTTATGTGACTCCGACCAGAGGAGATGTTATTGTTGGGGATGAGGATGTGGCTTGGAGCGAATTGCGAAAAAGGATCGGAGTCGTTAGTGCGAGCGTTGCTCAGAAAATAGATCCATCGGAAACTGTTTTTGAAGTGGTATTGAGTGGTAAGAATGCGATGATTAATCATTGGGGGAAGATTCCCAGAGAAGACAGGAAAGCGGCAAAGAAGGCTCTTAGAAAGGTAGAAGTGGAGCACCTGAGGAACCGGCCTTGGGGTGTCATATCCCAAGGTGAAAGGCAGAGGACGCTGGTAGGCAGAGCACTAATGTGCAAACCAAAATTACTAATCCTTGATGAGCCATGCGCTGGCCTTGATCCTGTAGCGAGAGAGGATTTTCTAGAGTTTGTTAACCGACTCGCTTCTCGAAAGAGAGGAGCTCCAACACTGGTTCTAGTGACTCATCACGTAGAAGAAATAATTCCTACTATCACCCATGCAGCATTACTTAATGATGGAGAATTCGTTGAGGCTGGCCCAGTAGAGGACACTTTAAAAACAAGTAAACTCAGAAAAACGTTTGGTGAAAATGTTAGCTTGCGCAAAGCGGCTGGGAGATATCGACTAAAAGTTGATTAATGTACTAAGAAAAAATATCAGATGAAGATTAGCTCAATAATATTATTTATTTTCCCTTTATTTATTTTAGCCTCTCAGGCTTCAGATTTAAAAGGTTCACGTCCAAACATCATCTTGATGATAACGGATGATCAGGGGTACGGACCTATTGGCGCGAACGGACACCCATGGATTAAGACTCCAAACCTTGATCGGATGCATGGACAGAGTACTAGGTTTGAGAGATTTTTAGTCAGTCCTACCTGTTCGCCTACGCGTTCAGCTATAATGGGAGGAAGGCACCCCCTCAAGAACGGAGTCACTCATACCATACTTGAACGGGAAAGGATGTCGCTTAGTACAATGACGGTTGCTGAGCACCTCAAAGAGGCGAAGTACAATACTGGGATATTCGGGAAGTGGCACTTAGGCGATGAGGCCAAGTATCAACCAAATAATAGAGGCTTTGATGAGGTCTTCATTCATGGGGCTGGGGGGATTGGGCAATCCTATGCTTGCAGTTGTGCTGATGCACCAGGGAATAAATATTTTGACCCAGTCATTCGTCATAACGGAAAGTTTGTAAAAACTAAAGGATACTGCACTGATTTGTTTTTTACTGCGGCTCTTGGATGGATAAAGAAAATGAAAGAGTCGGATGATCCTTTCTTTGCATACATCACCACGAATGCTCCTCATGGCCCATTCATTGCGCCTCCGAGTAACACAAAACGGTTCAAGGACATAGGATTCGGTAATACTCAGGCAGGATTTTACGGAATGATAGAGAACATTGATGAGAACGTAGGAAGGCTCTCAGCACAAATATCTGAGTGGGGGTTGGATGAAAATACGATGATAATTTTCATGTCTGATAATGGGATGACGGGAGGTGGTAGTGGCCGGCCCGGGAAAGAGGTGGCTAAGGGCTATCCTTTTTATAATGCGGGACAAAAGGGTCTGAAGGGGAGCGTCGAGGAAGGCGGAGTGAGGGTCCCGTTTTTTGTGCGCTGGAAAGGGAAAGTTCAGGAAAATAAAAGCGTTCAAAAAATGGCAGCTCATATAGATATATTTCCGACATTCGCTGAGTTAGCGGGCCTCAAGCTGAGTAAAGATTTAAAGAAACAAGTCGACGGTCGTAGCCTTCTTCCGCTCATTGAAAATCCTAGAGCGAATTGGGCTGACCGATACTTATTTTCTCAGAGAGCACGCTGGAAGACAGGGTCCGAACCTAATGATCATATGTGGAAGGCGTTCTCTGTAAGAAATCAAAGATATCGGTTAGTGGGTGATGCTCTGTTTGATATGGAAAAAGACCCCAGTCAGAAAGTGAATATTGCGCAAGAGAAACCTGGTCTCGTTAAGAAAATGCGCGATGCGTATGAAGATTTCTGGAAAGAGGCCAGACCCTTGATGGTTAATGAGAAGGCTCCAATGTCACCTGTTAGGCCATATCATGTCTGGTATCGTGAGCAAATGGATAAGGGAGGGATTCCAGCTTGGAAAGTTCCCCAGCTTTAGTTTAACTAAATAATATAAATGCTCAGTAGTATTGACCTGAGTGATGCTTGGCATGAAGATTTGGTGTGTCGGTGGTTCGATTTGTCATTCTATTAACTTCATTATATCTATTTCTAGGTTGTGAGAGTAAATCTAGAAAGGATGCCGTGAGCTCTCCGGTAAGTAATGATCTTGTTGGTTTAAATAAGAGAAAGTTAGCAGGAGTTGATAGGAAATTTTCAGAAGTAGGTTCAGGGATCAATTTTCACTCGGAGTCGTCTTCAATTCAAAATGTTAATTCTTCATGGAGCACTGAAGAGGTTGCTGCGGAAATAGAGAGTTCTTTTAGGAGGATTCTTTCATCTGTAGATGATTCGGAGGAATTGATAAGTAATGATTTTCGGGGAACGGAACTGGTCCCTTCTTCTCTCAACAAGATCCTATCAAAGTTCAATGAGATTTCGCTGTGGGAAGGGTCCGATGAGGAGCTCCGTGCTGGCAAGACAAAATTCAGGCAGTCCTTATTAGAATTGCCGAAGAAATTCCCTTCGGGAAATTACTTCAAAGTGGTCGAGATATCGAGTCAGGGAGGGGTATTCAAGGCTACCCTCATTGTTGATCATCTAGGTGAGAAAAAGGAGGCTCACGCTGAATGGGTCTGCGAATGGGTTCGAAGCTCTGATGAGAAGTTAAAATTACTTGGCTTGGAAAGGAAAAATTATTTAGAGCTAAGATCTGACAAGAAGGTTCTTTATAATGATTATACTTACAAGGTCTTAGGTGGCACTCCTCATTATGATACTCAGATCAATAAAGGTATTTCTGAGTGGGCTGGACTAATAAGCAAGTTCGGTGACATGGCGATGACTGGTCACCACGGGATAGCTATTGGGGATGTGAACGGCGATGGTAGAGATGATGTGTTTTTATGTGATGGGGGAAGTTTACCAAATAGATTATATGTTCAGAATGACGATGGGACGGCAACGGATGTCTCAGTGGGTTCTGGTATTGATTGGTATGAAGATTCTCGAGCAGCTCTTCTCTTGGACTTGGATAATGACGGGGATCAGGATCTAGTCGTTGCTACCATAGCTATGATTGTTTTTGCGGAAAATAATGGGAATGGTCAATTCGCAATCAAGGGAGGCTTTCCTGGCGCTCAATATCCATTTTCTTTAAGCTCATCGGATTTTGATTTGGATGGTGACCTTGATGTGTATGTTTGTATTTATGGGGAGGGTGACATGAATTCTGGGTCTAGAGGATTTGATGAGCGAG
>JASLJT010000272.1:0-4980 GCA_030747955.1 Verrucomicrobiales bacterium | reverse complement strand
GTTTCCGGGAACATTGAATATGAGAAACGTCCCGAATGGTTTAAGAACTGGGAGAAGACTGGGCTCCTCAAGCATGAGGATAAGAATGGTGACGGGCGGATCCAGTATTATAACGATGATGCTAATAAATCATTTACTTCTGTCGCTTCTGAGTACGGCTGGAAAGGCAATGAGATGACCAAGGTCGATAAGGATATTATGGTCTTGGCAAATCCTGAAATTGCAAAGTTGCCAGGATGGGTCGTTGCTCTTGTCGTTGCTGGAGGATTGGCCGCGGCACTCTCTACAGCTGCTGGACTGTTACTTGCGATTTCATCATCCATCTCCCATGATCTGCTTAAAGGGATCTTTCGTCCGGAAATTACTGAAAAACAGGAGCTGAATGCGAGCCGGACTTCAATGGTCGGAGCAATATTACTTGCTGGATATTTTGGTATTAATCCTCCTGACTTTGCTGCAGGGACTGTGGCCATTGCTTTTGGTTTGGCGGCTTCATCAATATTCCCTGTCCTGATGATGGGAATCTTTGTGAAGAAAATGAACCGTGAAGGTGCCATTGCGGGAATGATCGCGGGTCTTGGTGTGACTCTGCTTTATGTGTTCCAGCACAAGGGCATTATGTTTATTCCTGGCACATCCTATATGGGGAGTATGGATGAAAACTGGTTCTTTGGCATTACGCCAAATGCTTTCGGTGCCGTTGGAGCAATAATGAATTTTGCTGTCGCTTTTATAGTATCTAAAATGGCAAAGGATCCTCCTGAGGAGGTTCAAAAGCTAGTTGAAGATATTCGTATTCCACAGATCAACGAAAATTAGACTTAGTCTTTCATTTGATCGAAATCTTCCGAGGAAATTGCTGTGACCGCCGCGCAGCGAGGGCATTCAATGTTCACGCTTTCTTTGTCGCCTAAAACCTCATCCTTGGACGTTGTTGCCAGGGCGTTAATGATACGTTCTTTTGTGCAACCGCACCTGTAACTGTAATGCCGTTTTTCGAGCAAGCTTAACTCTTCGTCTTTATCGAGGCTTCTGATTGCCTCATCATTTAAAGAGAGTAGCCAATCTTCATCGCACTCGGGCTGAGCAGAGATGAAAACAAATTCCTCTTCTGAATAATTAAAAAATCTAGCAGTTCTCTGTTCACTTTGTTTGTAATATTCTTGAATTATTTGGAAGATGTTGGATGAGGGTTCGAAATCAATTGCACTGCGCCTCGGTTCCTTTGGGAAATTATTGATCTGAGTAATGAAAAGGTTCGTTTTATCGTCTCTAATGCCTTCAGTAAATAATCTGCCTATGATGTTACCTTCGTTGCTGTTACCGGTAACGAACAGGTTCATTAAAGGTTCGCAAAAGTGAATGGTCCATGCACTAACCTCGTCCCAGGGCCTTGAGGCGAGGTGCAGAGCAATGCCTGCTAATGCATCTTTTAATTTTTGGTCCTTGTCAGGGCTTGTGGTTATTTGATGCTGCATCAGATGAAGGTAATGATCCATATAAACAGGGGCAAAGTTTCCTCTCACTGCGAGTGCGTTCCGGTGACGCACGAAGTAACAACGGACCTCAACGGAGCTTTCATCCTGAGCATTATTATTTTCCATTAAAAATTATTTGGTTATAGGGAACAGTTTATCTATTTTATTGCCATTGAAAGCCTTGTCTTACAAGGATCAGTGTTATTATTTAAGTTTCTATAGTGTCTTCAATAAATCCAGAATTTTTACTGCAAGCTTACCGGATGGGAATTTTTCCTATGGCGATGGAGCAGGGTGAAATTGGCTGGTTTAGTCCTGATCCTAGGGGCGTTATTCCGCTCGATTCATTTCATGTTCCCAAGAGTCTGAAGAGGGTCCTGAGTTCTGGTCGTTTTGATGTTCGTATCAATTCATCTTTCAGTGAAGTTATCGATGGGTGCGCTGAACGCGAAGAGACTTGGATTGATGAAACGGTGCGTGAGAGTTATTTAAACCTTAAGGGAAGAGGATATGCTCATTCGGTGGAATGCTGGTTTGAAGGTGAGTTGGCTGGAGGTCTTTATGGAGTGGCGATCGGTGGAGCTTTTTTTGGGGAATCCATGTTCTCAAGGGAGCGCGACGCTTCAAAGGTGGCGCTCGTCTCCTTAGTGGAACATTTACTGAAACGGAAATTTATTTTACTCGATACTCAGTGGACCACGCCTCACCTTAGCCAATTTGGGGCCATCGATATTCCTAAATCTAAATACATGGAGGTGCTCCATGAAGCTATTAAAATGGATGTGAGTTTTGTATAGCGATTGAAATGGTGGGATGATTTATTTTGTAATAATCTTAAAATTCTCACCCTTTCCTTTTTCCCATGCACGGGCCACGCTCTCATAGAGACCATCAATGTTTGAGCGGACAGTCAGACGAAATTCCATTGTCTTAGAGTGGGTTGTGCTGGGATAATTTTTAACTACTTGATCCCACACGTCTCCAGCGCCGACTCGGTTAGTGGCTTCCTTTGAGGCTCCCTTGATTCTGTCAATGACAACCTGCCCAACATTCAGAGGTGATTGGTCAGTGACCGGTTCGATGTAATAAAATCTTGCGATGGCGGAGCTTTTGTCAGCTACAGTGACCTCGTATACTCTAGCTGCTCCGTCTACTACGTAGGTATGTTTTGCGATTGAGGAGATACTACTCAGTGAAACCATGTATTCTCCTCCAGGTAATGATGCTTTCCAGAATCTAGTCGGAATAGAATTAGAAGAAGAGTCTGGTTTCTTTTCTGCGCCTTGCCCAAGAGCGTTGATGCATAGAAGAGTAGTAGCCAGGAGAGCGAGAATGGTTTTTTTCATGATAGTTTCCCCAATTAAATTTATATTTAATTATGCGGTGAGGAGGCCGATTTGTCAAAGTTACCATTTGAACGAACGCGATTCGTCTCCAGGAACATAGCCTGAAGGGACCTTTATGCTTGGATGTTTTATTTTTCCCAGTTTCCAAGACCAAGGCATAATGCCGGATCGAGACCAAGTAAAAGTGAAGGGATCGAGTAGGTAGGGCCTCGCCTCTTTAATAATGTGACCGGTTACAGGGTTGCCAGATCCCTCGATTTTCATAGTTCCTATTATGTCGTATGAACTTCCTGTTTCTGTAGTGGATATTGTTTTCCAATCAACACTTAAAGATATGTAGAAATGTCGCCCAAAGTCTCTCAATGCTAGAGATATGTCATTCCGATTAAATTTCCATTGATCATCATATTGTTCAGATATCATTTGGGAGCATTTGCTCCAACGACGATCGGAAAGGTACTGGATAAAATGTTCATGCGCTCTCTTTGCTCCTTTTTGCCCAGACCAGCGAATAGTTTGAATGCCGAAGAAAATAACCACAATGATTCCCAATGCTGATAGTTTCAAAAGTAGGGATCTATGCACTTGATTTTTGTCGATAAAATGATCAGTTTCCTAACCTTAATTTGTGTCAAAGTCCTCCAAAGTTTCTCAAAAGCAACATTCTGGGAAAGAGTATAGAAAAAATGTTGCTCTTATCCTTGAGAGAAAAAGCGGAAAGATCCTCATTTGTCAGAGATCAGATTGTGAAAATTCATGGCAGTTTCCTCAAGGAGGAGTGGATCAGGGCGAGGAACCAGTCGAGGCCCTTCATCGTGAAGTGAGGGAAGAAATAGGTCTTTCTGCGAAATTCTATGAAATCATAGAGGAACGTGAAGGGTACCGTTATGATTTTGACAAGAGGCATGCCAAATGGAAACACTACCTCGGTCAGGAACAAACTTACTTTAGGTGCCGATTTAGTGGCAAAAACAAGGACATTGATCTGGGTTCGAATAAGCCTGAATTTACAAACTATTGCTGGATTTATCCTGAGGAATTCAATTTGGAGTGGGTTGCGGACTTTAAGCGGCAGGTATATTTGGAAGTGTTTCGGGATTTCTTTGATCTTGAAATCATTTAAAATAAATAAAATGCCTTGCGGTATACCTAGGGTGAAAAGATATTAATTGCGCCCTGACCGCAATATGCGCTCTAAGAATTCTTTCCGGCATTATTTTTCTCGAAGGACGATACGTGTCCTCCGATCAGCTATGCAATTGCTCAGACGCATGTCGATCTCAGCTGATCATCCAGTCGCTTCAAGGCCAGCTCTAGATGGGGGCAAGGCTTCAAATATGATTTCAAAGGATTTGAGATCAGGAATTAATGTTGCATTGCTGGCATTCCCTCAAGGAATGGCCTATGCGCTAGTAGCTGGCCTTCCGATTCAATTCGGTATCACGTGTTCGATTGTTGCAGCTTTGCTGGCGCCTCTATTTTCGGGATCTAGGTATCCTATTCTTGGGCCCACAAATGCGACAGCATTTATGATTTTTAGTTATTTTCTTGCATACCCTGATCCTTCTTCGGCTGCCAGCCATATGCCGTTAGTGGTCATCATGGTGGCTATTCTTTTAATAACGGGTGCGATTTTTAAAGTGGGAGACCTTATTCAGTATGTGAGCCGATCTGTTATTATTGGTTATGTTGCTGGTGCTGCGTTACTAATCATTGCCAATCAGTTCAGCTATGTTCTTGGTATCGATCCTGCCAGAGAGGGGAGATCTTTTTTTACGATTTTTGTTGGAACTGTATCACAGATTAGGGAGTCTAATTTTGCTGCCGTGTTCCTTGGTCTGGGGACTTTTGCATTTTATTTTGTTTTGCGTAAATCCTTCAAGGCCTTACCGACTTTTGCTCTTAGTCTTTTAGTGGCTTCTGTTGTGAATTATTTTTTATCGGTTTCATTAGATATCGATACTTTTAATGATCAACAAGGAGGAGGGGGGATCCTTCCTGATTGTTCGATCCTGATTGACTCAGGCCTCTTTGATAAAATAACAGAATTATCGGGCATTGCTTTTGGATTGGCTTTTCTGGTTGCTCTTGAGATATCCGTGGTGTCCAAATCTCTCGTTTCTCGTACCGGAGAAGAGTTGAAGATGAATAGTGAT
>JASLJT010000271.1:0-8333 GCA_030747955.1 Verrucomicrobiales bacterium | reverse complement strand
AGAATACTCTGGTATTGTACTGGTGGAATCCGCTGTGAGAAGTTGTCGGGATTGTTAATTAAAGACGGATTTAGTTAGGTGGCTCTGTTCGATGGAGGAATCATCCATTATGGTACGAAGTCATCGACGAAAGGTAAAAATTTCGATGGTCAGTGTTATGTTTTTGACCAGAGAATCGGAGTCGAAGTTAATTCGACTAACCCCAAAGTCATTGCTACTTGCCGATGGTGCGAGATTTCCACCCAAAGGTATAAGAATTGCGCATATAAACCGTGCAATTTGCAGATTTTTATTTGCGAGAAATGTGAATCAGAGAAGGGCAGGTTCTGCGATGAGAATTGTCAATCATCAGCCAGATCGAAGAGGGAGGCACCCACGAGTTCATGAGCACCAAGGAACCCTTTGTTTTAGCCCAAGAAAACCAAATATATATATTTCCGTTCTATTTATAACCTCCAAATACTTCCAGTCTCAGGCGGGGGGAAGATTTGAATAAAAATCCTATAAATTTCGCTTGTGAAATTTTTCACAAGATACTATAGAATACTTAATTAACCATTAAATGGCCAATCCCTTTCCGCGTTGGATTAACACATTGCCCCTGCAGATTGTCGGTGCCCTTATTATATTAGGCATCGGAGTCAGTGCAGCGGTCTCCTATTACTTTACTCCGAAGTACGCAAGGGTGGGTTATCAGCCCGATCAACCAGTTCCATATGATCATAAGCTGCACGTAGGACAGCTTGGGATGGATTGCCGTTATTGTCATTCATTTGTTGAGAATTCCGGTCACGCCAATGTGCCGTCTGCTTCGACTTGTTGGAATTGTCATAAGCATGTTAAATCTGACAGTCCAAAGATTGAGCCAATTCGGAAGGCAGTTGATAAAAATTACGAATCCTATGACGGGAATCCAGTCGAGTGGGTCAGGGTCCACCGTGCTCCTGATTATGTCTATTTTGATCACTCAGCGCATGTAAATCGTGGAGTCAGTTGTGCCAGTTGTCACGGTGATGTTGGAGAGATGCGCGTGGTGCATCATGATAAACCGCATAGCATGAGTTGGTGCCTTGATTGTCACAAGGAGCCGGAGAAACATTTGAGGCCCTTGGATCAGGTCTTTAATTTAAAGTGGAAGCCTGAAAATTTGGCACGTGAGGATTTTAAATCCTACATAGAAGAGAGGTTCGGATTAGAGCAAGCTGAGGAATTTGTTCCTGACAGTGATAAGCCATTAACACAAAAAGATATAGGGTCTGCTTTGAAGGATCTGTGGCACATCCGTCCGCCATCAGGCAATAACTGTAGCGGTTGTCACCGATGAATGTTCAAGGATAGAAACAATTTACGATTATAACTCATAAGAATAAGTGAAGCGCGTCTTACAACACCCTAAAGATCCACTAGCTGGGAAACGGATGTTCCGTAGTCTCGGGGAATTGGAACAGAGCCCGGCATTCGTTAGCCGACTCGAGAGGGAATTCCCGCAGGGCGCGGCCGAACTAAACAGAGAAGGCGACAAGGATTCTCTTTCCAGGAGAAGCTTCATGCGTTTCATGGGGGCGTCCACTGCTTTGGCTGGTATTGGATTGACCAGTTGCCGTAGGCCCGTAGGGAAGATCCTTCCATACTCGGACAGTGTTGAGTGGATGGTGCCAGGGAAGGCGGTTTACTATGCCACGGCAATGCCTAGGTTAGGTGGAGCGAGTCCGGTCATAGCAAAAGTCCATGAAGGTCGGCCAATACATTTGCAAGGCAATCCACTTCATCCGGGAAGCATGGGTTCTGCTGATCAGTTTGCGATTGCTTCGATATTGGATTTCTATGACCCTGAACGTTCACGCTCTTACATCAAGGGCCGGGGAGATTCTGATGCGGTCGAAGCTAATGAGTTTTGGTCATTTGTTTCAGAGAAGAAGAAGGAGTGGGACGAATCAAAAGGTGAGGGCTTGGCGTTCCTTCACGGTGCTAGCACATCCCCCACAAGAGCACGGGTCGCTGACCTGCTTTTTCAACAATTGCCCGGAGCCGGTTTCTACGAATATGAGGCTGTAGATAATAAGAATCTGCAAAATGCGGTCAGTTCATTATTTGGTAAAGGCAATAATGTCCGTTACAAAATCGATAAGGCTCAACGGATTCTTTCAATAGGGTCGGATTTTATGGGGGTAGACCGTATTTCAGACAGCGCAACTTCTGATTTTTCTATGGGCCGTAAGGTCGATCATATCGAAGGCGAGGAAAAGCCGGGGCCGATGAATAGACTGTATGTCACAGAGCATCAATATACAGTCACTGGTGGCATGGCTGATCACAGGATCCCAGTCAAAGCAAGCGAGCAGGTTGCCCTCCTTAATGAAGTTGCTAAGCAGGTCGCCGAGTTAACTGGTGATGCTGAGTTAGGAGCTCTAGTTAAAGATAGGCAAGTCGCAGACAATATTAAGGTTTGGATTAATGAGGCAGTTAAGGATCTTCATGAACATAAGGGTAAGAGTTTGGTATTAGTAGGGAACAGGCAAGACGAAGGAGCTCATGCCCTTTGCCTGGCAGTAAATATTGCTCTTGGAAATATAGGGACAGACAAAGCCATTGAAATTGTAAGTGGATCCCATCCAGCATCGGGGACCATTGGTGAGCTCGCTAAAGCCATTAATGATGGAAAAATTTCAACTTTGGTAATTAGTGCCGAAAGCGACCCTGTCTATAGTGCCCCGGCGGATTTGAAATTTGATGAATTAGTTTCAAAAGTTGAAACGGTAATTCATTTAGGTGTGAGAAATCTGTGTGCTACGGCTCGTGCATCTGATTGGCATGTCCCAGGTGCTCATTTTCTGGAAAGTTGGGGTGATGTCAGAGCGTCCGATGGAACGTACTCCGTGATTCAGCCCATGATTGCGCCTCTATTTGATGGCGTGTCAGAAACAGCGTTCTTGCTTAAGTTGTTATCGGACAAGGAAGCCGAGGCTGGCACGGATCCCGTTCAGGACGCAGTGAAGGAAACTTTCAAAGCTTTTGCCGAATCTGACTCTGAGCCTTTATGGAGCACGACACTACGAAATGGTTTTCTTCGGGACAGTCAATACCCTTCAGTTAATGCCGAGATTAATTACGAATCGGCCAAAGCAATCATTGGTAATAATGTTACCGATTCGAATGGTTACGAGATTGTTTTCACGACTGACAATAAGATCTGGGACGGACGCCATATCAATAATGGATGGTTACAAGAGGTTCCTGATCCAATAACCAGCTTGACCTGGGACAATGCCGCATTGGTAGGAATTTCGACTATTAAGAAATTAGCAAGAGCTAAGGATCTGGATTGGAAGAATGATGATCTAGTAATAGAGGATAAGGCTCACCTTATTAAGGTCGAGATTGACGAAGGAGAGCCGCATTATTTTCCAATACTTCCAGCATACGGGCATGCCAAGGATTCGATCAGTATTTCAATTGGTTACGGCCAAGAAGGTGCGGGATCAATTGCCGGAACTCCACAATCTGCCGGAGAAGATACTGGGGACACGACTGGATTTAATGTTTATCCCTTAAGGGGTTCTGATTCACCACTATTTGCTACTGGTGCTAAAGTTGAGCTGGTCACTGACGAGGTCGAATTGAGAGAGGGTTACAACACAAAGACTTATCCTATAGCGATTACTCAGGAACATTTCCTGATGGAAGGCCGAGCACTTTATCGCGACGGAACTAAAAAAGAATTTGATAAAGAGTCAGTGAAGTCAAAGGAGGCTCATGCTAAGCATCCAGAAGAGGAACACGCATCATCGTTTCAATCGAGAGGAATGGATTCTCATATTCCTCCTGAACAGGCCGTTTACCGAGGGCAGGACGTTGATAAGCTAATTGATGATGGTGTTCAGCAATGGGGCATGTCAATTGATTTGAACCTTTGCAATGGTTGCAATGCCTGCACAATTGCTTGTCAGTCTGAGAATAACATTCCGATTGTGGGAAAGGATCAGGTCATCATTGGAAGAGAAATGCACTGGGTCCGTATGGATCGTTACTTTGCTCCAAATACTGATAGTCATGGTAAATTTGATGACGAAGAGGAGGACTTTGAAAATGTTCAGTTCATGCCTCAACCAGTATCCTGTGCTCAGTGCGAGGCGGCTCCTTGTGAGACGGTGTGCCCAGTCAATGCTACGGTTCATACCGAAGAAGGGCTCAATGCGATGGCGTATAATAGATGCATTGGTACAAGATATTGTGCCAATAATTGCCCATACAAGGCGCGTCGATTTAATTTCTTCGATTATAATAAAAGACCACTCGACCAGCTCTATAGTGGACCGCTTTCTGATGAGGATAAGACTGGAGTTGCACCTAGCCTGAAGCTGCAAAAGAATCCAAACGTCACGGTCAGGATGAGAGGAGTCATGGAGAAATGCACTTATTGTGTTCAGCGAATTCAGGAGGCCAAAATAGATCAGAAGCGCAAGGCAAGAGATTCAAATGACGTGAAAGTGCCTGATGGTAAGATCAAGGTTGCTTGTCAATCTGCATGCTCATGTGATGCCATTGTCTTTGGAGATATATCTGATCCTGAATCGATGGTCAGCAAAGTTAAGGCGTCACCTCGGAACTATGAAATGCTTAAGTATCTTGGGCTCAGAGCAAGGACTACCTATTTGGCCAGGATTAAGAATCCAAATATGAAAATGCCTGACGCGGATCAGGTAGGAACCGTGAGTAAGAAAATACATTAATATTTATTATAATGGCTGACGCTCCAACATCTGAACCAATTCGACCAGTCCTCGCGAGAGAGCCGTTAGTCACTAATGGCCGGTCAATGAGTTGGGTCACAAATAAAATTTGTGGTATTGTTGAAAATCGTCAGCCAGCACTTTGGTGGTACCTTTTCATCCCCTCAGTGATTCTGATGGGAGTGCTGGGATATTGCTTGGCTTACTTAGTCGTTACTGGTGTCGGAGTTTGGGGAAATAACCATCCGGTCGGATGGGGATGGGCGATAACAAACTTCGTTTTTTGGATCGGTATCGGTCATGCTGGAACACTGATTTCAGCTATTCTGTTTTTGACTCGACAAAAATGGAGAACTTCAGTGAACCGCGCCGCTGAGGCCATGACTCTCTTTGCGGTGATCTGTGCGGGTATTTTTCCTGCACTTCACGTCGGACGGTTCTGGATGGTTTGGTTCCTCGCTCCTGTTCCCAATGCGAATGGCATATGGCAAAACTTTAAATCTCCACTGCTCTGGGACGTGTTTGCTGTCTCGACATACTTTACAGTATCGGTAATTTTTTGGTATGTTGGTCTTATTCCGGACCTTGCCACTTTGCGGGACCGGGCAAAGAAAGGCATTAGTAAAATTGCCTACGGATTCTTTGCTCTTGGTTGGCGAGGAGCGAACCGGCACTGGCGTCACTATGAGATGGCATATCTTCTACTCGCTGCCTTATCAACGCCCCTAGTCCTATCCGTGCACTCAGTCGTGTCGTTTGATTTTGCGACATCTATCGTGCCGGGTTGGCACACGACTATATTTCCACCGTACTTTGTCGCTGGAGCAATCTTTGGTGGTTTCGCAATGGTACTAACATTGATGATTCCCGCGCGTAAAATTTATGGTCTTCAAGATCTAATTACTCACAAGCACATAGATAATATGGCTAAGATTATCCTCCTCACTGGAACGATAGTCGGCTACGCCTATATAATGGAGCTATTTATCGCTTGGTATGGAGGCAATAAATATGAGATTGCAGCGTTTGAGAACCGTACGAGTGGATATTACTGGTGGGCATATTATGCCATGTTCTTCTGTAATGTTATTTCGCCACAAGTGTTCTGGTTCAAATATTGTCGACATAATCTATGGATTGTTATGGCGGTATGCATGTGTGTGAATGCAGGCATGTGGTTTGAAAGGTTCGTTATTATCGTGACTTCAATTGCGCAGGACTTTTTGCCAGGAGCATGGGACTTTTATCATCCGAGTAATATTGAAATTTGGACTTTTGTAGGAACTTTTGGTCTTTTTCTCGGCCTCTTCCTTCTTTTTCTCCGCTTCTTGCCAGTCATTGCGATTTCAGAAGTGAAGGGAGTTCTCCCTGAAAGTGATCCTCACTATTTACCTCCTGAGACATTTACTCATGACGCAGAAGGTAAAGAGTTGTCTCACAAGAACGTGAAGAAAGCTGCCAAGAAAACCACTAAGAAAGCTGCCAAGAAAACCACTAAGAAAGCTGCCAAGAAAACCACTAAGAAAGCAGCCAAGAAAGCCACTAAAAAGAAAAAAGCTTAGATCAACGTATTGAATACATTAAAGAGAGTTTATGGCTACATAGCCGAGTTTGAAACTGCGCGTGATGTTTATCACGCCGCAGAAAAGGTACGTGATGCCGGCTTCAAGGATTGGGATGTTCATTCTCCATTTCCCATCCATGGTCTTGATGGTGCTATGGGACTCAAAAAATCAAATCTTTCATGGTATGTATTCATTGGAGGGGCCACCGGTACTCTGACAGCGTTCTTATTACAGTTCGTTACTCAGGTTTTAATTTACCCCACGTTCGTTCAGGACAAGCCAGCTAATATAGGTACTTTGCCTGCGTTCTTTCCTGTGATGTTTGAATTGACCGTTTTATTCTCTGCTTTCACTGCGCTCTTTGGGAGTATGATACTGAACAGACTACCAAGATGGAATCATCCACTCTTTGAGAGTGAGCAATTTGGGCGCTTTTCAGATGATGCTTTCTTCTTATGTATTGAGGCGCGTGACCCACAATTCTCAAAAGATGAAACCCTTAAAATGCTCAAGGACATTGGAGGTAAGAGCATAGAACTAATAGAAGAAGATATTTAAAATTATGCGTTATATTTTCCTCGCAACAATTCTTGGCGGACTGCTCATTTTGGGCATGTTCGGCTTGCGGGGTCATAAGTTTAATGAGACACCAGTTGAGATTTTTCCTGACATGGATCGTCAGGACAGGATCAATGCGCAGAGTCGTTCTGACTTCTTTGCTGATGGGGTTGGATCTCGCAAGCCTGTCAAGGGAACAGTGCCAGTTGGATTCAGCGTTCCCGAAGTCGCGGCAAATGAGGGTGACGCGATAGTTGATGGATTTTCTCTGGAAGGCAATTATTTTAATTCTGGTAAGATGGGAGAATATTATGGCGATGGGATGCCTGAGGAGATTGAAGTGGATAAAGATTTTCTCATCCGAGGAAAGCAAAGGTATGGAATATATTGCGCGATTTGCCATGCCGATTCAGGTAACGGGAATGGCCCAGTCCGATCCTTTGGTCCCAACGGGGGTCAGATCCCAATTGCCAATCTCCACGACGCTAAGTTCTCTGACCCGTCAAATCCAGAATACCGCCCTGATGGCGAAATATTCGAGATTATTACCATCGGAAGAGGACTAATGGGTCCCTACGGTGGAGCTATTCCAGCCAAGGATAGGTGGGCAATCATTGCATATATGAGGGCGTTGCAGAATGCAAAAATCAACGCGGAAAAACAACAGGGCAAGGAGCCCGCAGAAAGTCAAACGACTTCAACTGAATAAACTTAATCAACCAAGAATTAGAAATGTCCGATCATGGAGTAACACTGACCGACCTTCCTCTTGAAGGGGAAAGGGTTGATGTCTCGAAGTTCTCAAAGGTCATCAAGGTCGCTGGTCTGATTGGAGCTATTACTTTGGCCATAAGTTTAATTATTTTATTCCTAGGCAGTGGAGAATTGAGGGAGTCATTTTCCTATTCATGGCTCTTTGCTTGCTACTATTTTTTCACTATCGCTGTGGGTGGACTTTTTTGGGTTCTCTTACATCATGTATCCAATTCTGGGTGGGGCATTGCAGTGAGAAGAGTCATGGAGCACTTGGCAAATATGCTGCCTTTTTCCTTTGTCTTTTTTATACCGATATTGATTCTTCAAGAACCAAGAGAGGCTCTTTATGAATGGATGGAATTATTACGATTAGCCGAAGCGAACGGTCAAGAACCTGAGTACTTGCTAAAAAATAAAGCGCCATACCTGACCATGGGTTTTTTCTTTTTTAGGTTTTTCGCTTACGCAGTTTCATTGTGCGGTATCGCATGGCTGATGCGTCATTGGTCCTTAAGTCAGGACAGAACTGGCGACATCAAGTATACGTTTTTAGCCAGAAGATTCAGTGCTGGGTTCGTGCCAGTTTTTGCAATCTGTGCAACGTTCATGGCCTTTGACCTATTGATGGGATTAGACTGGACTTGGTTTTCCACCATGTGGGGTGTATATATTTTTGCTGGATCAGCTCTAAGTTCGATGGCAGTGATCATTCTCACAGTGACAT
>JASLJT010000270.1:0-11924 GCA_030747955.1 Verrucomicrobiales bacterium | reverse complement strand
GAGTCAATGATATCGATACAGAAAGTAATTGCCCGCACGTGAAAGGATTTGTCATAGAAGAACTCTGTGAAGAACCAAGTAACTGGAGATCTGAGAATTCTTTGCAGTCATATTTAAAGGATAACAACATAATAGGAATTCAAGGAATCGACACTCGGTCCCTGACAAAACATTTAAGAGAACGCGGAGCAATGAAAGCTCTGCTCACTACCGAAGACATATCTCCAGAAGAGGCTTGCTCCCGCGCAGCACAATCCGATGGAGTCGTCGGAATGGATTTTGTTCAGGAAGTGACAACTGAAGAATCTTACCAGTGGGACCCCGATGACACCCTGAGCAGGGAATGGGTACTGGCAAACCCCACAACGGAGCCCGATCAGAAGAACGGCAACAATTATTATCAGAATCTTCCTGAAATTAAATATCAAATCGTTGCATATGATTTCGGAATAAAACAAAACATCCTTCGGTGCTTAAGACGCGAAGGCTTTTCAATTAACGTCGTTAACGCAAGGACCTCAGCAGAGGATGTCTTGTCAATGAATCCTGATGGGGTATTTCTCTCTAACGGGCCTGGTGACCCGGAGGCCCTCGGTCACATCCATACAGAAATTAAATCATTGCTCGGAAAAATCCCTGTCTTTGGAATCTGTTTGGGGCACCAGGTACTGGCTCATGCCATTGGAGGCAAAACGTACAAACTTAAATTTGGCCACCGCGGTGGCAATCAACCGGTCAAGGACCTAAGAACAGATGCGGTGGCCATCACATCACAGAATCATGGATTTGCCGTTGATGCCGACTCACTGCCTTCAAATGCCGAAGTGACACACATCAATTTAAATGATGATACCGTTGAGGGCCTCCGCAGCAATGATCACCCCACTTTTAGCGTTCAATATCACCCCGAAGCTTCGCCCGGACCAAACGATGCCAAGTATTTCTTCTCAGAATTCGCCAAACTGATTGAAGATTCGAAGTGACCATTATATTTTCTAAAGTTCACCCCCTTAAATTTCCAAAAAAACCAACAGAAAGATAGGATCTGATTTAAATCATAAATGAGCAAAGAGGCTCAGCTAATTTTATGCCCAACACAATTATTGTAGGAGCCCAGTGGGGCGATGAAGGAAAAGGAAAAATAGTCGACTTCCTCACTGAGGACACTGACATTGTCGTACGAGCTCAGGGAGGAAATAATGCGGGCCACACTGTCATACATGACAACAAAAAATATGTCCTCCACCTAATACCCTCCGGAATCTTATGGCCTGAGAAAAAATGTGTCATAGGTAACGGTGTCGTCATCGATCCGATATCACTCCTCGAGGAATTTGACAACTTAAAGACCCAGGGAGTCGAGGTGACTCCTGAGAACTTAGCTATCAGTAACAGGGCGCACCTGACCCTATCCTATCACAGGACCCTAGACTCTTATCGCGAGTCTGGACTCGGAGGTAAAAAAATTGGCACTACAGGAAGAGGCATTGGCCCGACTTATATCGATAAGGCGGAACGTTCCGGTATCCGGATGGCAGATCTATTTGATGAGGGAAAATTATCTGAAAAAATTATATCGAAGGTCGATAAAGCGAACATCACTCTGCAGGGAAGCGAAGCAGAAACGATAGACAGCAATGAAATTATTGGCCAAATCAAAGAAGCAGCCGAACGGCTTAAACCTTTCGTAACTGAAACCACGACTTACTTGCACGAACAAATCATCGCAGGTAAATCACTGCTCTTTGAAGGGGCCCAGGGAACTTACTTGGACATAGATCATGGGACTTACCCATTCGTCACTTCATCCAACACCACGGCCGGCGGAGCTTGCACAGGGTCCGGTGTTTCACCCCGATCAATTGATAATGTGACCGCAGTAGCAAAGGCCTACACTACTAGAGTAGGATCAGGACCCTTCATTACAGAAAATCAGGAATTTTCAGACCGTATGCACGGTATGGGAAGAGAATTTGGCGCAACAACGGGTCGCAAAAGGCGTTGTGGTTGGTTCGATGCAGTCCTCGTGAGGCACGCCTGCAGACTGAACGGAGCCGATCATCTTGCTCTTACTAATGTCGATGGACTTGACGGTATAGATACAATAAAGATCTGCACCTCGTACGAGCTGAGAGGTGAAACAATTCATACTCCCCCAGCAAATTCCGAGGACTGGGAAATCTGTAATCCCGTTTATGAAGAAATGCCGGGATGGGTCGATGAAATCACTGCTGGAGCACCTGACATTGCAACATTGCCGGAAAAAGCAAAGGCTTATCTGGACCGTCTCTCCGAGCTTTGTGAAACTCCAATCAGGATCGTTGGGGTCGGACCGGATCGTAAGGAAACACTCTTACGGGATTAATCACTAAGATAATAGCATTGTGTTAGTTTGGAATTTTATATTCCAATAATGACTCAGTTCATTTATCATATACACAAATGCCCACCCAGAAAAAATCACCCCCTAAGCATATCGCTATCATAATGGATGGTAATGGGAGGTGGGCAGAGTCACGGGGCCTTCAGAGGTGGGAAGGACATCAGGCCGGCGCCGAATCCGTGAAGGCCGTGACTGAGGGGTGCATCGAAGCCAAAGTCGAATACCTTACTTTGTATGCCTTTTCGAATGAGAACTGGAACCGTCCAAAAGATGAAGTGGATGCACTCATGAAATTACTGGAAAGGTTTCTGAAAAAAAAATCCAAAGAACTAAAAGAAAATAATATTCGGCTCCAGGCAATCGGAAACCTTCAGGACCTATCACCAGGCGCGTTAAAAGCATTAGAAAAAACCATTGAAGAAACGCAAGATAACACGGCCCTAACGCTCATTCTTGCTCTCAGTTATGGGGCCCGTGAAGAGATAGTTCATGGAGTCAAAGGTGTTTTATCCGATATAAATGATGGCAAGCTGGACCCTTCAAAAATCGATGCGGAAAAATTCAGTGAGTACCTATACACTGCCCGAACACCTGACCCCGATCTGCTAATTCGCACCTCTGGTGAAAAGCGCTTATCAAATTTTCTCCTCTGGCAGATCAGTTACGCGGAACTTTTCATAAGTGACAAATTATGGCCGGATTTCAGCAAACAGGATCTCCTAGAAGCGATCGAAGACTTCAGTGATCGGGAAAGAAGATACGGAGAAGTTTGATTCCAGACGGCAAGAAGTTCTACCGCTTTGCTTTGGATAAGTAGTACCCCCTACTCAGCCCAGACAAAAAACTACTGGTTAAATATGCTAAATGGCTCAGAATAGATAAAATCTATTAACTGAATGAGTGCCGACATTAAAAAGACCATCATGGTTGTGGACCCTGATGAAGATTTTTTGTCTTGGGCTGACAAGCACTTAAGAACTCCCAGCACAGACATTATTTGCTTAAGCAATTCAGAAACTGCACTCAATGCGTACCTAGAAGACCGTCCTGACTTACTAATTACCGAACTCTTCATTAAGCCCTTAGATGGAATGGAGTTGATCAAAAAAATCCGACTCAATGATCCTAACGCTCAGATAGTACTTACTACAGGTTTTCCCCCCACTAACGCGGTAATAGAAGCAATGAAGCTGGGCGCTTACGATGTTCTTCGTAAGGAATCACTCCCCTATGATTTACGTCCCGTGGTAGAGGAAGCCTTAGCCGCGAGCGATGCGATTAGTGAAACTTCCGAACTGACCGAACCAGTCAACAGCAATGGCACACCTGATGACACCATCATCGGTAGCGCCCCCAAGATGCAGGAAGTCTTTAAAATGGTTGGGCGAGCCTCTCGTGGAGATGCTCCGGTCCTGATCACTGGAGAAAGTGGAGCAGGTAAAGAAATTGTGGCCGGAGCGATTCACAAACACAGCAAAAGATCAGGAAGTGAATTTGTGGCAATTAACTGTGCCGCAATTCCCGAAAATCTATTAGAGTCAGAACTGTTCGGTCACGAAAAGGGTTCATTCACTGGCGCCCACTCCTTGCGCAAGGGCCGTTTCGAACAGTGCGACGGCGGAACCTTATTCCTTGATGAGATCGGTGATATGCCCATTCAAACACAAAGCAAAATTCTCCGCACCCTTCAGTCCGGAGAATTTTCCAGGGTCGGTGGAAATGAATCTCTTCTGGCTGATGTGAGAATCTTGGCGGCAACAAATAAAGATCTTGAGCTCTGCGTCAAAGAAGGACTCTTCAGGGAAGATCTCTTTTATCGACTAAACGTAGTCCGTGTACACATTCCTCCACTCAGGAAACGCCGCGAGGATATCAAGTTACTTGCGGAATTTTTTCTTAGGCGCAACGCAGAACAAAAAAAGGCACCCAAGCTTCGCCTCTCTTCAGATTCCATTGAGTTACTCGAATCTTATAGATGGCCAGGGAACGTCAGAGAACTGGAAAATACCCTGTACAGAGCCAGCCTACTCGCAACAGCTGACGTCTTACTTCCTAAAGACATTCCTCTTGGACCTGGGTCAGGTTCAGAAAATTCCAAACCCGAAAACGTTCAAGCATCCATAAATGAAGCTCTAGAAACTTTAATAAATGCTTCAGAAGAAGAAATGGATCAAGCTGCCGAAAAATTTGGCGTCAGCACATCCAAGCTCAAAGAAATTCTTAAAAAATAACGCTTAGCAGACTGGAAGGTAGGAAAAAGCGGTTTAAGCTAGCACCCCGTTTTGTCGGCTACCAAACACGCCAATTCGGCAAATCAATTACTTAAGCACACTGCTGCCGTACCCTGTTTCGAGGACAGGTTAGGGCGGATCGGTGATGGGACAGTAGTGTTTGATCACATAGTCGAGCAGGCACAACCCTTCATTTGCGCCTTAATTTCAGAACATTTAATAACATGCTCAAATAAAAGTGTGTGGATACTGGCAAAGGATCTTCTCTCTCAGGAACGGCTCGCTCAAGGAATACGCTTATGGTCAAGAGAGCCTCTATTTTTTCCCGACATTGAACAGATCAGCTCCAGTGAAAGCTTACCAGATCAGGAAATTAATGCTGAACGCCTTGGGCTCCTTAAATTAATTAACGATTCAAAGCTCAAGCCAAAGATTGTAATCGCAATGGCTAAGAGCCTTGAGGAAAAGGTACCATCGCCTTATACATTAGAGTCACAAAAAATTTCACTCGTTAAAGGACAAGGTATCGGTCTGGAAAAATTAGTGGCACTAATAGAAAACATTTCCTACGAACGTTCTTCAATAGTAACTGAGAGAGGCCAATACGCATTGAGAGGAGGAATCATTGATGTCTTTCCTTTGCAATCCCCAGACCCGGTAAGAATCGAATTCTTTGGCGATGAAATTGACTCGATCCGAGAGTTTGATGTCGATTCTCAATCCTCCATCAATCTTATCGAATCAATACAGTTAATTTCAGGAGACACGAGGGAAACTCAAAGCCTCTTAAAAGACTACATCAACACCTCAGACATCATTATCTCAGTAGGAGAAGCCTCGCACGAATGCAATGTCCATATAACCGAAGACGCCGAAGAGCGTGAAGGTGAAGAGGACTACTCGATCGCCTGTCACGAAGTGCCTTTCGGATCATTCGAAGCCGGTGAATTTATTCTGCAACAAGCGAGATATCAGAACTTTTCAAAAACACTAAGTGAATGGAGCTCTGATGATTGGAAAATATTTATGTTTTTCAATAATGAAGGGGAAATACAACGGTACAACGAACTCACTGAAGATCTCGACGACTTGGGATCAGGTGACAATCTCTTAACCCAGTTAGGGAACATCCCCAATGGCTTCATTGTTCCAAGTGCCAAAATAGCAATCCTTTCATCTGCTGAAATTTTTGGAAGATACGAATCTTCCCGTCTCAGAAAATCCTTTAATCGCGAAAAACAAAAGGCCACGAGAAGACTAATTGATGATTTCCGGGAATTAAACGAGGGGGACAGAATCGTTCATTTAGATCAGGGGATTGGGATATATAGAGGCCTGATAGAAATGGAAGGTGAAGGCACAACCTCCGAAGAAGTTCTAGTCATAGAATATGCTGAAGAAGCCAAACTCTATGTCCCACTTGAACAAGCTCACTTGATATCTCGGTACATGGGCTCCGGAACCAAGGCCCCTCCCCTTGATAGACTCGGAGGCGGACGATGGGTTAGCCGCAAAGCCAAAGTGGAAAAATCAATACTAGATTACGCTTCCCAGCTCATTAAAACTCACGCAGAAAGAAACACTTTTAAAAGCTACACACATTCCCCTGACACTAAGTGGCAAATTGAATTTGAAAACAGTTTTGCATATAGAGAAACTCCCGATCAAATCCTAGCCATCGACCAGACAAAAATGGACATGGAATCTGAAATGCCCATGGACAGACTCATTTGCGGGGACGTTGGCTTTGGCAAAACAGAAATTGCAATAAGAGCAATATTTAAAGCCGTCATGAGCGGGAAACAGGCTGCTCTCCTGTGCCCAACGACGGTCCTTGCTCAGCAACATTATGAAACCTTAAAAAAACGATTTTCAGAATATCCGATTGAAATCGATCTGTTATCTAGATTCAAAACACAGTCACAACAGAAGCGCACATTGAAAAAAATTCTCAGTGGAAATGCAGACGTTATAGTGGGAACGCATCGCCTAGTATCAAAGGATGTTGTCTTTAAAAATATAGGATTAGCAATCATAGATGAGGAGCAGAGGTTCGGAGTTAAACATAAAGAAAGATTCAAAGAACTATTTAAGCTTGTCGATGTTTTAACACTTTCCGCAACACCAATCCCGAGGACCCTATACCTATCACTAATGGGAGTGAAAGACATGTCCACGATCGACACTCCACCACCAGGAAGAGCACCAGTAGAGACCGCTATATGTCCTTATGATGAGAAAATTATAAAGACAGCAATTAATAGAGAACTGAAACGCAAGGGACAGATATTCTTTCTCCATAACCGGGTAAAATCCATAGAAGGAATAAGAGAAAAAATTCAAGAAATGGCACCAGACGCACGAGTTGAAGTGGGCCACGGACAAATGGATGAAACGGCTCTCGAAGAGATCATGCATCGTTTCGTTAATCATGAAATCGATGTTCTCGTATGCACAACCATAATAGAAAGTGGTATAGATATTCCAAACGCAAACACTATCATCATTGACCGCGCTGATCGATTCGGCCTGGCTGATCTCTATCAATTGAGAGGGCGAGTCGGGAGGTCTGGGCGGAAAGCTTATGCGATCCTAATGTTGCCTCAGGACCTAATGGCCACGGGCGATGCAAGAAAAAGAATAAATGCAATACGACAATACACTGAACTGGGATCAGGATTTAAAATAGCAATGCGAGACCTTGAAATTCGGGGATCAGGAAATCTTCTGGGGACCCAACAATCCGGTCACGTCGCATCAGTAGGATTTGAGCTTTACTGCAAACTTCTAAAACAATCGATCCTAAGATTAAAAGGCAACTCATCACAAGGCCTCTCCGACTGTTACCTTCACATTGATTTCATTAACACCAACGAAGCGGCATACTTAAAATCCCCTCAACATTCTTTACCTGCATTCCTCCCGACATCATACCTCACTGAAGCCAAATTACGAATTGCTTCTTATCGGCAAATAGCCGAACTCGAAACCATAAAAGAGCTCAATTCTCTAATCAGAGAATGGCAAGATCGCTTTGGCAAGTTGCCTGCCCCGGTCAATCATTTAATACGGTGTTCTGAGCTGAAAATAGCAGCAGCTAGTAGCGGAATACAATCAGTAGAAATGGTCGGAGAAAAGCTAATGCTAAAGCGGAATAATGAATATATATTAATAGAAGGAAGATTTCCTAGAATTAAAGGCACTGATCTAGAAGAACGCTTGAAAAAGGCAGTAGATTTAGTAAAGAAGTTCTGAATAGAAACAGTTTTATATCTGTCTAACAATACTACTAGAATTATTACTTATTGTTACCTAACTACTAATTAATAAATGTTACGCTCATTAATACTCATTACCGCAACGCTCATCTTGAGCCCGGCAACCAAAAGTGCTGAACCCCGTGCTTTCAATTCTCTGGTCGCCGTCGTCAACGGTCAAGTCATCACAGAATCAGAAGTTCAACAAGCGACTTCCAATACTAGGGAAATAATAATTCGCTCTCAACCAGCCGGAAAAGAACGTGACAAGATGTTAAAGTCTCTCCGTAAAAATGCATTAGAGAGCCTCGTAGAGAGAGAACTCATACTCTCTGAATTTGTAAAGTTGGGAGGAACAATAAAGGACACCATTATTGACCAAGACATTGAGAAAATAATCGAAAGAGAACCCTTTAATGGGAATCGAGATAAATTCATTGAAGATCTCAGAAAGACGGGAATGACAATGAAAAAGTTCAGGGACATGCGACAAAAGATCATTGCTGTCGAAATGATGAGATCAAGTCAAGCAAAGGGTATTTCAGTGGTCACTCCTCAAAAATTAACGGAAACATATCAAAAGCATAAAGATAAATTTAGAGAAGAAACTTTTGCGAGAATACGAACAATAATGATCCCAAAGGCTGCAAAAGATCCGACCATTAAAATAGAAGACCAAAGAAAACTCATTACCGAAATCCGTTCTAAAACAATGAAAGGTGAAGACTTTGCAGAATTAGCAAAAGAACACTCAAAGGATAGCGTGTCGGATTCAGGAGGTGACCGAGGTATCATAGGAGAGAAGAGCATTAAATTACGGAACGATTTAAAAACTGCCGCTTTCGCACTCGACTCAGGCAAAGTAAGCGAAGTGCTCGAAGATAATTATGCCTTCTATCTCCTCAAGGCAGAAAATAAAAAGTTAGGACAAAGCAAATCTTTAAATGACCCTATCGTCCGTGACGAGGTGAACAAACTAGCATTGTTAGAACTAAGGAAATCCGCATACGAAAGATGGATTACCAAATTAAAAAAGACCGCCTCGATCCGCCAATTCGACAGCAAAGGAAATTTAATTACAAAAATTCAAAAGGCCTCATCCGAGTAAAAATCTTAGTCACAGCCCCTTCACAAAGGAAAATTAAATCAATAGGCCCCTCGCATCTTGTCTAAAAAAAGACAATAGAAACTTAGTAATGTATCATTAAGCGCATACGCTATTGGCCTTTAAAGCAAATAACGAGAATAAATTAATCTTGTGACTGATAAAGAAATCATCGCGAAATGGAAGAATGAAACAGCTCCGCTGCTTCCTGTCCTGCATGCATTTCATGATAGAGACAATTACATATCTGAAGATTCAATAAGAACCGTAAGCGCCGAACTCAAAATACCTATAGCGGAACTCTTTGCTACGATAAGTTTCTACCACCATTTCTCTAGAGAACTTCCAGGCAAGCAAGCTCCTCGAGTCTGCACAGGTAATGTATGTTGTTTGAACGGCGGAACAGAATTGCTTGAAGAATTAAAATCTGAAGGAGCCACCCCAATGCCCTGCGCTGGTCGCTGCGATGAAATGATTCCCGTAATTAAAGGAAGTCAGGTGCTAGTGGGTAAGGACTCAAAATCACTCAAATACCGCAAGTCCCCGATCCCAATACCTAATCCAGGAAAGCTAGAAGAATGTATTTTCCGATACATCAGAGAAAAGGATCGATCCACATTGGATGGATATCAGAGAGATCATGGCTATGCGGCTCTGCGCCAAGCAATTGAAACTTCTCCAGAAAATGTTCGTGGCCTCATTACAGAATCCAAATTAGCAGGTCGTGGAGGAGCCGGATTCCCAACAGGGTTAAAATGGAAATCAGTTGCTGAAGCAAATGGGACACCTAAGACAATTATCTGCAATGCAGATGAAGGCGAACCTGGCTGCTTTAAGGACAGAGCCATTATGGATCATGACCCTCACTCACTCATAGAGGGTATGATAATTGCAGCTTATTCAACCGGTTCAAATCGTGGATTCATCTACTTACGTTATGAGTACCCAGAGACTGAAAGAATACTTCAAGAGGCAATAGATGAAGCCATCCAAAATAAATTGCTAGGAGAAGGAATCCTTGGAGTCGAAGGCTTTGATTTCGACCTACAGATTCGCAGAGGCGCAGGAGCTTACATCTGTGGTGAAGAAGGGTCCCTTTTAAATAGTTTAGAAGGGAAACACCCTTTCCCGCGCAACAAGCCCCCGTTCCCTGTCACTCATGGATTTGAAAACCTGCCGACAGTAGTAAATAATGTTGAGACTCTGGCTTCAGTTCCTCCCATTCTAAGAAAAGGTCCTGACTGGTATAAGTCTCTAGGAATCGGAGATCATGCTGGAACAAAAATCATTTCCCTCTCAGGTGACATAAAAAGACCAGGAAACTATGAAGTTCCTTTCGGTTTATCACTTAAAACATTATTGCATGACTGGGCCGGAGGAGCACCAGAAGGAAAGAAAATCAGGGCCGTCACAATGGCAGGACTGAGCGGAGGCTTCTTATCTAAAGAGGATCTAGAAGTGACCCTTGATGAACCCTCTATCAGGAGCAAGGGGTCTTTCCTCGGAGCAGGTGGTATTATCGTTTTTGATGATAGTCGTGACATGGTCAAGGTCGCTCATAGTGCGATGGAATTTTTCTCACACGAGTCCTGTGGGAAATGCTTCCCTTGCCGAATAGGCACCCAAAGACTCAAGGAAAGGCTAAGCGAAGAAGATTCTGGACTCGACGCACTTAATTGGGTTAAAGAAGTAGATGAAATTGGTGAAGTGATGAAAGCCACGAGCGCGTGCGGACTTGGAATAGCCGCCCCTAACGTTACTGAGAGTCTTCAGAAATACTTTCCAGAAGCAATTACCAATCACGTAAATAAATAATTCGGCCAATATAAACCAAATTTGATTTCATTAACGCTTTAATTAATAACCAAAGGTAAGAAATCAGATAGCCCCAGAGAAAAAAGAACCTCAACATTAAAACCAAAGACATGATAAATAAAACCATCGTTGCTTCTGCAGCATTCATAATCTCATTGCCAATGAGCATACTTGCAGAATCTGCGAGTGAAATAATCGAAAAACATACAAAGCAAGCAGCTGAATCAATCGAGGCTTACTTGCAAAAGAATCCAAAGGCCGCTGATGCTAACGAAGCAACTGATTTCCTTATAGAGTCATACGCTAGGCTTAAAATGACAGAACGCCAAGCCGAACTGCTCGGCGGGAAATACAAGAACCTTGCCAAAGGAGCTGACCTAGTCCCTCAAGAATTTTTTGGAGTCTTTCAAGAACTGTTTGCACTTCACATGGCATCAGGAGCAAAGGACAAAGCAAGGACTGCATTGTCATCAGCGAAAAAAGACATTCAAGGACATCCGCAAGCTGACCGGTTTGGGCAATTCCTTGACCAGTTAGGAGGAGAGCTAAATAGGCCAGGGGTCGGTGAAGTGATGGAACTTAAATTCACCAGCTTGGCAGGCAAAGAAATTGACCTTGCTGACATGAAAGGAAAAGTAGTACTGATTGATTTTTGGGCCACTTGGTGCGGGCCTTGCATCGCAGAACTACCAAATGTTCTTAAAGCTTATGAAGCCTATCATGATAAAGGCTTTGAGATCATTGGCATTTCACTAGATAACGCCAAGGATGAAGAGAAGTTAAAAACGTTTATTAAAGATAAAAACATGCCTTGGCCACAAGCCTTTGACGGTAAAGGTTGGGGCAACGCTCTAGCAAAGAAATATGGAATAACATCTATTCCTGCCACTTTCTTGGTAGGCAAAGACGGAAAGATTGTGTCCTCCAATTTGCGAGGCCCTGCCCTCAGTTCAGCAGTAAAAAATGAACTCGGTCTTTAAATTCCTGAGCAATCGACTTTCTTACTCTCATTTTAAAAACGGCCAACTGTTCAGGTTGGTCGTTTTTTTATTCTATAATAACTGTGTCTAACGCAATTAAATGAGATATTATTTAATTTTAAAATAATTTTAACAGTTATTAATTAATTTTTA
>JASLJT010000269.1:0-4738 GCA_030747955.1 Verrucomicrobiales bacterium | reverse complement strand
AAGAGCTGTTCTTTTCCTGTAGGAGCCGAAGGCTTCAATCCTAAACTTTCAAGTTTAGACAAAATAAAATAATCAATCTCATTTATGACCCAAGGCTTGTCATTGACCCCGGGAAATGGTCGCTTTTGTGGTGGCATAAATGCCCAATGACGCTCCCACTTCGCTCCTTCTGTGATCCACTCCCCAATCAATTGGATCTCTTTTGGTGTCAGTTCGGATTTCGCATCCTGAGGAGGCATGACCTCATCAGGATCATTGGACGTGATCCGCTTAAAAATTTCACTCTTATCCGTATGGCCTGCGACGATAGGCAAGTTACCAGTATCTGCCAAGGCAGCCTTCGCAAACTCTTCACGGTCGAGCCGAAGCCCTGCCTTTCGGGCTGCAGAGTCCGGCCCATGACATGCAAAGCAACGGTCCGCCAAGATTGGTCGGATCTGATCATTGAATGAGACGGCTGACCCCAACCTCATCAAAGAAACCATTAAGACAAAGACAGCGACCCCTTTCATCATGAAACGATAGGTTGGACAACTTTGCCATGGACGTCCGTGAGTCGGAACCGACGGCCTTGATATTTAAATACGAGCCGCTCATGGTCAATGCCCATCAAATGCATGACCGTTGCCTGAAAGTCATGAACATGAACGGGATCCTTTGCTATATTGTACCCGACCTGATCAGTTTCACCATATGTCATTCCGGCCCTGATACCGCCACCTGCCATCCAGTAAGTGAAACATCTCGGATGATGGTCTCTACCATTGGCTGCCTTACCTGCACCTCCCTGGCTATAAGTGGTCCGACCAAATTCACCTCCCCATATGACAAGAGTCTCATCAAGCATGCCTCGCTGCTTGAGATCAGTGACTAGAGCGGCGCAGGCCTGATCTGTGTCCTTGCACTGCTTCGGCAAGGCACCAATGAGGCCACCGTGCTGGTCCCAACCACGGTGATACAATTGAATGAACCTTACTCCACGCTCTGCTAGGCGCCGAGCCAACAATGCATTTGCCGCAAATTTTCCAGGCGTCTGACATTCTGGTCCATAAAGGTCAAGTATTGACTTTGGTTCATCACTAATGCTCGTTGCTTCAGGAACAGACATCTGCATCCGGAATGCCATTTCATATTGAGCAATACGCGTTGCAATTTCCTGATCTCCAAAAGCTTCAAGCTGCATCTTATTGAGAGACTCCATTCGGTTAACCATCCTTCTCCTCGCTTCCCCACTTTCACCGGATTGACTGTTCAAATAGAGAACTGGAGTTTTCCCTCCACGGAATTGAACTCCCTGATGAAGGCTCGGTAAAAAACCACTACTCCACAGCTTACTGTACACGGGCTGACTCCCTGGCCGCCCGGTCCCATTGGATATGAGAACACAAAAAGCAGGAAGGTCCTTATTGTCAGTACCCAAACCATAACTCATCCATGCTCCGAAACTTGGCCGTCCCGGTTGCTGATGACCGGTCTGGAAAAATGTCACACCAGGATCATGGTTAATTGCCTCAGTATGCATTGATTTCACAAAACAAATATCGTCAGCAACCGATGCGGTATGGGGTAGAATCTCACTTACCCAGGCTCCGCTCCTTCCGTGTTGTTTAAATTTAAAATTCGATCGTGCGACCGGGAAAGATGACTGTCCGGCAGTCATGCCAGTTAGCCTTTGGTTCTTCTTTACAAACCCCTCATCGCTCCAGGACTTCGACTTTTCATCATATTTCTTGAAAAGTTCCTTACCATGAAGCTCGTCCAGCTTGGGCTTGTAATCGAAAAGGTCCTGCTGAGCAGGCGCACCGTTCATGAAGAGAAAAATAATCCGCTTGGCCTTCGGAGCAAAATGCGACGCCTGTTCCGAAACCTGTGAAGCCAGGGCCTCAGGAGCCAACATTGAATTCAATGCAATTGAGCCTATACCAGCCGACCCCGCTCTCAGAAGATGACGCCGTGTCGATAAGTTCTTGTATGCATCCTCAATGATGTCCATTTATCCAATATATTAATTCTACTTTACGTATTCAGGATCTTCTTCATTTCCCGATCCGATATAAATTATTCAGAGAACGGATATAGATCGCTCCTTCTCCGATCGCATATGAGGCTAGGGTCCTTTCATTGATAGGATTCCTTGCCAGAACTTCAAATTTCTTTCCTGTCTTAATGACGGTAGTCTGGCCCTGTTCATCTAGGAAATAAATCCGCCCATTCGAATGGACGGGAGAAGCAGACATCGGCCCCGCAGTGCGCTCCTGCCATATCACTTCTCCAGTCATAGGATCAACGCAAGTTGCAATGCCTCCATCGGAAATGAAGTACAAAAGATCATCCACAATCAATACAGAAGGAGTGTGCGGAGCCCTCTTCGTAATCTCCCACTCAACGTGCGAATCCGTTACATCACCCTTCGACTCTTCATCAACTCTGATCCCCAGAAGCGTCGATCTCTCATAACCTGTCCCAACAAAGACTATGTCCTTATAGAGTACCGGTTTCGGGATAACTGACCATCCACGGTAAGTCACATTCCAGAGCTCCTTTCCACTCATGGGATCGTAAGAAAAGACAGCACCGCTGGCCGGGCTAATTAATTGCTTCTTACCTTTAACATTAATAAGTGTCGGCGTACTGAATGAAAACTTCTTATTCTGTGGTGTATCTGATCGCGACTTTTTCCAAGCCACTTTCCCGTTCTTCTTGTGCAAAGCAACTATGAAAGGTTTAGTCAGAGCATCAGCACTATAGATCAAAAGATCTTCAACAATGATCGGAGTCCCACCATTACCATGCAACGGGTTATAACCCAGATCATTATTGGTCCAGACTATTTTTCCCTCCAGATCAAGGCACGCAGTTCCCATGTGACCAAAGTGCACATACACCCTACCGCTCTCAATGATCGGAGTCGGACTCGCATGAGAATTCTTTTTATGAATGGGTCTAGAAGATGCCTCCTGATCAAAAATTTTAGTATCCCAAACCGTTTTGCCATTATCAGCATCGAAGCAAAGGACCCTCAATTCTCTTTTCACTGCCGCAGCGTCCTGATTATCGCCTTGGGCATATGCAGTAGTCAGATAAATTCTTCCATCTGACAAGACAGGCGAAGACCATCCCTTACCCGGCACTGGCACCTTCCATCTCACGTTCTCAGTAGCACTCCACTTTAGTGGAAGAGACTTCACCTTTGCATGCCCATCCTCGGTCGGACCTCGGAACCTTGGCCAATCATTGGCAAAACATAGAGTTGAAAAAAGTACAGCGTTGAGGAAATGAATAAATAAAATCTTCATGGAATTACTTAAAATTAAATCAGACCATAGCCGAACTTCAATAATTGTTATCTAATTCAACGAAAATGCTATATTTTGTAGAGTTCCTAGCAATAATAGATAAAGCGCCTTAAATGGTATTCTAACGATGGAAAATAATAAAGATTTCAAACCTCTTAAGGGCCTGATAGCAGCAACCTTCACTCCATTTGATCTGGATGGAAAACTTAACCTTGATCCAGTCCCAAGGATCGTAGAGCACCTAGCAAAATGCTCTATCAATGCACTGTTCATCAACGGCACGACTGGCGAAGGCCCCTCTCTGACCGAACAGGAACGAATCATCGTTGCTGATTCGTACACTAAGGAGGCTAAGAATCACGGCATTAAAAGCATTATTCATGTTGGACACGAATCACTACAAACTGCCGGCTCACTGGCCACTCATGCCGCAGAAATTGGAGCCGATTGCATCTCAGCAGTCCCCACTTCTTATTTTAAACCTTCTGGCCTCAACGGTCTCATCGATCATCTGGCAGCAATCACTTCGTACGCTCCGAAAGTCCCCTTTTACTACTATCACATACCTCGGATGAATAGCGTCCAGTTCGACATGCTTGACCTTCTCAAAGCTGCCGAAAAGGATCTTCCAAGCTTAGTAGGAATTAAATACTCAGCGACTGAATTATCAACTTTTGTGGAATGCAAAAAATATAAGGATGGGAAATACAATATGCTCTATGGAGCAGATGAAATGTTACTTGCTGGACTGGCCATGGGTGCTGACGGCGCCGTCGGATCAACTTATAATTTCCTTGCGCCTCTATATAATAAAATCATTTCTGAATTTGAATTGGGGAACAAGGAATCCGCGCAAACCTATCAAGCAAAGTCAGCCGAGTTAATTCGTGCAATCATAAGCACAGCAGGGATGCCAGGCCTGAAAGTCGCTATGGCCATTGCCGGTTTTGACTGCGGTCCTCATAGGCTACCATTAAAGACGCCCTCTCCTGGAATTGTGGATGAACTCCGTAACCGACTCGAGTCCACTGGATTCCTAGAATGGAATGTGCCCGAGGGCGAATAAGCTATAGGGCAGCAATAGAACTAATAGAATCCTAGCATCTTGCTCAGTTATTTTACGATTTTCACGGCCTGCGCCCCTGTATTTATTATCATAGCAAGCGGCTACGGTTGCAGGCGATTAAAGATCTTATCCAAAGAATCCGATGATTCACTAGTCAAACTCACGCTCAATCTTCTCTTCCCCGCCTTCATCATCAACCATATCCTTGGAAACCCCAAGTTGACGGACACAACAACGATCGCAACAGCAACAGGGACCGGTTTCGTTTTCCTAATCCTGAGCATTGGAATCTGCTTCTACTTATCGGCATTCCTTAAATCAACAAACGAGCAGCGACGCGCGTTCGCCGTCACGACCGGATTACAGAACTACGGAT
>JASLJT010000268.1:0-4604 GCA_030747955.1 Verrucomicrobiales bacterium | reverse complement strand
CATAGTTAAAGTCTTCAGTTAGTAATTCTTTAGCCATAGGTTAATATCTCTTCTTGTAACTCTTCACTAGAAGCTTGAAAGTATGATAATGTCGAATTTCTCTTTTGGCTTATTTATAGCCATTATCGGAACGTGCTGTCTTACTTCGTGTAAGACTGTACGGGAAGTTACGCACATTGAATCAAAAGGCATTAGTGATCCTCTATCAGATCGGTTCATTGGCAGTTCGGTTTCGAAATATGAAAGTGGAACGAGGCATTCTATGGATAGCCAAAGGACAACAACTAAAAAGATATTTGGAGGGAAACATAATAATTCTATGTTTGGAGGGACGTATGATAAGAAGAAGTTTCAGGGCAATAAAAAGAGTTCATTAAAAGACGATCAATTTAACTCTGGAAATTATTATTTTGCAAAAAAGCGTTCACTGAACCGCAAGATATCTAATTTGTCTGATGATGAGTATTCTTTGAGTCAGAAGAAGGCCAATGAAGGGACGAAAAATTGGTTTGGTCAGAGTAAGGGTTTTAAGAAGACTGGTTTTTTAGGTGCAAAGAAAAAGATTTCCCGTAAGCCTTTAAAGGCTGCTCTTGATGCACAGGAAAAGAACCGTAACACCGATTTAGAGATTATAAGCTCACCAGGAATTGAAAGATCCCCTCAGGGAATGAGCATTGATGATGTTCGAAAATTGCTTGGAAATTAGTGTCAACTTGATGAGGGGCAGATTTGAGGGCACCTTGAACTCTTTATCAGGTTATTATTATAATAAAATATGTCGCCCAAAGAACAATTAGAACAGTTGACTCATGGAACGGCTACGGTCCTCAGCGAGAAGGAACTCTTAACCAAGTTAGAGGTAGGGAAACCTTTGCGCGCAAAGCTTGGGGTAGATCCTACGGCCCCTGACATTCATTTGGGTCATACCGTAGTATTGGAAAAATTGCGACAGTTTCAGGTCCTTGGTCATCAGGCCGTGCTCATCATTGGAGACTTTACGGCGACCGTAGGTGATCCGACTGGCCGCTCTTCGACTCGGCCTCCCCTGACCCGCGAGGAGGTCCTAGCTAATGCGGAAACATATACGGATCAGGCTTTCAAGATTCTGGACCGGGAACTTACTGAAGTAGTTTATAATGGGGACTGGTTTCGAAAGATGAGTTACGAAGAGGTCCTCAAGCTCAATGCCCGGGTCACAATGCAGCAAATGCTGCAGAGAGAGGATTTTAAAACCCGGTTAGAGGATGCGAAAGAGGTGCGTTTACATGAGATTCAATACCCAATCATGCAGGGATGGGATTCGGTTGAGGTTCGTTCGGACGTTGAGTTGGGGGGAACTGATCAACTCTTTAACATTTTAGTAGGGCGAGACATGCAGAAATCGGAAGGTATGGAAGCTCAGGTAGCAATGTGTTTACCCATTCTGGAGGGCACGGACGGGGTCAAAAAGATGTCGAAGAGTTACGGAAATTATGTTGGTGTGGATGAAGATCCTGGCCAGATGTTCGGTAAGACAATGAGTGTGTCTGATGATCTAATGGACCGCTGGTATATTCTCTTATTAGGACAGGAAAGAAATGAGACATTGCATCCGATGGAAGCAAAGAAGCAACTCGCATTTTCTATCGTGGAACGGTATCACGGAGAAGAGAAGGCCAATGAAGCGAGAGCTGATTTTGAGTCGAAGTTTGTTAAGAATGATACGGAGGCATTGTGGCCAGAAGTTGATCTCGGTGATGAGAGGCGGCTCATTGCATCCGTTTCAACGGCTTTTCTTGAAGGATACAACATGAAGCGGAGCGGTGGTGAGATTAGACAATTAATTACGCAGGGAGCAGTTCAGCTCGATGGTGAAAAGTTTGTGGATGTGAAGGGAATCTTGCCGCAGAATTTGAATGGAAAGTTATTGCGCCTTGATAAGAAACGCAGTGTCAGGTTGTTATAATATCAATAAATAGAATGAGAAAATTTCAGATAGAAACTTTCATTCAATTGTTAAGTTTTTACCTACAATAAATATATTAATCAAAAGTGTAAGTGAGTATCCTTGGACGAGCCGTTTTGAATTCCCTAGCTTATCTTGGGCAGTTAGGCAGGCTCCTCAGTGAGATCTTTGGATTTATATTTAGGGGAAGGATCCGGTTCAAGTTGATGTGCCGGCAAATTGTGAACATAGGATTCAGTTCTCAGATGGTTGTCATTGTGACTGGCGCTTTTACGGGAGCTGTTTTTACAGCGCAAACCTATTATCAGGCGACGAAGCTTGATCTTGAATCTGGGATCGGAGGACTGGTCTCTATTGCTATTTGCCGGGAACTGGGTCCGGTGCTAGTTGGTCTAATGATTTCCGGTAGGGTAGGAGCTTCGATGGCAGCCGAGATAGGAACTATGAAAGTCACCGAACAGATTGATGCTTTACGCTCGATGGGAGTGAGTCCGACAGGTTATGTGGTCGTTCCGAGATTCGTTGCAATCATGATATCCATGCCACTCTTGATTGCTGAAGCGATCGTCTTTGGGATAATAGCTTCGTATTTTATTGCTGTGAAGTTTTACAATATCAATTCGGTCTGGTTCTTAAATCATCTTAACAGTTATACTGGCCTTGAGGACATTGCTTTTGGAATGATTAAGGGATTCGTTTTTGGAATTTTGATATGTTTAATTTCTTGTCACCAAGGATTAGCAGTTAGGGACGGTGCAGTGGGTGTGGGCAGAGGCACGACCCGGGCCGTCGTTCTTTCGTCTTTAACGATACTAGTCTTCAATTTTTTCCTTACAATTATCCTTACGAAAATGTTTCCGTTTGGAGCCGTGTAAGGAATTCACCGTTCAGAGGCCCTGTTTGCTGAGGACGTCCCGCAGTTCGCTTTGAAAGACTGCCAGATCATCTTGCGTGGGGTTGTACCCTTCCTCGTCTGGATTCAATCCTAACCTTCCGATCTGATCAATGTACCATGAAGCACGCTTACCGTCACTAAAAGTTACCTTTCCACTGATGACGCATTGTGGCTGTGTGAGAGAGTCGAGCGTTAGATTAACATTGGCCGTTCGATTTTCATTGACCTCTTCCTTTTCAGGATCATCGGGCAATGACTCTTCTTCTTCGGATTTAGCTTCTGGTTCTTCTTCGTTCGATACTTCTGAGGAGTCTTTTTCTTCTGAAATAGATTCTTCGGGATCGATTACTTCCTGTTCCTCTTCTTGTATGACTTCCAATTCTAGATCTCCTAACAGGAAACGTGTGTCTAGATAAGTGAGATTCAATCCAAATTCTTCTTTCAGACTTTGCTGTATCTTACCGAGATCAGCACCTGATTGGATCCATTCCCCAATGGTTTTTTTTTGATCTTCCGTCACTTGCATTGAAAGTCTTAATTCTACCCCTCCGGTCAGTCGATTGCTCTTTAATTTAATTTTTGAAAGTGGTGCGCGGGGACGGGATCGAACCGCCGACCGACTGGGTGTAAACCAGTTGCTCTACCGCTGAGCTACCCGCGCTCTAATAGGATTCATAGATTGATTTTCTATTGAGTCAACAAAGAAGAAACCAGCATTCAATTTTCTCAAATGTCAGTGAAGAGTTTAATTTCAAATTTAGGGTCATAACCGGTTGCTATATTCCATAGTTACGGCTTGGCTGGCTCGCGGCTATTTTCTTTGACATAAGTAATATGTTTTTCACCTAGAGCTTTTAGATTCTCTACTATGTCTGGATGTTTTCCGGACAGATTTGATTTCTGGCTAATGTCCTTTTCTAAATCGAAAAGTGCTATGTCAGTCTTTTTTTGTTGATATTTTCCTGGGATTCCACCTGTTCCCGGTTTTCCGTTGAGGCTACGGTAACTGTGGGGAAAGTGAAGACTCCAATTGTCTTTTCTGACGGCATGGAGATTTTTTCCCCAATAAAAATAATAGGCCTCATGAGGGCTCTTTGCATTTTTTGCACCTTTAATTAGAGGCCAGATATTTTTCCCATCAATTTTATGATTGGGCAGTTTGGCTCCAGTGATTTGTGCTATCGTTGGCAAAATATCTATAGTCATTGCCGGTTCTGAACATACAGTCGAAGGCGGTATTTTCTCTGGCCAGCGCATAATGCATGGGACCCGTACCCCTCCTTCCCACGCTGTACCTTTTCCTTCGCGCAAGGGTTTAGCTGAACCTGCATGATCACCATAACTTAACCAGGGTCCATTGTCTGTCGTGAAAATAACAAGGGTGTTTTTATCTATTTTATTTTCTTTAAGAGATGCGAGAATCTGACCCACGGACCAATCAATTTCCCACATCACATCCGCATATAAACCGTTTTTGGTCTTGTTATGATTTTCTTTAGAAACAAAGAGAGGCACATGAGGCATGCTGTGCGCTAAGTAAAGAAAGAAAGGCTTGTCTTTGTGCTGATCAATGAAGTTAACAGCACGTTTCGTATAATTAGTAGTGAGTCGTTTCTGTTCTTCAGGTGTAACCTCTTTATCAATGATTCTGTCTCCTTCAATCATTGGCAAGTTGGGCCATTTCTTTAGCCGTTCTTTTAATGGTAGGTGCCGGACTCCGGGGTGGTGCGGCCACATATCATTCGAGTAAGGTAAGCCGTAATA
>JASLJT010000267.1:0-3238 GCA_030747955.1 Verrucomicrobiales bacterium | reverse complement strand
CATGGTACTTATTGGGGCAAGGCCGATGAACTTAAGGATGAGCATCCTGGTTTTCTAAAGAAAACATATCTTTATCATACCATCACAGATACTTGGATAGAATCAGGGGACAGTCCTGTAAATCATGTGACAACGATTCCTGTCCTATGGGATGATTCGATTGTTATTGCCAGTGGTGAGGTTCGTCCACGGGTCCGTTCTCCGAAATTATGGAAAGTGACGCCACAAACGAAGAGTAAAGATTTCGGGACAGTGAATTATGTGGTCCTGAGTGTTTACCTTCTCCTCATGGTTTTGGTTGGTTTGTTTTTTGCCAAAAGGAACAAAGGCACGGATGATTTTTTCCGAGGAGGAAAGCGTGTGGTCTGGTGGGCGGCAGGTTGCAGTATTTTTGCGACTATGCTCAGTTCTCTGACATTCACCGGATTACCCAGTAAGGCGTATGCTACTGATTGGGTCTATTTTTTGGCAAACATGATGATTCCTGTCGTCGCTTTTGTTGCTGTTTATGTGGCTCTTCCATTTTACCGAAAAATTGATGCAACTAGTGCTTACGAATATCTTGAGAAGCGATTCAATCGTCGAGTGAGGATGCTGGGTAGTGGTTTTTTTACTTTGTTCCACATTTTTCGAATGGCTGTCGTGATGTCTCTGACAGGCTTGGCCCTAGCCTCTGCAACGCCATTGACTCCTTGGCAGTCTGTAATTCTCATGGGTTTATTGAGCATTCTTTATTGTACCATGGGAGGAATTGAGGCTGTGATTTGGACAGATACGATCCAAACAGTTGTTTTACTTGGGGGAGCAGTGATTGCTTTCTTTATGCTTATCAGCGGCGTCAATGGAGGCTTCGAAGGATTTCTTTCTATTGCCGGCGAAGCCGACAAGTTTCGTATTGCGAACTTCAATTGGGATATAACAAATGCTCAAGTAGCTGTTTGGGTCATTATTTTGGGTGCTTTAGCTCAAAACGTTTCCGGATACACAGCAGACCAGTCCGTAGTGCAGCGTTATATGACAACCCCGGATCGAAAAATGGCAGCACGTTCGATCTGGACTAATGCGGTGCTCAGTGTCATTGCCAGTGTTCTGTTCTTTGGCCTTGGATCAGCTCTCTTTGCTTTTTACGCATCTAATCCTGTTAAGCTCGACCCGACTATAAAGACTGATCAAATTTTTCCATTGTTCATTGCAAATGAAATGCCTATTGGTCTTGCGGGTCTGATTGTCGCTGGAATTTTTGCTGCTGCCCAATCGACCGTTTCTACAAGCATGAACTCGACCGCGACTACGCTTGTTACTGATTTTATGAAGCCTATGAATATGTGCCGGAAGCCTTCCGCTGGATCGATCTGGACAAGTACAGAAGTTGAGGATGACCGTCAGTATCTCTTTTCTGCGCGATGTTTAACGATTCTTATGGGAATTATAGGAACATTCTTTGGGCTTTGGTTTCTTAATCCTGAAATCAAGTCCTTGTTTGATGAGTTTATTAAAATTGTGGGATTGGTGCTCGGAATGCTCGGAGGAATTTTGCTTCTGGGTGTACTGACAAGAACTGCAAATTCTACCGGAGCAATAATTGGGTGCCTTGGTGGAGTGGCAGTTGTTTTATGGGTTTGGAAGATGACCGATGTACAGGCTTACTTTTATCCTTTTGCTTCGGTAGGAAGTTGTTTTTTGATTGGTCTTATTAGTAGTTTATTCCTTAAAGGTAAAAGTGAAACTAAGGGGCTCACAATCCACACGATCAGAGAGAATTAGCATGAAGGGATCAATTGAAATGATCACCAAATACTTAGTATTTGTGATCTTTTTTAAAGTGACCTCTTTGTGTCTCTTTTCTAGTGAGCACTGGGCATACAAAGCTCCCAAGAAGGCACAGATTTCTGCCAAGGGATCAGAAGCAATTGATATTTTTGTTCGAGATTCGATGAAAGGGAAAGGTGTTAGATTGAAACCTAGGGCATCTAAGCACACACAGATTCGTAGATTAAGCTGGGACCTTCGGGGAATTCCACCATCACCCGAAGAAGTCATTGAATTTTCCAATGATAATTCTCCGGATTCCTGGATAAAGCTCGTTGATAAGTTCTTAGAGTCTCCACACTTTGGAGAGCGAATGGCACAGAACTGGTTCGATCTTGCCAGATTTGCTGATACTTCGGGTTATGCTGCAGATCGGACCAGGAACGTTTGGCCTTACCGGGACTGGGTCATAGATAGTTTCAATAATAATATGCCTTTCGATCAATTTACGATTGAGCAACTGGCGGGGGACATGTTGCCAGAATCTACTCCTGAACAAAAAATTGCCACGGGTTTTCATAGGCAGGCCATGCAGGCCAAGGGAAATAATCCTCGCAAGGAGGAGTTTCGCATTAAGGGAATCGTTGACAGGCTCAAGACAACCGGAAGGACTTGGTTAGGGTTGAGCATTGAATGTGCCGAGTGCCATGATCATAAGTACGATCCAATTACTCAGCGTGATTATTATCAAATCTTCGCGATTTTTAATAATGTGCCACACCTGGGAAGTGGTTATAACACGCACGGACCCAGGATGAAGTATATCCCAAAAGGAACACAAAAAAAAATAGATACCATTCGTCAGAGCCTCTCGGATCGGGTCAAATCGAACGATGTTCAGAAGTTTTCTCTTAAAGATGAATCTCTAATAGGCCATTGGAAGAATCCTCAAGTAATTGAATCCTCAGAGTCTTTTTCCGAGACTGGAGACTTGACGATAGCTGCTTCAATTAGAACTACCAAACCGATAGGTAATATTGTTTCAAAGTATGACTGGAAGTCAGGTCAACGCAGTTATGTTTTTGGTATAGGAGGTGAAGGTTCAGAGAATGCCGTTCCGGGTCATTTGTTTGCATGGATTTCCGAAAAATCTCAGACCTGGTCAGGAGCTGAAATTCATGGAAGTTTTCCAGTCAATGATGGAAATGAGCATGAGGTTGCCGTTGTCTTTGATGCGGGGAATCACTTGAAGCTTGTTGTGGACGGGGTCGTAGACAACGCAGCCAAAATCAAAGGTCATGTTCCCAAATCAATTGCAATTAGTAGCCGTCCATTGGTCATAGGAGCAGGATATAATAATTCTCCGGTACCGGAGTCATTTCCATTCGATGGCACACTTAAGAATGTCAGGATGTACCGAAAGGCCTTCAAATTACCAATATCAAAAGAAATCGAGAAACTTCAGTTGGAATTGAATGATTTGATTTCG
>JASLJT010000266.1:0-5614 GCA_030747955.1 Verrucomicrobiales bacterium | reverse complement strand
TTCAGGTTCAGGGAAATCAACAAATTCTGATCGCCGGTGAAGCGTGATCCAGTTATTGAGGAAGAGAATATCTCCTGGGCTTTGTCGGAAACTGAAGTGCATGTCCGGTAAGGATGCTATTTCCTCGATCGCGTCGAGGGCCCTTTCCTGTTCCTCAGACATGCTCGGTAATTCCGGCATGTCGTAGGCCCTGTCTATGAGAACGCGCAGCAGATTGCAGGCAAATTTCCCCTCTGTCACTGAAAATATTGGTTGCCTGCAATATGGGAGCTCATTGCCGGTATCAACATTGTGGCGTTTATAATAAAAGGGCTGATAAAGGAACTCAATCAGCTCAGGTTCATTATTTAGCAGGTAATTATGAATGGCAGCAGAGCTGACGATTTGATTCTCTCCTCCGGACAGTGCCTGCTTTAGACAAAGGAATCCTATCACGTCACAACGGTCAGAATGAAAAGATAGCTTCTTCCTGGTATTAGGTCCCCTGGACCTCGGGTCGTTATCTTTGTATCCCGAATCTTTGACGCTGAAGATTAACTCTCCTTCTGAGCTTTGTGACACGAGGGTCCCGACCTGAGAGGCTATACTTAAAAATAATTTTTTAGCTTCATGTTCATTAAGGTCTTGGATTGGACAATCACGGATCAGGACAACTCCTGGTCCATTTTCGAGTAATTCACGGGTCCCTGAGAGTAGTTGTGTAAGAGATGGGGTCTCTTTGCTGTTTCCGGAAACGAGATTATTGATTTCCTTTATGTGGGTTTCTGTGAAGCTAATTTGCCAATCAGAGTCGTTGGAAATTTCTTCTCTTTTCCATGCACAGGGTGAATTAATTTTGGAAAAAGCAGTCATTTTTCTTCCCTATAAAATATCATCTCAATTAAGGTGTAAGGGAAATTGATTTTTTCTAACGAATCGACAATATTGTCATTATTACTCATGGATATGAAAAAGCTGATCCTACTTAACGTTTTCTGGGCACTAGTCGCAATAGGTGCTTATTTTTCCGGGAACAAGGAGGAAAAAGGGGCGGTTAACTTTAACTCGGGCGAAGGGTCTGCTAATCGGTACAGCGATGGAGTCAGTTCAGTTGCCGGGTCGAGTTACTCTTCTAAGAGTCCCGGTTCTTCACCTCTCGTCCGTAAGGGTAACGATGGACTACTTGAAAATGGAACGGTTCTATCAGGAGAAGTGAGCCGACGGATCAGTGCTGCTCTCGTTGATCCTGATCCGATCAGGCGCAACGCAAGTGTTTCTCAGATGCTTCTTGAGCTTGATCAATCGAATGTTGCTGAAATGCTCAGTGCATTTGAAAATGCTCCTGGGGGGAGAGACAATGACAGATTCTTTAATGATTTTCTTTTTGCTTGGGCAAGGGTCTCGGGTGAAGAGGCCGTTAAATATGCGATGGACCCCGAGTCACCTAAGAGGACCCGCGGTGACGAGGTGACTGCAGTGACTGGATGGGCTGCCGTTGATCCTGATGCGGCTAGGCAATTTGTGCAAGGGGTAGAGAATGGTGATGTGAGGCAGTGGATGCATTTGGGGGTTCTAAGAGAAATGGTTCAGTCCGATTTGGACGGTGCCATTTCATATTCAGAACAGAACGTGAAGTCCAGAGCCAGAGGAGAGCAGATGGATCGAATCGCTGATGCCCTAGTCACGCAGAGAGGAGAGCAAGCTCTCATTGAATGGGTTAACGGCATCGATCATACAAAGAAAGAAAATGACATGCTCTCTTACAAGAATTATGCGGTAAGGGTAGCTTTAGATAGAACCTTAAAAAGCAATCCGGATATGGCTTTGCAATTTGTGAGCGATAACGCAAAACAGCCGTTCCTTTCATCGGAAACTCTTGAGCGTGTTTCAAGAGTTGCTGGAGATTCTATACAGGAAGAAATTCAGTGGTTAGTGGATTTGCCTGAGGAGGTCAGCGGTCAGCGTCATGCTATCGGAGAAAGATTTGAGGAGTTCATCCGTGATGATTTTGCCGGTGCAGGAGAATGGTTAGCGGGCCAGCCCCTAGGGCCTGCCTATGACGAAGCGATACAGGATTATGCGATGTCAGCGGCCAAGGATAACCCTGAGGCTGCTCTTGCCTGGGTTGATCGGATCTCCGATCAACGTTTAAAAGATTATACCCTAGGTCGTCTCAAACCTAAGGAGCCCAGGGAGAAGAAAAATTAAGGCAATTCCCTAAGTTGTTCTGAAAAATCGATTATTTGGAAATAAGTTCAAAGCATGAAGTTAACTGACCCTGTGGCCACTAGGCTAACTGCGAAAGGAGTCGTTGCGGTGCTCATGATTGATCGTGTTGATGATGCGGTCCCTGTTGCCGAGGCTTTGTTGCGCGGAGGAGTGGATGCTATGGAATTGACTTTGCGGACAGATGCTGCGTTACCGGCACTAGAATTGATCACTGGATCCGTTCCTGAAATGCTTGCAGGCATTGGAACTATCATTAAAAAAGAACAGGTCAATCAGGCCAAGGATTCGGGAGCCGCCTTTGGTGTTTCTCCAGGCACGAACATTGATATTATTAAGGCAGCTCAAGATGCTGGGCTTCCTTTTGCGCCCGGCATCATGACTCCTTCGGACATTGAGTGTGCATTGCCTTTTGGTTGTGAGATTTTGAAGTTCTTTCCTGCCGGAAGCAGTGGCGGCATCAAGCATTTGAAAAATATTGCTGCTCCTTATGCTCATCTTGGGCTCAAGTATGTTCCTCTCGGAGGGATCAATCAGGGCAATATGAAGGATTACTTGAAGGAGGATATTATTGCCGCTGTTGGCGGTTCCTGGATAGCGTCCAGAGATCTCATTGATTCGGGTCAGTGGGATCAGATAACCTCGAACGCAAGTTCTGCTGTGCAGGCTTTTGAAAATTTAGGTAAATGAAGAAATCTAATATTAAGATTCGCAGAATGGGGGAGGATGACAGGAGTCAGGTAATTGATTTAATTTTTAGTTCTACAAATGCTTGGTATCAGGAGCACTTCAAAAAGAATGTTTTTGGTGGGGATCCAAGTGCCTGCGAAATCTTCACTGAAGTCTATGAAGACCTTGATCCAGGATGCTGCATTATAGCTGAGGACATGGACACTGGTCGCTTGGCCGGTTCTTGTTTCTATCATCCGCGAGAGACTCATTTTTCCTTAGGCATCATGAACGCGAGCCCGGACTATTTTGGTAAGGGAATCGCGACTCGGATACTTGATGAGATCATTTCGTTAGCAGATCATGAGAATCTTCCGGTCCGCCTCGTTTCAAGCGCGATGAATCTGGACTCGTTCTCACTCTATACTCGCCGCGGATTCGTTCCTAGAATGACATTCCAGGATATGTTTTTGTCAGTTCCCCAAGATGGTCTTGATTTGGAGCCTCCGGAAGCGTTGGGTCGAGTCAGGGACGCGAATCCTGAAGACGCGAAAGCCATGGCTGACCTTGAAATGAAACTGAACGGGATCAGAAGAGAGAAGGACTTTGTTTACTTCATTAATAATGTGTCAGGTGCCTGGGGTGTTTCAGTGATTGAGTCACCCGAAGGTCAAATTACTGGATTCCTTTGTTCGATTAATAGCTCCGGAAGTAAGATGCTTGGGCCTGGAATATCATCGAACTGTTCGGATTCAGCTGCTCTAATTTATAATGAACTTAATAAAAGGCACCGCGGCAATGCGCCAGTCTTTCTGATTCCCGTTCAGGAAAGTGAACTGGTTCAAACATTGTATGGATGGGGAGCGAAGAACTGCGAAATGCATCTTTGTCAGGTAAGAGGTGACTGCCCTCCTCTGAACGGAGTAACAATGCCGACCTTCATGCCAGAGACTGGATGAAGGAACATGAAGAATTAAATTATTGGACATTCATTTTCTAGAGACTCAATACGGATCCGAAGATTACACGGACTCCTGTAATTTACGGAATGAACTCCTCAGAAAACCACTGGGGATGAGTCTATTCGATCAGGACCTCGAAGAGGAAAAAGATTTCATTCATTTGATCGGCAAGAATGAAGAGCAAGAATTAATAGCGTACCTTCAATTTAAGAAAATTGAGGAGGGCACACTAAAAATGCAGCAGGTTGTTGTAGCGGAGCATGCTCAGGGAAAAGGAATCGGCAGAAAGCTCATTCTCTTTTCGGAGCAATTCGCTATTATGGCTGGATTTTCCTCTATAATTTTGCATGCGCGTGAGACTGTAATTGGATTTTATGAGCGACTCGACTATGAACGTGAAGGGGAGAGGTTCCTTGAGGTAACGATTCCTCATTTTAAAGCGCGCAAGGAACTGCAGTAAATGTAATATTAGATCATGCCTATCGTTAAAACGTATTCTGTCTTCTTTGGCCTTTTAGTGCTGTGCTCAGCACAGGGTTCTCCGATTGAGTCCCTCGAGGAGTGGCTTTCAGCGGACAGGGATTCGAGAAAATCAATTCAGGATAGTGAATTTTCAAAGTTGAGCCTATCCAAGGATGAGGCGTCGCGTGCGATTGAGCTCTTATGGAAAGATCATGAGGCAATGATTCGTGAGACCAGATCCGAGGAAATGAAAGCCAAGTCAATTTCATTGAACGGTAAGACCATGAAGTTTGATTTTATTGTCTTTGGTGAGAAGCCAAAGGATGGCCGTAGTCTCTTCATATCGATGCATGGTGGAGGAGGTGCTCCGCCGAAGGTCAATGAAGGACAGTGGCGAAACCAGATGCGGCTTTATAAGCCCAAGGAAGGAATTTATCTCTGCCCGCGTGCACCGACAGATACTTGGAACCTGTGGCACCAATCTCACATTGATCCTCTATTTGATCGACTCATAGAAAATTTGATTGTCTTTGAGGGGGTCAGTCCTGAGAGAGTCTATCTGATGGGGTATTCGGCTGGAGGTGATGGAGTATATCAATTGGCTCCGAGGATGTGTGATCGTTTTGCTGCTGCAGCAATGATGGCTGGTCATCCTAATGAATCGACTCCTTTAGGTTTGCGCAATCTTCCGTTCGCTCTTCAGGTGGGAGCCAATGATGGTAGTTATGGGCGTAACAAAGTGGCAGCGGCTTGGGGGAAAAAGTTAGCTGAACTTCGGGGCAAGGATCCTAAAGGTTATGATCATTTTGTGAAAATCCATGAAGGAAAGGGGCACTGGATGAATCTCGAAGATAGTGTTGCTGTTCCCTGGATGGCGAAACGTACGAGGGACCGGTTACCGGAAAAGATTGTATGGAAGCAGGACGATGTGACTCACGGCCGCAGTTATTGGGTCGCTTTGCCTTCCGAAGAAATCAAAGCCCGACAACTAATTACGGTTAGTCGTGACGGGCAACAATTTAATGTAGATGAGGCTAATGGAGTTGGGTCATTACGCATTTTGCTCAATGATGAAATGATTGATTTTGATGAGCCTGTCACTGTCAATTTTGGGAACAAGAAGGTTTACGAGGGTAAAGTGAATCGTTCTATTTCCGCTATTGCGAAGACAATGATTGATAGGGGAGATCTTGGTTTGATTTTTAGTACCATTTTAAATGTGAAGTTAAAGTAAGTGATTCTTGCATGGATTGATTTTCGTCCGTTCCTCTTTGTTCTGGGGATTCCTGTAATCATACTACTTACTTTTCTGGGTT
>JASLJT010000265.1:0-11115 GCA_030747955.1 Verrucomicrobiales bacterium | reverse complement strand
ATGAAAATAAATTATTGATAATTAGACGGAGTATTTTGGGATCCGTTTCAATTAAATGTTCGTTGGAAATGTTTATGGTTACTCTAATATTTTTTTCTTCAGCTTTTTTAACGAATGGATCCCAACAATCTTCCGTGAATTTTTGGAGTAGTATTTTTTCACATGCAGGATCCTCGTCACCATTCTCGTATCTGCTCAATGCTAATAAACTTTCAATTATTTCCTGTAATTGTTGTGCGATATCTAGAGTTTCATTGGCATGGGATTCTGTGTTATTTTCTGGCCAGCGCAATGCGACTTCTGCCATCATTTTTAATTCGGCGACAGGGGTCCTAAGCTCGTGTGCCAGGTCTCCACTAAATCTCCGTTCTCTTTCAAAACCATCCTCTAATCTTTCCATTAGTTTGTTGAGATGTCCGCATATAGGAGAAAGTTCTACCGGTAGATCATTTTTTGAAAAACGATGACTCAAAGAAGAAGAGTCTACCGAGGCTAATTTATTACCCAGTACATACAGAGGCTTTAGACCATTCTTTAATGCAAAGTGAACTAAAGAAAATGAACAAAATCCTGCAGCGATACCGATAGCTAGTATTCCAAATAATAGGGCATTAAGAGATTCTTCCATTGGTTTAGAGCTTAAAGCAATGATTCCTGTTAGTGATGTGTTTCGTGGTAGATTCTGTTCTTGATTTTCTGCTGGAGATTCATCGGTAGGTCTTCGTATACCTTCATTTCCTCTTGGCCTTGGTCTGCCAAATCCAAATCTACGGAAAGTCGAGGCCATGGCCCGCATTGAGTCTCCATTTTGGAGCGATATATTAAAGAAAATAGGACTGTTAGAATCTGTAATTTCAGGAAATTTAAATTCTTTTGTAGATAGTCCTTCGGATTGCCGGATTACTGTATCTTTATTTGACCATATTATGTATTTAGGCCCACCTTGACTTAATAGATCCGGCCATCTTTGGGCTATGCGATTTTCTGGAGTGGTGCGATTTTCGCTTGGTTGAAAGTTTTCTCTTGGTGGCCGTACAATCAAGTGGTCAGGCCTCTGAGGTCCAGTGTTTCGAGAAGTGGATCCAGCAATAAATCGAAGAGCACCTGCCATTCTTTGTAATTCATAATCGATTTCGGCTATCTCACTTCGCTTAACAGATAAGTATATTCCTGCCCCTGCAATGGCCCATAATAAGGTTAAGCCTAGCAACAACCAGATAAAGAGATTCTTCCTAATTGAACTCATTAGTTCTTTGGCATGAGTATGTATCCTTGGCCTCTTCTTGTATGGATTAGTTCGCCGTCATCAGGCCCTTTTGCAATTTTTTTTCGAAGGTTACAGATTGCGGAGTCGACTACGTTGCTCATAGGTGAAACAAGTTCATCATAAATGTGTTCTTCTATTTCTGATCTTGAAATGACGGACCCTTGTCGCATTGCCAAATATTCAAGAATCGCATATTCTCTGGCAGTGAGGTCTATTAAGTTACCATCACGCTTAACTGTTTTAGAGGAACTATCAATGATTAGATCATTTAAGGTAATAGTTGATGTGGACTTTTTATATGAACGTCTACAAAGAGCTTCTATTCTTGCTAGAAGTTCTTCAAGTGCGAATGGTTTTATCAGGTAATCATCGGCTCCTTTTCTGAGACCTTTGACTCTATCAGCAATTGTGTCTTTAGCCGTTAATAATAGGACCGGAGTGTCACGCTCTCGCTCCCTTAACTGTTCAAGGACACTTAATCCGTCGAGGCCCGGTAACATGATATCTAGAAGAATGACATCATATGTGTTCTCACAGCCCATCCAAAGACCATCATTTCCATTGTCAGTGGAATCTACAGCGTAACCTGATCCTCTGAGCGCTTTTGCTATTGCTTCTCGGAGTCGGTTTTTGTCTTCTACAAGTAAAATACGCATAATTTATAGAACTGATTAGATTGTATGCGAAGAATATGACCGCACCATTACGTGAGTCATACTCTAATATTTAGTTTGATTGGTTGTTATAATGAAACACCTCTCTTCCAGGGTAGAAAATCATCCTGCCCTAAGATAACTGCTTTTGGTTTATATGTACCGCTAGCCGTTTCAATGAGCAGATCGAGAAGATTATTTCCTAGTTCTTTTATCGAAGATTCGCCTCGTATGATTGATCCAGTATCAAAGTCAATGAGATCAGGTAATCTTTGCGCCAGTTCACTGTTAGTTGAAATCTTAATTGTCGGAGTTATGGGATTTCCAGTTGGAGTTCCTAGTCCAGTTGAAAAGACCATAAGATTGGCTCCTGACCCGGCCATAGCAGTTGTTGATTCGACATCACCTCCTGGAGTGCATAATAATGAAAGGCCTTTCTTAGTCGTGGGCTGTGGATAATCAAGAACCTCTATAATGGGTGAAGTTCCGCCCTTCTTTGCAGCTCCTGCTGATTTAATGGCATCAGTTATTAATCCATCTTTAATATTTCCAGGGGAAGGGTTATCTTTAAATCCTGACCCATGCGCTTCGGCACGAGCATTATAAGCTTTCATTAAAGAGGCGAACCTGAATGCGGTTTCCTTATCTATGCATCTGTTACATAGGTCCTGTTCGACGCCGCAAAGTTCTGGAAATTCAGAGAGTATTACTGAGCCTTGAAGACCCACAATCAGGTCTGCGCATTGACCAATTGTAGGGTTAGCTGATATTCCTGAAAAACCATCAGATCCACCGCACTCGACGCCTAAGCAAATATTAGAAAGGTCAGCGGGTTTCCGAGTGATTTGATTTGCAGAGATCATTCCTATGAATGTTTCTCTGATAGCCGAATTTAACATTTCTCGCTCCGAGGTGAATTTCTGTTGCTCGAAAATCAGTAATGGTTTGTCGAATTGTGGTGAACGAGAATGTATCTCTTCTTGCAAAATGCTGACTTGGGCATTTTGACAACCTAGACTCAGGACAGTTGCACCAGCAACGTTAGGGTGATTAATGTATCCGGCTATCAGTCCGCACAATGTTTGTGCATCTTCACGCGTTCCGCCACAACCCAAGCCATGGTCTAAGAATTTCAACCCGTCTATATTTTCAAATAAAGGTTGTTTTTGTTTGGTTAATTTATTCGATTGAAGGTCACGTAGATTTTTTTCATTGGATCCTCCTTCGTAAGCCTTTTTAAGATCTTGAGCAAATGAAGTGTAAGGATCGTCGAATGAGTACCCGAGCGTCTTTTTCAATGCAGATTTCAGCATTTCAAGATTCCGTGATTCACAAAATACTAAAGGTACAAAGATCCAATGATTGGCGGTTCCTACTTTGCCATCGGACCGATGATAACCATTAAATGTTTTATCTGAGTATTTTGAAATGTCTGGTAAATCCCAAGTTGTCTCAATGTTCTTTCCTTCATAAGGGGAAGATTTGTGCGCAACATTTTCAGTGCTAATGAGTTCACCGGATCGTATTGATTTTGTAGTAGAACCTACTACGACTCCGTACATAGTGATATCATCCCCACCATTAAAGTCTTTCCCAGCTAACTTTTGTTTGGCAGGTATTAATTCCTTGGTAATTAATCCCGGCTCAATTTCTTCAGAACTATTGATGTCAGTAAGTGCAACCAAAACATCATCGTTAGGATCTACTCTAATGGCAATTTTACGGGGCATTATTGGAATAGGAGATTAATTTGCTGAGAATCTATTTAGGAATTGAATTGGTCCGAGCTTTATATGGTAACCGTCTATTATTGTGTTTCATTAAGTAATCGGTTTATTTTCTATTAATATGTCAGTTTCGGCAAAAGAGCCTAATTTTAATGACGCATATGAGCGGACTAGAAAAAGTTTAATTGAGCGTCTCAATGATTGGGAGGATCAAAAGAGCTGGGATGATTTTTATAAGACTTATTGGCGTTTAATTTACGGTGTTGCTGTAAAATCTGGTTTAAAGAATGAAGAGGCTTTCGATGCAGTTCAAGAAACTATCATCTGTATCGCTAAGCAGCAAAAAGAAGGTAAGTATGATCCAAAAAAAGGTTCATTTAAGGCGTGGCTGATGAATATGAGTCGTTGGAGGATAGCTGATCAGTTTCGTAAAAGAAAAAAGCATAATGCTGTCGTTGATTGTCATGGATTGGACGATTCAATAAGGACAGCTGTCATTGATAGATTTGAGGATCAAAATGGTCCTGAAATTGAAAAGATTTGGGAGGCAGAATGGAACAAAAGTATTACCGATCGGGGTTTAGCAAAAGTGAAAGGTAAAGTTTCACCTAAACAGTTTCAAATTTTTGATTGTTACGTTGTCCAAGGCTGGTCAGTGGACAAGGTCAAAAAGGAACTTGGAGTTAGTATTGCTCAAGTATATTTAGCGAAGCATCGAATTGGTTCAATATTAAAGAAGGAGATCCAGAAACTTGAAAAGCAGCTCTTCTGATTTTAGCGAAAGGACCCCAGTGATTCCTGATCACGAAATGATTAGAATGATTGGGAAAGGATCTTATGGAGAGGTTTGGCTTGCGCGAAGTGTCACTGGATCTATGAGGGCCATTAAAGTGGTCAATCGCAAGGACTTTGAATACGATAGAACTTTCGAAAGAGAATTTGAAGGTATTAAAATTTTCGAGCCAATATCTCGCACTCACCCTGGCCTGGTCAATGTTTTGCATGTTGGGCGTAATTTGGATGATGGCTTCTATTACTATGTCATGGAATTGGCAGATGATAAGGTTAGCAAGTCTGAGATCATTGATGATAAATACACTCCAAGAACATTAGCATCTGAAATAACAGACCGACAAAGAGTTTCAATGGACGAATGTGGGGAATGGGGTGCAACTATGGCGGATGCTTTACATCACATCCATGAGTCGGGATTGACCCATAGAGACATTAAACCTTCAAACGTGATTTTCGTCGATGGGATCCCCAAGATTGCTGACATTGGTCTTGTGGCACTTTCTGGGCAACGCACATTTGTTGGTACCGAAGGTTTTGTTCCCCCTGAAGGGCCGGGTGACCCTAAAGCGGATATTTATAGCTTGGGTATGGTTCTCTATGAAATGAGTTCTGGTAAGGATCGTTTTGAGTTCCCTGCAATTTCAGATCCAAATGGGAATGAAGTGGAGAGAAGGAAATGGCGTTCACTTAATGATATTATTTGCAAGGCATGTGCCACTCTGGCGAGGCAACGTTATGAGAATGCTCACAAAATGAGTCAAGATTTGCAGTCTTTGGATGAGGGTATGGGAATTGGTGCGGTTCTTGTTAAGTTCACTAGAACTTTACTTCTCATGACTTTGGTTGCTATTGCCATTTTTAGTGTATCAAATATTGATTTCTTTGGACCTATTCATATTAAACAAAATGAAGGACCTGATGACGTTCCTACTAATGGGAATAATACCATTACCGGGGTCGACGATGAGGAGGATGAAGAAAAAGAATCTAAAATAGGTGAGGAAAAGTTTGGAAATGTTCGGATCACTTCTGTGCCTAGAGGAGCTAAAGTTTTCAAGGTCTTTGAAAATGGCAAGGAAAGGTCATTCAAAGGGATCGCTTCACCAGATTACTTTGAGTCGGAGGTTCCAATTGGTAAGGTCAGCTATGAGTTAGAACTGGAAAGTTACCGGACCAAGTTAGCTCAAGGTACTGTTAAAAATGATGAAACATTATTGCTAGGAGGTCATTTGGAATTCTATAAGCCTCCAATTGAGGGGAAGGAATGGCAAAACTCACTTGGGATGAAATTTAATTACCTTCAAAAAAATCATATTTCGGAGGCCCCTTTCCCATTAATGAAATTTGAGGAGTACATTGCGAGTCTACCTGAAACAGTTGATTACCATAAAGCTCAATTAATTCTTCCTAATGAAGAGCCTTCAGTTCTTTATGAAACTGCATTGGTTGGACCTGATCTGGCTGAGGATTATTTTAAATGGATGACCCTAGAAGAAAAAAACAAAGGGTACTTAGCTGAGAATCAGCGCTATGAATTAAGAGTGGGCGTTGAGCATGAGAAAAAAGATGTCGTTTACGGAAAAGATGTTTTTGAGGACAGGGCCCCACTTTTTGCGTATGTGCGTACGCAAACTTACGCAACATTAACTCTGAGTTCAGTTCCGGAAGGAGCTTCAATTTATATTAATGATAAGTATCAAGGCAAAACAGGATTGAGTCTCTCTGGTTTGACTCCTAATCCCGTTGAGGTTCTCTTCCGCTTAAAAGGTTATAGAGATGAGAAACGATGGATTGATCTGCAATCCAGTATTGATCATCCTGTAAGTGTAAAAATGCGGGAGAGTGAAGGAGTTGATTTTGCTAAGGAATGGAAGAACTCTTTAGGCATTCCTATGTTGCCACTGAGGGATGCTGTCATGATGTCAGCTTGGGAAATCAGGGTTAAAGATTTTGATGTTTTTTGCTCTTTGACAGGGAAAAAACGCAAAATTAAGCCCAAATTCCCTCAAAAAGACAAACATCCTGTGGTCTTAGTTGATAGGAATGAGATCGAAGAGTTTTGTAAATGGCTGACTGAATATGAGAGGGATAAAGGACTAATAGGATTTAACTTACGATATGAATTGCCATCTGATGAGGATTGGAGTTTCGCTGCAGGGTTAAGAGTTGAAGAGGGATCCAGTCCTGCGGAGAGAGATCGTCTGGTCAAAGGGGTCTTTCCATGGGGTGATAAGTGGCCTCCTGAAAAAGAAACGGCTAACATTGCAGATTCATCAGCTTTGAGTTGGTTGTCTGAGACTACTGTTGTCGGTTCGTATGAGGATGGTTTCTCTCACACTTCACCAGTTGGTAGTTTTGATCCAAACGGTAAGGGCTTTTATGATCTTGCAGGAAATGTTTGGGAATGGGTTAAGGATTCTTATGGTGGGGAATCTAACTTTAAAGATTGGTCAGTTGCACGTGGTGGAGGATATGATTCTTATTTGGAGCAGCATTTTTTGTCATCTTATAGGAGTGTCCAGCCCTTCGGTCAGACAGGAGCAAGTTATGGATTTAGAATAGTTTTAGTTATAGATTCCCAAGGTGAAAATAATTGAAGTTATGCGCTCTGTTATTTAGGATTGAATGAAGTATTAACTCGTTTTTAGATATGGTAGAAATAGAAATTAATTATGATGGAGATTTGCGATGCAGAGCTAAGCATGGTTTGTCAGGCGCAACTATAGAAACGGATGCGCCTGTTGATAATCATGGTTTAGGAGAGGCATTTTCTCCAACGGATCTATGTGCAAGTTCATTAGGAGTGTGCATGTTAACAATTCTTGGTATAGCTGCAAAGAATCATGGAATTGATGTTGGTGATGTTAAGGGAAGAGTCATAAAGGAAATGAGTTCCGATTTGCCTCGCAGGATTGCGAAAATTACAATTGAGATACATGTCCCCTTACCGGATGATCACCCTAAGAGGGAATTAATTGAGCAGGCGGCTATGTCTTGCCCTGTTCATTTTTCCCTGCATCCAGACATTCAAAAGGAAATTTCATGGAAGTGGACTAATGAATAATTTCTTAGTTCTTTTGTTTTAGGATAAAATCACATATCAGCATTCGATGATCTGAATGTATTGTTCTAATAGAGCTGGAGTCAACAGGTTGGAGGTCCGGGTTGGAATAGATGTGATCGATGCGAATGACTGGAAAATAGTTAGTGAATGTATTGCCAATCCCTTTGCCGGTTGAGCTGAATGCATTTTTATATTCACTTGATAATGATTTAAACAAATTACTATTTGGGGGGGAATTGAAGTCACCGCCAAAGACCTTAGGTCTATCGGAGGCAAACTTTTCATATTGTGATAATAGCTGCTGTAATTGATCGCGCCTTTCTTGGCTTCTCTTTTGATGTTCTTTCCAGCAATTTTTATTCCATAGATCCCAGCGAGTCACTGCACTCTCTAGGTGAATACAAAGAAGCTCTATAGTTGATCCATTTTTAAGTGTTAGCATCGCGCCAGTGGCGTGGTTATAGAAAATAGAGGAGTAATTTCTTTTCGTTAATTTTCCTCTAGCAATGATTGCACAGTCCCATCCTCCAACGATCTGGATCGTTGGGTCTAATAATCTATTTTTTATGATCTTGAGGTTTTCTGGTGATGGAGATTCCTGCAAAAAAATAACATCAGGATTGTAATCGATTAATTCTAGTGCTGCTTCAATTTTACGACCGTTACAATTGATCGATGCAACACGTAACGTTTGAATGGGGTTTGCTAGATTATTTCCCGTCTTTATTTTTTTTACTGTTGGAGTGAATCCTCGTTTTAACGATATGATTTCATCTGATCCTAGTAATGCTGTAAATATCCATGCGCCAAAGAACCACAGGAGTAGTTTTTTCTTTAGGCATATCATTGAAATGAAAATGAATCCTAAACCGATCACGGACCAGAGCCAGATTGGAAAAACTGTAACAATAGATAATTGATCGCTGTTATAATTGAAGCTAAAGAGAATCAATAAATGCAATATTGTGGAAATCAATAATGCAATCCAGCCAATGGCTCGTGCTATTTTGATAGCAGAATTAATGTCTCTTAGCCTCTTTGAGTTCACCTCTGTTGACTCAATAGTATGGCCATTTGCTTGTTTTATGCAAACTACTCTGCTCGGTTCTTCCAATTAATGTGATTCATACAAGAATCACATTAGGGATGTATTAATAAGAAAATATCTCATCCTCACCAAAGAACCGTTTCAATTCATTGGAGGCAGATTCTTCTGAATCTGACGCATGACATACATTCCGCATTGTATCGATCCCAAAGTCTCCACGGATCGTTCCCTTATCAGCAACAGTTGAATCTGTTGGTCCGAGTAATTCCCGAACACGAGCGATGGCATTTTCACCTTCTAAAGCCAAGGCAATTACGGGGCATGCTTGCATAAAATTAAGTATTTCAGGGAAGAATGGCCTGTCCGCTACATGAGCATAGTGTTCATTTAGGGTTTCAGTTGAAAGGGATATCATTTTTATGCCTCTAATTTTAAATCCTTCGCTCTCAAATCGCTTAAGAATTTCACCGACTAAATGTTTTTCGACGCAATCAGTCTTGAATAGGATGAGGGTAGTTTCTAGTGACATTATAGAATTGATTTAAATGGGACGTTTAATAAATGCCGCAAGCTAGTGAGAAGTCAAAGAAGAGTTCACTTAGATTAATCTGTAAAGTCTAATGGCTAATAATAAGTTTTGAGTCTATTTCTCCAGCCCTTAAGCCATTTCGTTTCATCTTTAGGAGCATTTTTAACTCTTTGTGTCAAAACGTAATCAGCTGCTCTTGCAAATTCAGGCGCGGCTTGGCTTGAAGGGAGATTGGAGCGCATCTCTTCAAGCACTTGTAGCATTCCCCAACCCTTTCCTTTGTAACGTTCTTTTTTGTTTGTTCCTTCTCCCTTAAAGTTCACATAGTCCATTAAGGCGTACTTTCCTTGTTGGCTCTGTAATAATGTATAGAAATTATGTTTAATTTTTTTCTGCTTATTTATAGGAGCTTGAATCAACATCTTTGGTAAAGCCTGTTCGAGGCGAGTTAGAATGAATGAGGTCTGTAAAGGAATTGTTCTATGAAGGAATTGCCTTAATTGATTCATTTGAGGGGAATTTTTAGCATTAATGAACTCTGTTCTTGAACTCCAGGGGCAATCGGCTGTTCTTGCTATTGCTGGGACTCTGATCCCTTTTGAAGTTATAAATTGAATGAGTTTTGGGAAACTTTCTTCAAAGGGTCCTTCTTTGACGCGGCTATACCATATGAAGTGACCTATACCCAGAGAGGCAAAATATTCACCTTTGTTCCAACTTGTGAGGCCTTCTAGCGTTCCTCCGCACTCATTCTTCCAGATTTTATTACCAATTTTTTTGGCTTCTGGCGCAGAAAGGCGAATTTGGCTGGTTCTTATAGCATATCTTTTAGATTCAACGGATAGGGCTTTTGGCTCATTTTGTGAGCATGCGACAATTATCAGAGCGGATATAATCGCAAGATAACAAAGGGGCTGAATTACTTTATATATCAATTTATTAGGAGCTTTAATATTTAATGATATCCTTTTATATAAGATATAGGATATTTTTGTTGGAATCGACAAATTTCATTTCAGCGTTAGTTTGGCATGATTCCAGTATATAAATTGGACTAGTTCATGATAATATTTGCCCCCAAGGAGACTGATTCTACTGAGACTAGGGCAGCTCTTACTCCAGCAACAGTTAAGAAGTTAGTTGATATTGGATTGGAAGTGGAGGTTGAATCCGGGATTGGGGCTGGGTGCGACCATTCTGATACTGAATATTCCGAATCTGGAGCAAAGATCGTTACTGACAGGGGTTCGTCCTTATCAAATGCTGATTTTATTTTTCGCGTTAAGAAGCCTCCGAGTGAAGAAATAAGCATTCTCAAAGAGGGTGCTATGCATCTTAGCTTTCTTGATCCATTTAATGATATTGAGTCCCTTAATGCGATGGCGTCTTGTGGCATCACTGCAGTGAGTTTGGAAATGATTCCAAGAACGACCCTTGCTCAAAAAATGGATGCGCTCAGTTCACAGGCAAATATTGCAGGATATACGGCCGTTATACATTCGGCAGATAAGCTAAATAAGATACTGCCTATGATGATGACTCCTGCAGGAACAATTTCTCCTGCCAAGTACTTTATTTTGGGAATCGGAGTGGCAGGACTTCAGGCGATCGCTACAGCCAAACGTTTAGGTGCTAGGGTCACAGCCTTCGATGTTCGTCAGGAGGCTCTTGAACAGGCAGAGTCTCTTGGGGCCAAGGCGTTAAGAATTGATCTTGGTGATGATTCCTCAGAAACTGGTCAGGTTTATGCGAAAGAATTGACGCCTGAACAGCTTGAAAAACAGCGTGAAGAACAGGCAAAAGTTTGTGAGGAATCTGATGTGGTTATTACTACAGCCAAAGTCTTTGGCAGGAAATCCCCCATACTCGTCACAAAGGATGTAATACAAAGGATGAAGCCGGGAAGCATGATAATTGATTTGGCAGCAGAGTCCGGTGGGAACGTTGAGGGCACAGTCTTGGATCAAGAAATTGTGACAGAAAATGGAGTTAGCATTGTGGGCATTGGCAATTTTGAAGGCCGTGTTGCTAG
>JASLJT010000264.1:0-6311 GCA_030747955.1 Verrucomicrobiales bacterium | reverse complement strand
TCTGCTTGGTACACAGCAGAGGCAATTAATAAGAGTTGGCAGTGCTTGGTAGCTAAGGGTGAGGGCAATGGTTGGCGAGTGCACCGTCGTGGAGGAGACAATCCACCGGAGATGACCTTCACTGGAGGTAATGGTGATGTTAACCGTCACAACGTGGCAATGACCGTAGGTGGTGATCCTGAGACTTGGCACCATGTGGCCGGAGTAACAGACGCTGATACACAGGAAGAGATCCTTTATCTGGACGGAGAAGAAGTGGCTCGTAAGGCCGGGGCAACACTACAGGACCGCGGCAACCCAATGCGCATCGGTGATAACCCTGATGCGAGGAACCGTAACTGGCAGGGAAAAGTTGATGACGTTGCAGTCTGGGGACGGGCACTACAGCCGAACGAGATTGCAGAGATCTGGGACGGAGGTTCAGGAAAGAGCATTGAGGACATGCTTGGACTTTCAGTGCCGTTTGACTTTACCAGCGTGATTTACAATGCGGAGGAGAACAGTTTCCGGTTCGAGTGGAACTCGAAGCCGAACAGGACCTACGCCTTGTATTTTTCTGAGACACTCGAAGAGTTTGATGCGGACATTGATGATTCCATTGAGTCCGGTGGTGAGACTACAGTCTATCCTCCGATAGGTGAGCCTGGTTTAGAGAACCCACTCGAAGGTGCCCCTCAGCTCTTTTTCAGAATTGAAGAGAATCCGTAGAATAGATAACAATTAAAACCTTAAGCGGCGGTATCACCAGTTCAGGTGATGTCGCCGTTTTTTATTGGATTGAAGCTCTGATTACTTGAAAAACCGCCAAATATTGGGAAAAGCATCAGGATCTTTTCACTTTACGAACCAATCAATAATTTAGTGTAATAGCATTGATCTAGAAACACGCCACGATATGAAGCTAATAAAAATTGCATTCCTTTTTCTCATACTCATTGCCAACTCATACCTCTGTAATGCCTTCGAAGTGATCGAGGGAGAAATTATAGAAATCACAGGCCCGGACGATATGAATCTTGATCCTCAAAATACAATCATTGCCGTGGATTCTTACGGCAATGGAGATTCGATCGTGAATGGTGTCGAGTTCTTCACGGACCGGGACGGACTAGGGTCACAAACGGCCGGAGAGGGCATGGTCGAAAAGGACGGAGTAAGCATCACAACCACTACAACCCACTTTATTGATAATTGGTCCAACGGTGCCAATGGCCCCGCTTTTACCGGGCTAGATGCCGACTCAGCAGCTAACTTAAGTGAAATCATGAGGGACATTCGCTGGTCCGCAGCGCCAAGTCCAATCAGCATTGACATTGCGGGACTCGTTTCAGGAAGCATCTACAATGTGAAACTGCTCTTTAATGAAGGAGCGGACCGTAACCGCGGTTGGGACATTGCCGTGAACGATGAACTGGTAGTTGATAACATCACTTCAGAAGGAGGCGACGGGTTCTGGACACCTGAAAATTCATTCGTTTATTCCGGAGATTTCACTGCTACAGATGACGGGGTCATTGCCGTTACTCTCCAAAATGATATTGGAGGAGCCGCGCAAGTCGCCGCTGACGGGAACCCTATCCTGCAGGGAATCGTTCTCAGTTCTACGATGGCACCAGATGATGAGGATGAGGACGGATTACCTGACGCGTGGGAAGAAGCACTCGTGGATAATCTTGAAGATCTTGATGGTAACGCTTCAGGACCAGGACCCGGCCCGGGGACCGGAGACTTTGACGGGGACGGATTAACCGATCTCGATGAGTACGAGGAAACCAAAACTGACCCGACTAAGAAAGACATGGACGAGGACGGTCTCAGTGATGGTGTTGAAACGAATACCGGAACCTATGTCAGTGCCACTAATACCGGAACCGATCCTAAAAAAGCAGACACGGACGGGGACGGGCTATTAGATGGCGTCGAAACGAACACCGGTAAAGTCATCGATAATGATGACACAGGAACCGATCCCAATATGGCTGACACCGACGAGGACGGCCACAAGGACAGACGTGAAATTGATAAGGAAACGGACCCAAATGATCCTCTTGATTTTCCTGCATTCCTTGGAGAATTAGCCTACAAAATCGAGCAGGGCACGGTAGGAAACCAAAACTATACCGGGGCATTGGGAATGGATTTCACCGTTCAGGAACCGATCAGAATTCTGGAACTCGGAGCATTCGACAGTGGAGCTAACGGGCTCATGAGACCCATCACTGTGACCATGTGGGACCGTAACGACCAAGGCACACCTGGTTTTGCAGATGACTCAGGTGATGAAATTCTCGGGGAAGTTCAGTTCATAGAGGAAAATGATGGCGAACTCCGTGATGCGCACCGGATGATTGAGCTCGATGCCGATTTGATTCTTGAAGCAGGATCCTACACTATCATTGCGAGCGGATACGGTGTCGGTGAACCGAACGGGAATGCGGGCACTACAGGCATGAGTGTCAGTGATAGTGCGGCAATTACTTTCGTTGGAGGGAGCCGTTTCGGTGATGACACCTTAGCTTGGCCGACACAAATTGATGGAGGACCCGTTAACCGTTACGCGGCAGGAACGTTCTCCTTTGAAATTGTCAGTGATGATGAAGATAATGACGGGATCCCTGATTTTTGGGAAGAGAAATACGGAGTTGATGATCCGGAAGGCGATCCGGACAATGACGGATTGACCAATTTGGAAGAATACGAATTAAGGACCAAGCCAGACAACAAAGATACGGACGGTGACGGACTAGAGGATGGGGACGAAAAGACTGCCGGCCTCAATCCGACCAGTAAGGACACTGATAATGATGGTTTAGATGATAACCAGGAAATTGCACAAGGAACCAATCCAACCAAATCCGACACTGACAATGACGGAATAGCCGACGGCCTGGACCTTGACCCACTGGACCCGACCGTAAGCATTGATTCGGGAACTCAGGTCTTAGTCGGAAAAGTAATGACTTTCTCAGGACCTGACGATTTGAACTTTGAACCTTCTACGGCAGTGATAGCCGTTGACGTTTATGGAAATACGGACTCGACAATCAATGGAGTACAGTTCTTCTCGGACCGTGCAGGTCTAGGCGACAATGTCACTGATGAAGGAGTCGTTGAAAAGGATGGCGTCACTGTCAGAACGACCTCAACTCATCAGATTGATAACTGGTCCAGCGGAGGAGGCGGCCCCGCCTTTGCCGGAGCAGACGCTGACTCAGTAGCTAACCTCAGTGAAGTCATGCGCGACATCCGCTGGTCCGCTGCGCCGAGCTCCCTCGACATCGAAATGGAGGGACTCATAGGGGGAGGGCTATATGAAATTCAACTTCTCTTTAATGAAGGAGCGGACCGGGACCGGGGTTGGGACATCACTGTTAATGATGATCTAGTAGTCGATAATATCACCTCTGAAGGATTACAAGATGTCCATACATGGACCCCTTCATCATCAGCTGCATACGTTGCCAACTTCACTGCTACCGATACCGGAACGTTGAGCGTTTCTATGCAAAATGACATTGGCGGGCTTGCTCAGGTCGCTAGTGACGGCAATCCGATCCTGCAAGGGATCGTTGTTCATCTGGCTGTTCCACCTGCCCCCTTTGAAATTACAGATATTTCAGTTTCTGATGGCATACCAACGATCACATTTAATTCGATCCCTGGAAGGGTTTATGCCGGTGATTCTTTTGAATATAATGAGGATGACCAGACCTATTTTTGGGTAGAATTGGACGATGGACTCGAATCAAACGGAACAGAAACTTCCTACACTGACGAATTCGTGGATCGCGATCTCAGGGTGAACCTGTACAGAGTCAGGGAAATAGAATAATCCGAAATCTATTGATCTTTTTGAGGCTCATCGAATGTTTGAGGCTCAGAATTCCCGATCTCATGCCAACCCACACCCAGAAGATCAATAATTTCCGGCGATGATCTAGGAACAGAAGAATCAGAAGGATAAATCGAAAGGACTAAAGGGGCCCTTCCTTCTCTCTTGTTAAGTAAAGGCTTAAGCTTCTTCGCTTGAGGAGAATCCCTTTTAACATAAGCACTAATCTGTCTATCGGATGAGGGATAGCTGAGCCTAATAGACTGCCAAGATTCCTCATCATAATTCCCCTCATAATCATGATAAGCTTGTGCGTACACTCGATACGCTCCCGCATCCTTCGGGCCTTCATCCGAAGAATCCAGCTCATCAAAGGGCCCGTCACAATATGCCACAAATGCTTCCCAAATGATGTGATTAGGTTCGTCCGGAGTAAAGTATATAGAAGCTGCCGTTCCATTTTCATCTTTGTATCCAAGCATATAGAGGAACTGATCTCCTCTCACCATAATAACATCTAATGGTCTGTATTTTTCAATGGTTACAGATTCTTTGGGCAATCGTTTCTGATGAAGGGAAAGCTGCCCTTGGAGCTGGTCCCCTCCCCTCACCAGATGAGTAACATCCTCCCAACTCTCTGCAGCAAGAAATTCAGTGACTTTTTTCTGTAGCTCTGTCTCAATTTCATGAATTCCTCTGACAACATCAACTTCACCCTGACCCTGCTCCTTCGGCGCCTTGAAAGTAAAAGCAATCCAAATGACTAGGACAAGTAATACGGCAAATCCTATACCAACTAACTGGACTGATCTGGAACTTACACGACCCACATCTTCGCTAGGCTTCAGGTTCGGCTTTTCCCAGGATCCGGTAGCATCCTCCACGGCCTCTTTTATATCCCTCTCAGTGAACTTTGATACGGGAAGACCCAGTTCATTTTGTGGAGTATAATTTCTCTGTCGTTCCTCGTCCTTTGGGTTCTCGGGACTCGTCGGACGCTGCTCTGGTAATTCACCTGGCATTTCTATTCATATAAGGTAGCAGTTTTCTAAGAGCCTGTACTAAAATTTCAAGGAGGGATCGAATTTTGAAATGTTTTCCGTCAAAATAAAGAGGTTTTCAGGTAAAAACCTTCCCTATAATTACAATTAGCTATTTACAAAATAATGCTCTTTTGAGTGTTCATTTTCCTGTCTCATATTATAAATAAAAACAATAACGGGACATCTCCGAACCAGAAACTCTCCATGAAAAAATTATTCAATTCTCTGATAAGCATCATAATCACAACGTTATTCCTGACAAATTTATCAGCGGCTACGAAGCCAAACGTATTATTCATTTTTGCCGATGATCAGTGCTACAAGACAATTCATTCATTAAATAACAAAGAAATCAAAACGCCTAACCTCGACAAGCTCGTTGGTCTAGGAACGACCTTCACTCACGCTTACAACATGGGCGGGTATCACGGTGCAGTATGCGTAGCAAGCAGGACCATGCTTGTCACCGGAAAATATATTTGGCACGCAAAAAATTCAGCGAGCGAGCTCAAAAAATCATTGGACGGATCACTATGGCCTCAACTCATGGCTAAGTCAGGTTATGAAACTTTCTTCACTGGGAAGTGGCACATCAAAGCTGATGCGAACCACGTTTTCGGCACTGCAAGAAATGTCAGGGGGGGAATGCCAAGGCAAACTCCACAAGGATACAATCGACCACTCGCCGATGGGACTGATCCTTGGGACCCTAGCGACCCTAAGTTCGGTGGATTCTGGGCAGGCGGCAAGCACTGGTCCGAAGTCGTTGCCGATGATGCCATTGATTATCTCGACGCGTCTAAAAAAACGGAGAACCCGTTCTTTATGTACATTGCTTTCAATGCTCCTCATGACCCACGCCAAGCTCCCAAGAAATATGTTGATATGTATCCCACAGAAAAAATACAGATGCCCGCAAGCTTTCTTACCGAACATCCATACAAAGAACAGATAGGATCCGGTAAAGGTCTTCGCGACGAAAAACTGGCTCCATTCCCAAGAACAAAGCATGCCGTTCAGGTCAACAGAAGAGAATACTATGCCATCATAACGCATATGGACGCACAGATTGGCCGGATCCTAAAGCACCTCGAAAGCACCGGTCAAACTGAGAACACCTACATCTTTTTCACCGCTGATCATGGACTTTCTGTCGGGCACCACGGCCTACTTGGAAAACAGAACCTATATGACCATAGCGTCAGAGTACCTTTCATCGCAGTGGGTCCTGGAATAGACTCAGGTGAAAAAAATCATTCTCCAATTTATATGCAAGATGTCATGGCTACTGCACTGGACATTGCTGAATCCGAAAAACCCAAACACGTTCAATTCGAGAGCCTCATGCCAATGCTTAATGGGAAAAAGGGAGGACTAAAAACAGTCTATGGCGCATACGTTGACTTTCAAAGGATGGCAATTTCTGACCAACACAA
>JASLJT010000263.1:0-2507 GCA_030747955.1 Verrucomicrobiales bacterium | reverse complement strand
CTTTGCAATCTGTATCTGGAATTACTCCATAAACACAATATGGACTTTGGTAATTTTGGAAGCAGTGAGAAAGATATGAACTTATTAAAAAGTTAAGTGAGTTTTATCTTTTTGACTTAAGGAATTGAAAAGCGAACAGCTTGGCATTCTGCAAATGGAACCGGAGCCGAACAGTTTTGCCTAAGAACTGACTAAGATCATTTCCTTTGGCCCATTCCGGTTCCCATCGTAGCAAGTCGACTTTACCGGAACGCGACGTTAACCCAGGAATTATTTTACCATTTTCATCCAGTACATCGACGCTAACATCTTCGCCCCGAACGTTTACCTGAAGCCGAGAACCTTCGAGACGGAATGGCTTCGTTAGAACCGAGCCGCGTTGATCTCCCTTGGCAGATAAACTAATGAAGCGGTCACGCTTCAACGTGGCCAACCCAATGCTGTGAGGACCCCTATCTGCAACACCATGACGTTCACGGTAACCATTGTAATATATCCAGTGTTGGTCCAGATGCGTGACGATTTGCGAGGCAGGAAATATCATATCCTTGTCAAAGCTACCGTCTGGTCCACGTGGAATGAGAGGCTTACCCGCATAGACCCAGGTAAGGTCCCACATCGCATTGCCACGGGTAGTTCCTATATAAAAATTGACGATGTCATTCTCGTGCCTCTTATGATGGTCCGGTTTACGATCGTATGGTTCTCCTGGCTTAGGTATATTTTCATAAACAGACATCAGCGCAAAGTGCACTCCTTCATGAATCCAGTCCGTTAGAGCATAAATTTGCCGACGATAAATCTCATCCTCAGCTCCCTTACCAAATTTCCATTCACGCACGATACGCCAATTTTTTGGATCTGCCTTAATGTCCGGATTAATCATGTCACGCGTGCCGCGGACCTCGAGTCCACTCGCGGGTCGACGATAATCAGTCCGAGTAAACATCCGGTACACCTTCTCCTCACTATCCCATAACACCTGATTGTAAGTGTCAGCGGCTCGGTGAGTGACGGGCTTGCCTCCATTGTAAGCCTTCCAGTTAATACCATCTGCCGAATAGCCCAGCGCTGCCGCGTGTGGGCGAAGATACGCATAACAGATCTTATATCGGTGATCGGGATCAGTCTCATTCGGATCGATATAAAAAGAAGCGGTATTATGATGAGCTGGATCCAGCCCCTTAAGTAAGGAAATTTTCTTAAAATGAATTCCATCAATAGACTCCGCGTAACCGTACGGGTTACCGCGATACCACATCTTAAATTTTCCCTCATCATGTAAAACAGTACCGTAAAAGAATCCCTCAAAAATTGGTTCGCCCCCGTTCTGCTTTGTCACCTGACCAAGCTCGCGAACCACTTCACTCTTTTCCGCAACCACCCAATCATCCACAAAGAGTTGCTTGCGTAATCCCAATTCCACTTCAACGGCAACGGATGCCCAGGGACCAGTCACCAATAATACAATAACTAAATAATACTTTTTAGTTATATGAAATCCTCTCATCTTCGTTCTTTAATCTTGCAGCTTCCCAAGACAAACATTCAATCTAAGAATGACTTCACACCGTCATTGAGTCGACTCTTATATGTGCCTAATTCCTGAAACCCTTGTAGTATTTTTTCTGGAATTTTACCATCAGAACTAATGGGCACGTCAAAAGTAATTGCCCCTCCTTCTGCATTAATAACGTCAATTCGCTCCTTGAGTGTTTGCACCTTAAATCGCAACTGATCGCCAGCTCCCCAGCCCTTACCAGCAGGCAACAACAAGTGCCACACAACCCCATCAGGAGCGGGAAAGTTCGTAGGCGTTAGAGGCTTGCCAAATCCTTTCTTAGTACGTTCATTAAAATTGTGGTTCTCGCCCGAAGTAAATGTCTGATAAGGACACAACTTTCCTCTTGTACATAGGGAAAGAATGGGGTGCGCTCCTGCGTTAAATGCCAGTTCCGCTTCTGGATTTCCTGAACGCACTGCATCAATCCAAGTATCAATATTGTGTGCCTCTTTTTTTAAGCTCTCATATGAATCCTTCATCTCCATCTTATAACCATCAAACCACCAACCTGAGATCAATTTACCATAGCGCCGAGACCATTCTCCACACACTTCACCCCAGTTCTTTAAAAAAATTGGATTCGGAGCCTGATTCTCGCTGCGTCTAAATCCTTTCACTTTTTTGGGGTGAGACATTGGGTCGATCTTATTACCAGCAGGCTTGCCATTGATACTTGGTAACGTATCGCCTAGGGCCTTGATGATTTTATAATGCCTCATGGGTGCACGGGCAGTCATATAGATGATTAATCTAATTTCCTTTTCAGCTAATCCCTTTCCAATCTCCATTATGAGATCACGATTGGATGTCCATTCTCCAGTATCAACTCCCAAGAATTTCTCATAAGCACTATTTGGTGCACAGTATTTTCCCCAATGTTGACCAATCACAAAAATAATATGACCGGCCTTGGTACTTTGAACAGATTCGACAAAATGATTAA
>JASLJT010000262.1:0-3214 GCA_030747955.1 Verrucomicrobiales bacterium | reverse complement strand
AACAGGCGAAGGGAATATACACAGGTATGTACGCTAAATATGGTGCAGATGGGTTTCTTCCTGAGGAGGACAATGCGAATGATATCCTTAAGGAAATTGCAATCGAAATGGATTCTGAAAAACCATTCTATGTGGCAGGTTCTATGTGGCACGGCAGAGGAACTACTTCGGGTGGAGGTGATGACTTGCATGAAAGAAGTACACCTGCAGGAATTGCTCTTGAAGCGGGCGAAAATCATTACGCTGTAAATAAGACGTCAACTTTCGAACCTCGTTATCCGATCCTTGCCTCTGGCTTCTCACAGACTCCAGGCAAATATGCTCAGGAAAAGACTGAACTTGGTGGAATTTGGGGAGGAATGGAAGCTGTATGTATTTTTGGCGATGGTAGCGGTGAAATTGTTGAATTGGATGAGCAATACAAAGCAATGAAAGACGTTAAGGGAAGTAAGATCGACCTTTTTAAATATCAGGGAAAGGTGAATATGGTTAATCCTAGGCGCGGAAACTAAGACGTTCTTCTTATTACTTATTTTATTTAAACCGGTCCCTGATCATTCAGGGATCGGTTTTTTTATTTCTACATTCTTGTCTAAATTCGGATCAGTGTCTGAGACTGTCCTGAAGCCAATATAATTGGTCTTGTAGTTTCGGGAATTAAGAATTTTTCTGGTTGTGACTTGTGGCATTTTAGAATGAGAATAATTAAAATTTCCACCTCGCACAATGGGAACAAATTCACCAAGAATTTCAGGGTCAGGCTCTTGACTGCTCGTCCATTCGCTGACGTTACCAAAGAGACCCCAAACACCTTCCTCACTGACATCAGATAGGAGCGTATCCATAGGCTTCCAGGCCATAAACTTATCATTGCTTAGCTCTATTGCTTTAAGTTCATTGCCCCAAGGATATAACCTTCCGTACTTACCTCTTGCAGATTTTTCCCATTCTTTTTCAGTGGGCAGTCTATGGTTCTTCCATTTTGCATATGCATAGGCATCCCACCAGTCTACGTAGATCACTGGACAATTTAGATTAATGGAATTTCCTTCATATTCTTTCCCTAATCTTGCAGCTGCATAATATTCATCCCAATTATTTGGCTTGTGCTGAAATTTTTCTATTGGCTGATCCGGGTGAATAAATTCCTTGCTGTTTAAAGAGTTAATTGCGTCTAGGAATGCTTTGTACTGGGCGATAGTGACTTCATATTTGTCGATCCAGAAAGTCGGTAATGTTTCTGTGATGTCTTTTTGATAGGTAAATTCTCCACCTTCAATTCTGATCATAGTTTCAGAATCGATGATTATAGGTTCAGGTGATTTAATGTTCCGGTTAAATAAAAGGTAAGCCGTTACTATTGCTATTATTAGGATGATGGCAGTGAATGCCCAAATCCTTGACATGTTATGACGAGGATTCATTGATCCGTCAGCTAGATGAAGTAATTCAGAAAGGCCTTCCTCACTTTCACTGATGCTGTGCTTTAGTTTTTTCCATGTGCTGGGACCCGATTGATGACGCATAACCTCCAATAAAATGGACCCGGTTTTACTTTTAGATTCATCGATAAATTCTTGAAGTATTTGACCGAGATAGCGAATATTTCCTTCTTCCTTAGTGTTTTCCCTTTGATGATTGATCGCTGTATTAGCAATTCTAGTCATTCCGTCGGGGCTCAAGTAGATATGCGATGCTTTGAGTGTTTGGTGAGGTATCTTGGTGTTCGTTAGATACAATTGAGTTTCTACGACTGTTTTGAGTATTCTTATGATATGTTCTTCACTTAATTTAATTCCGTAATGATGAGCATCAGATAGGTTTTGCCCAGAGATTAGTTCACTGGTATAAAATAATGTCCCTTCTTCTTCATGGCCTTCATAAATTGCGGCGATGTGCGGATGAGAAACTTTTGCTTTGGCTCTGACAAGTTCACGGAATCCATTCACGGAATCCTCATTTTTACTGAGTTTTGGATTTAGTAGAATGAGCGCGACTTTGCGATCAATCGAGAGTTGAATGGCTTCGTGAACTTCAGTGTCTCCTTCGCTTCTGATGAATCGAAGGAGTTCATAATCACCTAGTTTTTTTCCTGGCGCCGTTAAAGTATTAGCCAATGGAATCTTTTCCTCTTCCTTGGAATCATCGATTCTTATTGGATTAACAGGAGATCTGGGAGTGGTTCTTGTTATGGAAACCTGTGGATGCAGTTGGTTCCGATTAAGCCATTCTTGAATATTTGATTTATCATCTTCATTAAATGTACAAATTTTTATTTTTGGAAATTCTTTTAAGATTTTTTCCTGCAAACCATCTAGTGAGTTTGTGGCATCAATGAGAACGTCTATTTTATCCATTTGCAATACCTCTTCGAGCAATGTCTCGGGAGCTTGATGGACGTTTATATGATGCCCTTCAAATCTTTCCAGAGCACTGACAATTTTGTCGGTGGTTTCTGTGTTATTTGAGATAATGAAGGAGATCATATTATTTATATGAAGCTTTGAATTAGCTGCTTTTTTAATTTGGAAATAACGAACCTTCGATGAATGATTCTACACCTAATTTTTTCGGTTCTAAGAGAATCCTTGGTTCTGCATAGATGTCTTGGATGAGGTCCTTGTAGTAGAGTCTTGCAACGAATCCATGATAAGAGCGTTTACCAAAATTCTTTATATCTTCCTGAGATAGTTGAGGCATATAATAGTTCCAGTTAACTATTTCTATCTTTGATGTTTGCCAATTAATTGGTTTTGTTATCCAGGTTGCGGATGGAGGATCAGCTCGTGTTTTTTCGACCTTGCTTCCATTAACAAGGTCGTAAAAATCTACTACTAGCGAGATATCTTTAGGATCAATTGGTTCATTAATGCCGGAAAGAATTTCCATTTTAACATTAACGGATTCACCTTTCTCTTGTTGAGTGTTGATACTTGTACGCATTGATCCGAATGAAAAAATAGTGAGATCCTTCTTTTTGTCTGATTCACGATCCGAATGCTTTTTTAGTTTTATGATCTGATAATATTCACCGCCACTGTCTTCACCGAGATCCATTATCTTTGTCAGTTCGTTCTCAGCTTTGTGCTGCAGAGACATTGATTTGTAGGTTAAGTAAAGTTCCCACATGACTCGTGGGTTTTGTGGTGATATTTCTTTTGCTTTTCGCAATTTTCTAAGAGATTCCAGAGTTTCTCCTTTCTTTCTTAAGGCT